>JAEUII010000189.1 GCA_016795145.1 Planctomycetaceae bacterium
GTTGGGTTGCACATTCCGACCCTTATAGCGCCCCACCGACTGGTCCGCCAGGTCACTTCGCCATAAATTCACAGGCTCTCCGCGATCCCAGCGCCTTGCTTACACCCACGAGTAGGGCAGCAATTATCGGCAATACCGCACGTGAGACCGGCGTTTTGTTCGGCGGAGCGAACAACGACTTTGGGGTGAAAACGAGAATGTCGGCGAGGATGTGAGGAAATGTCTGTCCATTTGCCGATTATTGGTTAGACTTCGTGTCGAGTGGTGAAGGTCCGCCTTTTGCGGCAGTTTTGCTCGTTGCAATCTGTAGCTCGGTGTTGAACTCACCCTGAAGCATTCAGTTCTGTCAGACCAGTGACTCGTGAAGTCAGGTTTGGCGACTGCCAGTTCCAAGCGTTTTTGTGTCGCATTTGCTGCGACCTTCTGCATTCGGGCCTGGGAATGTTTCTCAGAGACAGAGGATTATCCTCTGGCCCGGCGTGACTGGCTGAACAAAGCATGTTGCTTTGTCGTTAGTCATTTGCTTCCCGACGTCGTTTGGGCGTTCGTGAATTCCGGGTTTGATTCCCCAGGGATTTACATGGATTTCAGATCTTTCGGACTCGCCGAGCCTCTTGTGCGCGCGGTGACCAAGCAGGGTTATTCTGTACCGACTCCAATTCAGCAAAAGGGTATTCCAGCCGTCCTGTCGGGACGCGATGTCGTTGGAATTGCTCAGACCGGCACAGGCAAAACGGCAGCGTTTGCATTGCCGTTGCTCCATCAGATGCATCAGCACATGGAGCGATCGCGATCATCGCACGAGCCTCGTCAGACGAGAGTTCTGGTGCTCGCGAGTACTCGAGAGCTGGCTCTTCAGATTCAGGAGAGCTTCGAAGTTTACGGAGCGTTTGCTCACGTGAAGATCGTCACGATCTATGGCGGTGTTGGCCAGCAGCCTCAGGTGAAGGCACTGCGAGCCGGTGCGGACATTATTGTTGCGACACCGGGTCGATTGCTGGACCTGATGAAGCAGGGATTCGTTCGTCTTGAAGGCATGAAGACTCTGGTGCTGGACGAAGCAGACCGCATGCTGGACATGGGATTCTTTCCGGCCATTCGTCGAATTCTGGAACGCATTCCTCGGCAGCGTCAGACGCTTATGTTCTCCGCGACGATGAAACCGGAGATTCGTGAGCTGGCGGACACGATGCTGCATGAACCCATCAGCATTTCGATTGAGCCGCGTCAGAAGACGACAGACCTGGTCGAACAAAGTGTTTGCTTTGTTCCTCAGAAGGCGAAGACTCGCGTTTTGATCGAGTTGATCAATCGCCTGAACCCATCACGAGCGATCGTGTTCAGTCGAACGAAGCACGGCGCGGATCGAATTGTTCGTCACATGACGGCGGCAGGGCTGAAGGCTGAAGCGATTCATGCCAACAAGAGCCAGAATCGTCGTCTGCGAACGCTTGAAGAGTTTCGTAGTTCGGCACCTCCGATTCTGGTCGCCACCGATATCGCCGCTCGAGGCATTGACGTGGATCTTGTGTCGCACGTGTTCAATCACGACATGCCGACCGAAGAAGAAACGTACGTGCATCGCATCGGACGTTCTGGCCGAGCCGGAGCGACAGGCGTGGCCGTGTCGCTGTGCGATCCGGAAGAACGCCGAATGCTGCGAAGCATTGAGAAACTGATTGGTCAGAGTATTTCCATTGATGATCTGGAAGGAATTGAGATTCCTGACACGCCGATGGAATCTGATTCACGAGTTGATCATCGATCTGCCGGGCGCGGTCGCCGAAATGACGGCGGTGGTCGTCGCGGCGACGCTGGTGCTCGACGTGGTGATGCGGGACGAGGATCTGACCGGCGTCATCGTGACGTTAGAAGTTCGGATGAGGATCGAGCACCGCGCGAAGGTCGTTCGTCGGAATCAGCGGGGGCGGAATCAGGAGCCTGGCGATTCAACGGCCACGAAGCTCGCCGCAAGGAGCAGGGGCCACGGCGCAGTGCACGAACGGACTCACGGCCGTCTTCAGGAAGTCGTCCGGCAACAGCAGGACGTGATTCTGATTCGTCGGTGCGTGGAAGCCGTCCATCGGGAGGCGATCGAAGTTCCGCCCGTCCGGAACGTGGCGCCCGTCCCGAACGTGGCGAGCGTGGTATGGACCGAAATCGACCTCCCGGCCCATCGCGATCATCAGAGTTCGGTGATGGTATCTTTGCGGACGATCGACGAGGTCACCCAGAACGCCGTGAATCGAACGACCCGCGTGAATCGGGTGGCCCGCGTGAATCGCAAGGGCAGAGACAATCTCGCGGTCCTTCAGAACGTCGCATGGACGTCGGACGCAGCTCAGGTCCCCGACCAGCACATTCCGGGTCAGGTGAGCAGAGCGGGCGGCGGGAAAATGCCGGTGGTGAGTCCTTCGGGGCACCTCGTCGTCGTCGACGTCGTCGACCGGTGAAGAGTCGCGACTGATGTCGCTCTTCGGACCGCTGTTGCTTAGCTTCTGCTGAGCCTTTCTTATTTTGATTTCCCAGCGATCGCCGAGTAGTTTCGAGTTCGCTTTTTGTTGAGCATGCAAATGTCTTTTGACACAGAATCTCAGGTCGTAACAGACTCGTTGAATATCGAAGATCCGGAATTGCACAGTGATGGTGCGTTGTCGTCAGACTCGCTTGATGTCTCCGGCAGAGAACAGTTTTCGGTCGAAGCCGATGAAGAAATTTCTGCCGGCGATTGTTCTGAGGATAGCCTTTGTGACTCTGAAATCATGAATGAAGTTTCCGACGACATGGACAACGAAGAATTGTCTGCTGAAGGTGTGGAAGTGGAAGAGCAGGAAACGGTTCCCGGAAATTCTGTTCAGGCTGACGATGGCGAACTGCGATTTGGTTCGCTTGGACTATCACCAGCGCTGATGCAGGCGATTACTTCGTCTGGTTACACGACGCCAACACCGATCCAGGCCGCGACGATTCCGCTTCTGCTGGAAGGTCGCGATGTACTCGGCCAGGCACAGACGGGTTCCGGCAAGACGGGAGCCTTTGCAATTCCGTTGCTGGAAGGCATGAATCTGGATCTGCGTCAGCCTCAGGTGCTGGTGCTTGTGCCGACTCGTGAACTGGCCATTCAGGTGGCTGCCGCGTTCGAACGCTATGCCGCCGGAATGCCATCGTTTCGCGTGATTGCGATTTACGGTGGCGCGTCCTACCAGCCTCAGTTCCAGGCACTGAATCGCGGAGTTCATGTGGTCGTCGGAACGCCGGGCCGCGTGATGGACCATATGAACCGTGGATCACTGAAGCTTCAGAATCTGCGGTGTCTCGTCCTGGACGAAGCGGATGAGATGCTTCGCATGGGCTTTGCGGAA
Source organism: Planctomycetaceae bacterium (assembly GCA_016795145.1). Taxonomy (GTDB): domain Bacteria; phylum Planctomycetota; class Planctomycetia; order Planctomycetales; family Planctomycetaceae; genus SXXK01. The sequence continues at coordinate 3,363 of JAEUII010000189.1, forward strand.
AGTGTGGAATGGGTCCTGACTCAGCTGCCTGAACAGCGTCAGATCGCGTTGTTCTCCGCAACGATGCCTGAGCCAATTCGTCGAATTGCTCAGCAGCATCTTCGAAAGCCGGCGGAAGTGACGATTCGTCAAAAGACCGCGACTGCCGACACGATTCGTCAGCGCTATGTCGTGGTTGCTCCGTACCAGAAAGAAGCTGCTCTGGCGCGCCTGCTGGAGGTTGAGCCGGTTGATGGTGCCATTGTTTTCGTCAAGCTGCGAAGCACGACGGAACCTCTGGCCGATTTTTTGAATCAGCATGGACACCGCGCAGCGGCGTTGAATGGCGACGTTGCTCAGGCTCAGCGAGAACGAATTATCGAACAGCTGAAGTCCGGCAAGCTCAACATCGTTGTTGCAACCGATGTGGCAGCCCGCGGTCTTGACGTTCAGCGGATCAGCCATGTGTTCAACTACGATCTGCCAGGAGACGCTGAAGCTTACGTCCATCGAATCGGACGAACGGGACGGGCAGGTCGAAGCGGTGAAGCCATCTTGTTTGTGCATCCGCGAGGACGTCGAGTTCTAAAGAGTCTGGAGTATGCGACTCGACACACGATTGAGCCGATGGATCTGCCTTCGAATCGTGTTATTAACAAACACCGGATTGCGAAGTTTCATGAGCAGATTAAGGCGATGATGACGGATCCGCTCATGGAGTCGATGCGGTCTATCATGGAGCATTTTCGTCGTGAGAATCCCGAGATGCCGGTGGAAGATATGATGGCAGCAATGGCCGTCATGGCGGCCGGCGGCAAGCCTCTTCTTAGCAAAGAAGAATTCCATCAGGTGGAATTTGATGAGCCTCGACGACGCGATGGACGAGACAGCCGTGATGGTCGTCGAGGACCGCCGCAGCGTGGAGATCGGTTTGAGCGTGGCGGACGCTTTGATCGCCGCGAGAGGTTTGAACGCGGTGACCGAAGAGACCGTGGCGACCGACCGTTTTCGGAATCTCCAGGCTCACCGCCGTTTGGAGAATCTCGCCGATTTGGAGCGAACGACCAGCAGGAAGGACCGTCCGGTGACTTCCGTGGCCGACCTCGACGAGAAGAATTTGGAGCGCGAGATCAGGGACGTCCTGACCGACGCGAACGTCCGGATCGTCCACCTCGCGAACGAGCTGAACGCCGGGACGGTCGTGAAGAAGGAATGGACACGTACCGCGTTGAAGTCGGACATGCTCATCAGGTGAAGCCGGGCAACATCGTTGGTGCGATTGCGAACGAAGCGGGCATCGACAGTTCTCGCATTGGTCGCATTCAGATCTTTGATGATTTCAGCACGGTCGATCTTCCTCAGGGCATGCCATCGGAGATCTTCAATCTGCTGAAGAAGGTATGGGTTTCCGGAAAGCAACTGGACATTTCACGCGAAGGTCAGGAGCGAAGTCATTCGCCCGAACGCAGCTTCGGCAAACGCCGGGAGCGTCCTGAACCTCGCAACGAAGAACGCAGACCTCGCAAAGACCGAGGACCGCGAAAGCCAAGGTTCCGCTGATGTAGAGCAGTTGTCCTCAACTGCTTTGTGCCTGTTGTGTTTGAGCCAGCCGCGTGGATTGTTCGGAGTCCTTGCGGCTTTTTTTGTGAACGGCTGAGGACAGCCGTTTTACACAGTGTAGAGCAGTTGTCCTCAACTGCTTTGCGTCTGTTGTGTCTTACAAAGCCGCAAGGACTCTTAGAAAGTCCTCGCGGCTTTTGTTTTTGGTAACGGCCGAGGCCAGCCGTTTTGCACTGGGAGGCCTTTCAGGACTTGACAGTCTATTGGACTTCGCCACACTGCCGGGATGCATGTTTTTCGCTTTTGTTGCGCCCTGATTGTCCTTGCTGCAGTGTACTGCGGCTCTCGGGAGGCGTTACCGGTTGATCAGGAGACTGGGGACGCGGCGTGCATTCAAATCTGCGAAGAAACGCTGAGCGAATACGCAGAGCTTGAGTTGGAAGAGTCTGTTCTGGCTGCCAGCGAAGGGCAGTCATCGTTTCTGCCAGCCGTGAAGTGTGATTTTGGCTGGGATTACGACCAGAATCAGGAACCGGCTCCTCAGTTTGCCATGGGTTGTCGACCGCCACCAGAACGCTCTGACGACTTGCGATTGCTGGTCATTTAACTGTCAGCCTGATCAAACACCGTTCAGGAATTTTTGCTGCACGAGACTCTGTCGAAGCGTTTTCTCGGGCAAAGTACGGTCCTTTCCGTGCAGGAATGAGTGCTGCGGCCCGATTTTGGCCGCGCGTCGTTATTGCCGCGGTGTCAGGCAGTTCCAATCGGCAGATGTTCCGCGGAACCGGTCTGATTGTTGCTTAGGGGTCTGGTCTGTTCTCTGTTGGGCCAGAGTTGCGCTGCCGTTGACGGCGGAGAGTAATTGACTTGGGAAGGGGATCCTGGTGACTTCCAATTCGGCGCCTGCTGCGTTGTCGACGGACACGGCGATTCCTGAGCAGATTGAGAAAGAAGTGCGCAAGCTGGCGGAGCTTTTGCCCCTGCAGGGACCGATCACAGCGTTTGCGTTTCTGAATCCACTGCAGGGTATGGAGCATCGTCCGTTTGCTGAAGTCTTGCGCAGTGTTGGTGAGATTTACGGATGCGAACCCTTCCTGACGGAGAATCGATACCGGCAGAAAATGTCGCGAGGGCGAATCACGGACCAGGATCTTCGCGAAGTGTTGCTGGAAGAGCCGGACTTTCGCCCTGAGGAGATGGTAGGAGGGTTGGTTCGCCGCATTGATCTTCGTCTCAGCATGCTGCAGTATCCGTTGACGCCGGGAACGGAAAATGAACTTCGCTGGATGATTGCCGAATCAGACTCACTGCAGCGGTTTCGCCCTGAGATGTCGCACGAGTCGCGTGACCGATTGCTGGAGGAGACTCAGCACTGGATCATGCGGGATAAACGTTCTGATGCCGAGACCGATGCTGCATCAGATGGAAGCCCGGCTCCGGGATGTTCGCATGTCATTCAGGAAACACTGGACCAGTTCGGACGTCGCACGATGGAGTCCTGGACTGAGAAGCAGTGGGAACGCGTTTGCCTGAATCTGCTTTGGAGACTCTCATTGTGTCGGCTCGCCACGAGCCCGGTTCCTGCAGGCAGCATTTCGTGCCGAGCACGACTGCGTGATTTGTTGATGGAAGAGACCAGTGTTGACAGTGATGAACTGGTCAACGAAGTCCTTGTTGGTTTCTGCGCGGCCTATCTGGATCAGGGCTATGCTCACTGGCGTCTGCCGAATCGTGATGCTGGCTTTTTGAGATCCTTCTGCGACCTGTTTCAAACGCCGTCGTTTGGAGCTCGTCGCTGGTTGCGAGATTTGCCGAGCCTTCTGGAACCGATTGCGACCGGACAACAGACTGCTGCGCAGAGCATTCAGGAATCTTTGACGGAGTTTGGTGTTACGGATGCAGAGCGGATCGAGTTCCTGCGAGCATCTCTGCTGGCCCTGCGCGGCTGGGCGGGAATGATCTGGCAGACAGAGGATCGACCAGACCGCGTCTATCGTTATTCACCACCCGGAACACTCACCGAGTTTCTTGCGATTCGTCTGATCCTGGATCGGCTTGCGTCGCGAGCCGTCGCCGTGGAATCGAGTGATGCGCGAGGATCACTGGCAGAGATACGCAAACAGCTGCGGTCGAAATCCGCTCCTGCACCTCATTCGGTGAACGAGCAGCGAGCGTTTCTGATCATGCAGCTGGCTCAGATTCATGGGTGGTGTCCGCGGATGCTGGCCGAGCTTTCGCAGGACAACTGGAGTGCTCTGCTGAAAGAGATCGATGGCTTTTGTCAGCTTGAGCGACGTCGCATTTTTCATCTGGCATTCGAACGACAATTGGCACGACGCGCGCTGGATGCGGTGGCGGTTCGAGCCGCTCAGCCGCTCAAGAAGCCGGAACAGCCCCAGCTTCAGATCGTGACGTGTATCGATGCTCGCGAAGAGTCGTTTCGGCGGCATCTGGAAGAGCTTGCACCGGATGTCGAAACGTTTGGCAACGCCGGTTTCTTCTGCGTTCCGATGTACTATCGCGGGGCAGGGGAAGCCACGTTTACTGCGCTGTGTCCCATCGTCATCAAGCCTCAGAACTGGATTGTTGAAGACGTTGTTTATGCACTGGAAGATTCCCATCGTCAGCGAGCCGCCGCCCGGCGAATTCTCGGACGCGCGACCCATGGATTTGATACGGGAACTCGATCTTCGCTGACCGGTGCTGTCCTGACAGCATTGCTCGGACCATTGGCAACCGCACCGTTGCTGGGACGCATTTTGTTTCCTCGCACGATGGCACAAATGCATCGCACCGCGCGTCGTTTTGTGGCACCGCCGGCGATCACGCGTCTGCGTCTGGAGCGTCCGGAAGGAACGAAAGCGGGCCCGACAGAAGAAGGCATTGGATTTACTCTGACCGAGATGGTCAACATGTCTGAGCGGTCGTTGAGGGACATCGGACTGACCAGTAACTTCGCGCGACTCGTAATGTTTCTTGGCCATGGTTCAAATTGCCTGAACAATCCTCATGAATCCGCTTACCACTGCGGAGCCTGTTCCGGAAGTCCTGGCGGCGCGAATGCTCGCGCGCTGGCGGCGATGCTGAATGATGTTCGTGTTCGTCGGCAGCTGAAAGAGCGAGGGCTTGTTATCCCGGAAGAGACTTACTTTGTCGGGGGACTGCACAACACCGCGACCGAAGAGATCACGTTCTACGATCTTGAACTGCTTCCCACCTCGCACCTGGGCTCACTGCGACTGGCTCGGGATCTGTATAGTCGAGTGGCAGAACGGAATGCTCATGAGCGTTGTCGTCGTTTCGAATCAGCTCGACTGGACCTGAGCCCTTCGGAAGCACTCCTGCATGTTCAGGAGCGAGCGGAAGACCTGGCGCAGACGCGACCGGAATATGGCAACTGCACGAACGCGGTGTGCTTTGTCGGACGTCGCAGCCGGATTCGGGGACTGTATCTGGATCGCAGATCCTTCATGATGTCGTATGACAAATCGCAGGATAATGAAAAGAACATGATCCTCGCTCGCATCCTGGGGGCAGTGATTCCAGTCTGCGAGGGCATCAATATGCTCTACACGCTTTCAGCAATCGACAGTCGAGGCTGGGGAAGCGGAACCAAGCTTCCTCACAACGTCACGTCTCTGCTGGGAGTCATGGACGGAGCTGCGAGTGACCTGCGGCCTGGGCTTCCCTGGCAGGGCGTGGACATTCATGAACCAGTGCGACTTCTGTTTGTGATCGAATCGACACCGGAAGCCATGATCCAGATCATGAACGAAAACCCGACGGTTGCGAACATCTGTCGCAATGGCTGGGCACAGCTGGCGGTGCTGGATCCAAACAGTCCGCAGATCAAGCGTTTTGTGAATGGTCAGTTTGTGGACTACACGCCTGGATCGACGGAATTGCCCGCGGTTGACTCGTCACTCGAATGGTATCGAGGCTGGCGTGATCATCTGCCGTTTGCACTCATTCGAAACCAGGCCTGATGACCTTTTGATGAGACTTCAACTGGCAACTGTATGCTGATTTTCTTTGGACAACTGGTTGTGATTGCTCCGGTACTGCTGCTGGCAGTATTTGGTGTGACCACCCTGTTTCGTATCAACATGACGGAACGCGCGATGGCACGGTGCACGGAAGGTGCCATCGTTGTCGGGCTGTGTTCGGCTCTCATTATTCTGTCCGTCATGCTCGCGACGGACCGGCGCCTGGTGACAGTACCGGTTGGTGAATGGGTCAGGATTCCTGATCACGCAGAAGCACATGCGGCGGATGAATCTCATGACACTTCGGATCATGGTCATGAAGCAGCGCCAGGCGAAGAGCCGGCGACAACCTCTCCTGCGGCGGCGAAGAGCCCACACTTTCACTTTCGCCTGAAGTTTTTGTTTGATCGACTGAGCGTTCCGTTTGTCATCATGACTTATGTCCTATGCGGAGTGATCAGCGCGTTTGCCAGTCGCTATTTGCATCGGGATGAGGGCTTTCATCGCTTCTTCATCTACTTTTCCTTCTTTCTGCTTGGGATGATACTGTCGTCGCTGGCGGGAACGATCGAGACTCTGTTCTTTGGCTGGGAGCTTGTTGGACTCTCATCTGCATTACTGGTGGCGTTCTTCCACGATCGTCAGTCTCCGGTGACGAACGGACTTCGTGTCTGGTCAGTGTACCGAATTGCGGATGCCTCGTTTCTGGTCGCGGCGATCACGCTGCATCACCTGTCCGGCTCTGGTGACTTCGCGGGTTTGACCGGAATCACCGATCAGCTGACATGGCCGTCCGGAAAAGCTGCGATCTCGGAAGGTGCGGCCCTGTTTGTTGGATGCCTGCTGCTGTTTGCTGCGGCAGGGAAATCTGCACTGGTACCGTTTTCCGGATGGCTTCCACGCGCCATGGAAGGTCCGACGCCGTCATCCGCTGTGTTTTACGGAGCGTTGTCGGTTCATCTCGGTGCCTTTCTGTTGCTGCGGGTGAGTCCGTTGCTGGATGAGTCGCTGGTGCTGAGTATTCTGGCGACTGTCCTCGGGGCCGTGACGTGTCTGTTTGCCGCCATGACTGCTCGAGTTCAGACCGACATCAAAAGTGGTCTGGCGTTCGCCTCATTGATTCAGGTCAGCATTATTGTTGTGGAGATCGGCCTGGGCTTTCGGTACATCGCGCTGATTCACATCATCGGGCATGCCTGTTTGCGAACGCTTCAGCTGGTCAGAGCCCCTTCGCTGCTTCGTGACTACAACAGCATGATTAATGCGATTGGGGATTACCTGCCGGAATCGCGTCCGGTGAGTCAGACCGTTTCTCAATCTGTTCGGACCGGGCTTTATCGTCTGGCGTTCGAACGTGGAAATCTGGATGCCATGCTGGATGCATGGTTTGTGGCGCCCTTTGTTCAGATTTTCAAATGGTCTGATCGTATGGAGCGGGCGTGGACTCAATGGCTGAGTGGCGAAACACAACCAGTGACCGTCACTGAAGAAGAGAATGGCAATGGCAGTACGTCGGGGTAAGTGAGCCGTCTCGCCGCCTTTCTGTTCGTCTCCAGACTGACTTTTGAATCTGAAATCCCATGTTGCCTGAACTGCATTTTCCCTGGCTTGAATTTTCAATCCTGCTGCCGCTGATTGGTTCAGTGGTTTGCGGGCTGATCCAGGATCGCGGTCGCGCGCAGAGAATTGCAGTCGCGCTGGGCAGTGTCACTCTGTTCTGTACGCTGGGAGAGTGGATTGACTTCGCCATGGTTGGCACGTTTGAAGCACATGATCACTGGGACGTGCTTCAGATGCTGTTCGGAAGAGACAATATCTTTGTCATTGATGAACTCAGTGCGCCGCTGCTGCCGCTGACATCGCTTTTGTATCTGATGACGATGCTGTCGACGCTGCGAACCAAGATTGGTCGATTCTCCTTTGGACTGACGCTGCTGTCGCAGAGTATCGTTCTGGCGACTTTGAGCTGCCATGATCCATGGGTCATGATCGCCCTGTTGTCCCTTGCCGTTGTTCCACCATGGATTGAACTGCATCGACGAGGCGCATCGACACGTGTGTTCCTGCTGCACATGGGGCTGTTCATTGTTCTGCTGATCTTTGGGCGGTTGCTGCTGGGAGAATCGGACACCCCGGAAGAGGCTTCAGGGATCGCTTCTGCACTTCTGACTATCGCGGCATTGCTGCGAGCCGGAGTTGTTCCGGTGCACTGCTGGATGACGGATCTTTTTGAAAAGGCCAGTTTTGGAACAGCATTGCTGTTTGTTGCGCCGATGACCGGCGCGTACGCCGTCATGCATCTGGTCTTTCCGGTCGTTCCAGGCTGGGCCATGCGAAGCATTGCGGTGCTTTCGCTGATTACTGCGGTGTACTCGGCGGGGATGGCGACGATTCAGGTCGATGCCCGCCGATTCTTCTGCTACCTGTTCCTGAGCAACTCATCTCTTGTGCTGTCGGGACTTGAGTTGGTCAATGAGATTGGAATGACCGGTGCGCTGTGCGTGTGGATTTCTGTCGGTCTCTCACTGGGTGGATTTGCACTGACGATTCGTTCTGTCGAAGCGAGGATCGGGCGACTGCGACTCGATCGCTATCACGGCATGTATGAGCATACTCCGACGCTGGCGGGGCTGTTCTTGCTGACAGGGCTCGCGTCTATTGGGTTTCCGGGAACGATCGGCTTCATTGGAATGGAGCTTCTGGTTGAAGGCGCTGTTGATGTGTACCCGCTGGTTGGCTTTGCCGTTGTGCTGGCTGCAGCACTCAACAGCATTTCTGTGCTTCGAGGGTACTTTCGGATTTTCACCGGACAGCGATTTACGACATCAGTGATGCTTCGATCGCGTGCCGCGGAACGTCTGGCCGTTGTTGTACTGACGATTCTGGTTTTGGGAGGCGGACTCTGGCCGCAGCCCGGAGTCGCATCACGCCACCACGCGGCTGTCGAACTGATGAAAATGAGACACGTACAACAGTCCGTTGGAGCTGCTGTTGCGGACGATGGAGCTGGAAAGGAGCGGCTTACTGAGCCACTGCTCCCTGCTAAGGCGGCAAGTATGAGTCATCAGGCGCTGAAAACGGATGCCAGTGAAGAGAAGTAGCCGACATGTGTGCGCGAGGCACAACGAAACTGCACAATGGAAAACTCGACCTGAAACAAGTGAAGATGCTGTTGCTGAACAGCTGGAGAGAAGGCTTTTGTCATGAACACTAATCCATTGCCAGCAAAACGAACGTGGCAGGCAGATTTTCTGGCTTCGCTCGTCGTCTTTCTTGTGGCCCTGCCGCTTTGCATGGGAATTGCTTTGGCGAGCGGTGCGCCGGTGGCCGCCGGCCTGGTGACAGGAATTGTCGGCGGGCTGGTAGTTGGGACAATTGCCGGATCACCTCTGCAGGTTAGCGGTCCGGCTGCTGGTCTGACTGTGATCTGTGCAGACGTGATTCGGCAACACGGAATGGGTGCTTTTGGGCTGGTGATTCTTTTTGCAGGAGCTTTGCAGTTGGTTGCCGGAATCTGCCGTCTGGGGCAGTGGTTTCGCGCCGTGTCACCGGCCGTCATTCATGGGATGCTCTCAGGGATTGGCGTTCTGATTCTCTGCGGACAGATCCATGTGCTTATTGATGAGCGACCGAAAGAGAATGCCGTCAAAAACATTCTGGCATTTCCTGAGAGTGTTCTGATGGCCTCCGGGCTTCCTGAGTGGGAGCCAGAAGATGTGCGTACTGTCAAAATCGATCTGCTTCGTCGATTGAACGCATTAAGCAATGAGCAGCGAAGTCTGAAGGGTGACGTCGATCGGGCGCTGCTGCGAACCATGGCTGGCCGGTCGTCCGATCCGTTTGCTGCTGAGTCTGAACTGACCGCTCCAGACCTCTCCGGGCTGAAAGAATTCGTGCCGGCTCAGCAGAAAGTGATTGAGAATCTGCGGTCGATTGGTGAATCGCTTCGATTGTCTCCGCTTGCCAGTTCCGCCCAGGGTCAGAAGCTCCTGGATATCACTGCTGCTGCTGAGTCCGCTGTGGATCTTGCGGCTTCCCGGCTGAATGGCAGTTCGGTCAGGGATGTGGCACGTAGCCAGAAGGCGGCGGCGGATTCCATCAATGCGCTGGCTGGTGCTTTGAAGAGTCATGAATGGGCAGGCAAGATCGGTCTGATTGCTGTCGTTGTCATTTTTGCATGGCAGTTTCTGGCGCGCGGGAAGCTGAAGCTGCTCCCAGCTCCCCTCCTTGCGATCATCATCAGCACCAGCGTTGCGATTCTCCTTCATGCTCCCGTATTATATGTCGATGTACCAAACAACCTGTTCAGCGGCATGACGTTTCCAAATAAGGAGACGATCCTGCAGAGTGACCTCAAAGCTGTGGCCATTGCGGCGATGGTTCTTGCAATTGTGGCCAGTGCGGAAACTTTGCTTTGTGCCACAGCCGTGGACCAGATGCACCGCGGAGCTCGCACTCGATATGACAAGGAACTGAGAGCACAGGGTGTCGGGAACATACTTTGTGGATTCATGGGTGTCCTGCCTATGACCGGCGTGATTGTGCGAAGCGCTGCAAATGTGCAGGCGGGTGGTACGACCAGGCTGTCGGCCATTCTTCATGGCGGCTGGCTGCTTCTTTTTTCTGTGGCTCTAGCGCCAGTGCTTCGACTAATCCCTACTGCAGCGCTGGCCGGCATTCTTGTGTATACCGGCTTTCGGCTCATTGACTTCAAAGGATTCATTCACCTCTGGAAAGAGAACCGATTCGAAGCGGCCATTTTCGTGATCACACTTGTGGTCATTGTCGTCGATGACCTGCTAACCGGAGTAGTTACTGGAATTGTTCTGTCGGCCATCAAGCTACTGATTCGATTCTCGAGTCTTGAACTGGAATTGGATGTCAAGGAAGTTGAGGGACACCCGGACGTTCGTCTTATCCTTCGCGGTGCCGCAACATTTCTCCGATTGCCTTTGCTTGCCGCGCGCCTTGAGAAGATCCCGGCGGGGGCACATCTGCATGTGGATGTGTCAGAACTGGATTATATCGATCGTGCCTGCCTCGAACTCCTGCAAAACTGGGCGCGGCAGCATGCTTCCAGTGGCGGCCAGCTGACGCTCGACTGGGAAACACTGAACTCGCATTTCCAGAGAGGTCGCCGGCGAACGCCGCAGGCAGCGCCATTGGTAGACCCGACGGGCTGAGGCAGGCAGATAAGACCAATGTCGAGTGCGCCCGAGGAACTGGGTGCACACTGTGTCGAGCGGTCTCGCTTTCGGCCAAATATGACCCACATTCTGCGCCGCGAAGCAGAACCATCTGGACGTCCTCGATTGAGAATCGTCACCCTTACACCTGACTGACGCTGATTATGGTGGCTGTGGGACCATTGCTGGCCAGCAGGCACGGTGATTGCACACTCCTGTGACCAACAGTTATCCGACTGTCAGAACGGGGAACGGGTCTCTGCTCAGCCGTCGGAATACCAATTGCGCAGGGGCAAGTTCATGACGGATACTCAGGCCACACAGCAGATACTGGAACGGAAACTCGCGGAACTACTGGAACGTGCCAGTGGGATTGAAGACGTTCTCAGTGACCGTGGAGATTCGGACTGGGAAGAGAATGCTGTCGAGATGGAAGCGGATGAAGCGATGGCTGCGGTGGGTGATGTGACAAAGAAGGAGATTCAGGAAATCCGTCTGGCGCTGTCTCGTCTTTCGAGCGGGACTTACGGTGTTTGCGTGACTTGTGGAAAACCGATTGCACCCGAACGACTTTCTGAGTTGCCTTCGACCAGTACGTGTTCTCGTTGTGCGTAATTACCCAGTCGGGGAATCCCTACGGCAGAGTCTGCCGGAGAACTTACCGGCCAAAAATCTTACCTAAACCAGGCAATCGGACAGCTTCGCATCTACGTTAGAAAGCTCGGACCGAAACACATCACGGACGAAACACCAGGTAGCCGAAAACTTCTGTATCGGACGAAATTCGCCATAGGAGGTTTTTGGCAATGCTGTCGTTTTTCCGCAAATCACTGTCACTTAAGAAGGCGACCTGTTTGTTCATGGCCGCCCTGATCTCTGTCGGAACCCCTGTCATGGCAGGTGGTCCGGTTGAGATTCGTGGTACCGATGTTTCTCTGAATGCAAAAGGAGCTCTTCAGGGAACAGTCCTGAACGCATCAGCTCAGCCTGTTGAAGGCGTGGATGTTCACATCCTGCACAACGACACGGTGGTTGCGTCAACGACCAGCGATAAGAACGGAAACTTCTCGGTTTCCGGTCTGCGAAACGGTGCTCATACGGTTCAGGTCGGTGAAGTTCGCCAGCCTGTTCGATTCTGGACAACACAGGCTGCTCCTCCAGCAGCTGTTGCCAATATGTCAGTGGTCGTTGACGAACAGGTCGTTCGTGGCCAGCAGTCGCTTGGCGGCGGCCGAGTTGCCAATGTGATCACTAGCAACGCATTCACGTTCCTCTTCATTGGTGGTGCCATTGCTGCTACACTGGTAACAACTTTGGACGACGACAGCGATCCAGCCAGCCCATAATTGAATCAATGAACTGAAAACCTCCGAGAGCCGACCGATCTGGTCGGCTCTTTGTGTTTTCAGGCCTTGCAATTCCGCTTCGGTTTCACAAGCATTCCGTCTTCTGCGACGGAGTTATCCTCGCGATATCTTCAGGCCTTTTGAGTGACCGCCATTCTGATGTCCGGAACAGATCCCAGGACTGTGCTTTGGTGGAGCCGCTCCGGCCATGATTACTCACGCAATCGAGTCGTCCTTGCGGCGATGAAGGAACTGGGCTGGCCGGTCCGTGACTTCCGCCCGTGGTTCAGCAGCTGGGGGCATCTCGAGGCCACGCTGCGACGAATCGAACGTCCTTCGCTGGTCTGGGTTCCCTGCTTCCGCCAGCGAGATGCTGAAGCGGCCGTGAAGTGGGCTCGAAGGATCGGCGTGCCAGCCATCTTTGATCCTCTGATCAGCGCCTACGACAAGCAGGTGTTTGAACATCAGAAGTTTGGCCCCGAGTCTGTTCCGGGCAAGGCACTGCGCGACTGGGAAGCGCGGCTGATGCAGCAGTTTGATCTGGTGATCGCCGACACGGAATGTCACGCAGCGTTCTTCTGCGAGTGCTTTGGCCTGGCGAAAGAAAAAGTGGCCGTGATTCCCGTGGGTGCAGAGGAGGCCGTGTTTACTCCTCGACCTATGGCAGATGTTTCGGGACCCATTCGAGTACTTTTCTACGGCAGCTTCATTGGTCTTCAGGGGCCGGAAGTGATTGCGGAAGCGTGCCGCATGGTGCCGGAAGTTCAATGGACATTCGTTGGCAGCGGACCGTTGCTTGAGAACTGCCAGCAGTTAACCCAGGGACTTTCCAACGTCACGTGGATCCCCTGGATTCCGTACGAGCAGCTTCCGGATCGAATCGCAGAGGCTCATGTTCTGCTGGGAGTCTTCGGAAGTTCGCAAAAGGCCGGACGGGTTATCCCCAACAAAGTGTATCAGGCTCTTGCCTGCGGTCGTCCTGTCGTGACGCAGCAGTCGCCAGCTTATCCACAGCTCCTGCTTCAGAGTTCTCGTGAAGCATCAGGCATCCAGTTTGTTCCAGCCGGAGACCCCGTTGCTCTTGCCGAAACGGTACGAAGCCTTGCGGCGTCACCGCAGCGGCTTGCTCCTTTGGGGCTGATGGCGAGGAAGTCTTACGAACGCTGGTTTTCTGCATATGCCGTTGAATCGTCTCTGCGAGACAGTTTGCACCGAGTGATGTGATGACATTCAATTGGCTCAATTCCAGATGGCTCGCTAAGATCCCCGGATGTTCAGGTTAACGCCGGAAATTCTTCCCGGGTTTCTGACTCAATCTGCGTACTGAAGAGAATTCAAGACTGTTGCATTCAATCACTGGTGCAGCACCGTTTTTCCGAGACGATCATGGACTCATCGCTGACACTGTATACCGGCGCCAAACTTCCTTCTGTGGGCTTTGGCTTTTGGAAGGTCGATAAGCCCCAGGCGGCGGAAGTTTGTCGCACGGCGATAGAGTGCGGCTATCGACACCTCGACTGTGCCTGTGATTACGGCAACGAGGTAGAAGTTGGACATGGCATCGCGGAATCTATCCAGTCAGGAATGGTGCGTCGCGATGATCTGTGGGTGACTTCAAAACTGTGGAACACCTACCACGCAGCGGAGCATGTGCAGCCGGCCTGCGAACGAACTCTGAAGGACCTGGGGCTCGACTATCTGGACCTCTATTTGATCCACTTCCCGATTGCTCAAAAGTTCGTGCCGTTTGAGCACCGTTATCCACCAGGCTGGTTCTTTGATCCGGCGGCAACGCCTCCGAAAATGGAAGAAGTGCGAGTGCCGATTCAGGAGACCTGGCGAGCCATGGAGAAGCTCGTCGAAAAAGGTCTGGTGAAGCATATCGGCATTTGCAACTTCGGAACCAGCCTGCTTCGTGACCTGCTCTCGTATGCTCAGATCCGGCCGTCAGTGTTGCAGGTGGAATCTCATCCGTTCCTCGTGCAGTCCAAACTCCTTCGATACTGTCAGCAGGAGCAGATTGCATACACCGCGTTTTCACCACTGGGTCCTGCTAGTTACTACAGCCTTGGCATGGCGTCGCAGTCGGAATCGCTGATGGACAATCCTGTCGTGCAGTGCATTGGCCTGGAGAAAGGCAAGTCGGCGGCTCAAGTGCTGTTACGCTGGGGCGTTCAGCGAGGGACCGCGGTGATACCCAAGACCACGACCCCGGAACGCATGAAAGAGAATCTGAACATCTTCGACTTCGAGCTGTCCGACGCGGATATGGAATCGATTTCGTCGCTGGATCGAGGACGTAGGTTCAATGATCCGGGCGTTTTCTGTGAAGCCGTCTTCAACACGTTCTGTCCCATTTACGAATAAAAAAGTAGCGGAAGGGCGCAAGCCCTCCGGTCAGCGAACAGGAACCGAACCTCCGTGTGTGGAATAGCCGGCGCGATTTGGTGGGATGCTGCAAAGAGTGTCTCACCTGAAATCCTGCAGCGAATGACAACCAGTCTGCAGCATCGCGGCCCGGATGCAGATGGTCATTACTTCTGGCCAAACGCCGGTGATCGCGCTGCCTCATCGCCGGGTGTCGCGCTGGGACATCGCCGGCTTAGCATCATTGACGTCGCTGGCAGTGCGCAGCCTCTGGGCAATGAAGATGATTCGATTCAGATCGTCTTCAACGGTGAGATCTACAACTACCGCGAACTGCGGGCTCAGCTTCTTGCTGCGGGCCACACCTTTCGAACGGATGGCGACACGGAAGTCATCGTCCATCTGTATGAACAGCATGGACTCGATTTCGTTCAGCATCTTCGAGGCATGTTCGCGCTGGCCATCTGGGATTCCAGAGAACGTCGACTCGTTCTGGTTCGCGATCGCCTGGGAAAGAAGCCTCTGTATTTTCGAAAGGAAGACGGACGGCTGCTGTTTGGAAGTGAGCTGAAGGCGCTGTTGCAGGTTCCCGATGTCCCGAGACAGTTGAATCATCAGGCCGTGCTGCAGTTTCTGACGCTGCAGTATGTGCCTCATCCAGACTGCATTCTGGAAGGGTTCTCCAAGCTGCCGCCGGCGTCCATGGGCATCCTTCAGAACGGCGACTGGAATGTCCGCAGTTACTGGAGTCCGCCGTTTGATCAGCCGGAACTGTCACGTCGTCGAGTCGAAGACTGGAGTGATGAGCTGCGTGAGTCGCTCACGGAAGCTGTTCGACTCCGGCTTCGCAGCGATGTGCCGCTGGGCGCGTTCCTGTCGGGCGGGATAGATTCGACGGTTATCTGTGGTGTGATGCAGAGCCAGCTGGATCGTCCGGTGGAGACATTCTCGATCGGCTTTCCTGTCGCTGCGTTTGATGAACGAGCCTACGCAAGAGAAGCGTCGGCGTTCCTTGGGACGAATCATCACGAAGCGGTGGTGACTCCGGATGCACTGGGGATTCTTCCGAAGCTCATCTGGCACTATGACGAACCGTTTGGTGACAGCTCCGCAATTCCCACGATGTACCTGGCGCAGATGACGCGAGAACACGTCACTGTGGCTTTGACGGGTGATGCGGGAGATGAATTGTTCTGCGGTTATGATCGATATCGAGCCGCCCGAGTCACGGGTTTTTCCGACTACGTGCCTCGTTCGCTGCGACGTCTGATGTCGTCGGTGGTTGCACGGATTCCAGCGTCGACCGAGCATCGCTCGTTCCGTCGTCGTCTGAAGCGTCTGATGGAATCGCTCGCGCAGGATCCGGAGCGTCGCTACCTGAACTGGATCACGATCTTCAACGCTTCACGGCTGGAGTGGCTGTTGACGCCGGAACTCCAGAAACTGGCGGCTCTGCGAGATCCCGCGGAGTGCATCTTTGAAGCGTATCGAAAGTTCCCGTCGCGCGACTTTATTACTCGAACAACAGCAACGGACGTGCAGACTTATCTGCCATGCGACATTCTGACGAAGGTCGATATTGCCAGCATGGCGGCATCGCTCGAATGTCGCTGTCCGTTCCTCGATCACAAAGTCGTTGAGCTTGCTGCGAGGATGCCGATCGAAGTGAAACAGACGTTGCGACAGTCGAAGAAAGTGCTGGTCGAAACGTTCCGTGACAAGATCCCGGCATCGATTCAGAACCGCAGCAAAATGGGCTTCGGTGTTCCGATCGATCACTGGTTCCGCAACGAACTGAAACCACTGCTGTTTGAAGTACTGCTGTCAGACCGCTGCCTGAACCGAGGACTGCTCAATCCGTCGTCGGTTCGTATGCTCGTTGATGAACATACTTCAGGCCGCATGAACCACGCATATCGGCTCTGGAACCTGCTGTGCCTGGAACTCTGGCAAAGATTGAACTTGGACGGCACGCCACCGATTTGTGCACCGACGGTGATTGCGTAGGTCTCGCCTGCCGGGCGAGACTTTCGCCGTCAGGCGAACCTTGTTCTTGCATGCACATGATGGCAGAGCGACTTGCTCCGAAGGAACACGCTCCGCGTTACCATCAATCTCCGTTGACCAGCAATCATCTGGAGGGTTGTTAGGTCGCTGGTTGTGGCGATGCCGCAAAGTGCCGCTCGGCAAGCGGCACCTACAGTAGGTCTCGCCTGCCGGGCGAGACTTTCGCCGTCAGGCGAACCTTGTTCTTGCATGCACATGATGGCAGAGCTACTTGCTCCGAAGGAACACGCTCCGCGTTACCATCAATCTCCGTTGACCAGCAATCATCTGGAGGGTTGTTAGGTCGCTGGTTGCGGCGATGCCGCAAAGTGCCGCTCGGCAAGCGGCACCTACTATGGGGCCGGTGCACTGGGCGACGGGCTGTCCGTTTGCGGCTCAAATCGCTCGCGCACCGGGCCGCGACGCATGTGCGGGTATTCTTCAATGTCCTTTGTCGTTTCGACTCGCGACATCAGAAAGCTACCAGCGCAGGTTGCGGACAACAGAAGTCCCGGAAGCAGATGTTTGAGCGAACCAGGGATCTGCTTGCGGAAGGCGAGCATTAGAACCTGATGAGCACCTCCGAGTGCCCAGAGGCCGGCAGATGCCCAGGTAACCATGGCGATGAAACTGTCGTAACCTGGATTCTTGATGTTTGGTACTTCATAGAGCCAGAACATGATCGTGCTGGAATACTGATAGCACAGCATCCAAAGTGCGAGCGCTGACACAGGAAGACACCAGGTGATCCACGGACGCTTCCTCAGCTTCGTCGCGATGAAGGATGGCTGACCGGCGGCCGGTGCTTGTCCGACGGTATTGTCCGGGACATACGGGTTTGCGGAGGTTTCGGTAGCGCTGTTCATAAATCGCCTTTGCCAGCTGAGTCTTCTTCATGTACAGACGACGTCATCGTAGCAAATCCCGCCACAATGCTCGCGCGCCGTTTCCAGAGATTGACTCGACGCCCGAGGTTTCTGACAAGAATTTCACATTTTTGGTGTTTAGTTTTCAGTGTAGAGCGATTGTCCTCAATCGCTTCGATCTTTGTTTGTTTTTGGGAGTGAACGGCTGAGGACAGCCGTTCTACAATGGGTAGCACGTACGAAGTGCGTGTGCCGCAGGCGCGGGAAGCCGATGCCAGGATGTCGTAATACCAAGCCAGGCTGCACTGAAACGACCATGCTTTCACTTCAGCTTCCGGCCGCTTCGCGTCACAGGCTTTGCCTGTGCTACCCGGACTAGGTAGAGCGATTGTCCTCAATCGCTTTGTGTTGTTTTTGAAGTCCGGAACGGCTGAGGACAGCCGTTCTACAATGGTGTTGCGTTGATCTCACGTCATGACATCCAGCTGATCATCACGGCCGCTCGAGCGTGGTTGGGGGGACTTGCAGCGCTGGTGATTGTGGCGATTGGGCTGCGGATTGTGTCGACGTTCGGCTGGTACTTTCCGCCGAATTTTCGCGACGGCTTTCTGGCGGGGCGAGATGCCTACTTCTGGCGGTCGGCCTATGGGGTTGGTTTCTATCTCCATATCGTTGGAGCACCAGTCGCCTTGTTGTGCGGTCTTCCTCAGTTCAGCCGGCTGTTGCTGCGAGCATTTCCTCGGCTTCATCGCACTCTGGGCAAGACCTATGCATTGGCCGTGTTGCTCGCGGCGGCTCCTGGTGGACTGATCATGGGGTTCTGGTCACGCGGCGGAATTCCCGCGATGCTCTGCTTCATCACGATGAGCGTCCTCGTAGCAGCCTTCACCATCCTCGCATGGCGAACCGCTTTGCAGCGCCGTTTTGAATCGCATCGAAAATGGATGACGCGAAGTTATCTGCTGATGATCTCCGCGGTCCTGCTGCGACTGCTCGACCCCGCTCTTCGTCGTGCGGGTTTGTCGGATGATTTGTCGTACCAACTGTCCGTCTGGCTCAGCTGGGTGCCGTCGCTTGTGATCTTTGAAGTGATGGAGCGAGTGAAAATTACTAAAGGTCCAGTGATCGCGTCTCATTGAGCCCATGTAGCGGCAGGGCGCAAGACCTCCGGTGAGTGCGTTACCGGACGGCTCGCGCCGTTCCGCTATCTACTAACGCCCAAAAACAATGAACCAAGAACCAAGAACGCCCCTGTCATTCCCATTGGGATCTGTATTGATTCAGAAAGATGCCCGCGGAGATGGCGACGTTGAGTGAATCGGTTCCGTTGCGCATGGGAATGGTGAGAGCTTGCTGCAGACACTGTTGAACGCCTGTTGAGATTCCATCAAATTCATTGCCGAAGACGATGACGGTGCGTTCGGGAAACTGATAGCTGGCCAATGGGGCTGCGTTCGTGTCCAGCAGAGTCCCCACGATGTGACACTGATGCTGATCGCGGAGCTGCACAAGCTGCCCAGCGAGGTCGTTGGTTTCTTCGATGGGCAGAAACAGTCCGTTCCCCATGGAGACTCGCAGTACGCGCCGGGAAAAGGGGTCAGCCGAACCAGCTCCAAGGAGGACTCCCTGAGCACCAAACGCGGATGCGATTCGAATCAACGCGCCGACGTTTTCCGGATCGGTGATACGATCACCGGCGACCAGAAGAGCAGGGCCGTTGACCGGCAAACACTCGCCGATCGGTTTCGCCGGGCGACGCTGTGCACAGGCCATGACGCCACAGTGAAATGCGAAGCCCACAAGCTCTTCAGCCAGCGGCTGGCTAAGCCGATACACCGGAATGTTGTTGGGCAGCTTTGCTCCGAACGAATTCCACTTTCGGTCACTGATCAGAACGCTGCGAACATCGAACCCGCTTCGAAGAACTCGCTCGACAACCGTGGGACCTTCAGAAATGAACAGCCTGGCGTCACGAGTCGTATTGGTCGTCTTGAGATTGCGATAAACCTCCAGCCGCGGGTCGTCGAGATTCTCAATTCGCTCTTCGAGCATCATCGCACCGATGTGGGGGCGAAACGCTCGGCGCGTTTCGCGATAGAACTAGACCAGATGTTGTCAAACTTCAGGACTCAGCACCGTCACGCAGTCTTGCAGCGTCGCGCACGAATGCGGCAAGCAAACATGCTCACGTTGGGCGCATGCTTGATGCAAGCGAACAACGTGAGCGAGGATCTGGTAACGAGCCGGTAGGCTCCCCAGGTCAAGGGGTTTTCGCCCTTGCTAGGAGAGTTCGGAGATAATTCGTTCAACGCTTTCCAGCTGAGCTTTCAGGCCGGCCAGCGTTTCACGAATCTCGGCAATGACTTTCTCCGGAGCTTTCGCCATGAAGCCTTCGTTCGACAGCTTCGACTCATGCCCCTTGATGAAGCCTTTCAGCTTTTCCGATTCCTTCTTCTGGCGAGTCAGCTCCGCTTCGCGATCGATCAGGCCTTCCAGTGGAATGTAGCCGTCGGCGTCACCTAGTGAGAAACTGGCTGAGCCGGCAGGTCGTGAGATATCCAGTCCAGCAGCTTCCAGCATCGTCTTGGAAAGGAAGTCAAACTGACTCGCAACCGCCTGCAGCTGTTCCGCCACATCCGGCGCGCATCGCATGAAGAGTTTCAGCTGAGCACCCGGAGCAATTCCGTAGACGGACCGAACGTTTCGCACCGCCACAATTGTCTGCTGCAGTCGCTCGAATCGCTTCTCCAGCGAATCATCAATGAAGGAAACAGGCATGGTTGGCCACGCCGCGACCATCACGCTTTCGGCAACGTGCCCCGTGTCTCCGACGCGGGATTGAGTTGCGTTGTCTGCGGCCCGCGTCGGAGACACGGACAACATTCCGATCGTGGGACGCACGGGAGCCAGTTCGTTCAGCTTGTGCCACAGTTCTTCCGTGATGAACGGAGCAAACGGGTGCAGCAGACGAAGGAGCGTGTCGACGACCACCACGAGAACTCGCTGGGCAGCCGGGCGAGCCTCTTCGTTGCGGAAGCGAGGCTTCAGCATTTCAAGATACCAGTCACAGAACTCGTTCCACGTAAACTCGCGGACCGCCTTTGTGGCCTGATCGAACTGGTAGCGTTCCAGCATCGTCGTCACTTCGCGGACCGTCGTCGCCAGACGGCTCAGCACCCAGCGATCTTCCACCTGAAGCTCTGACTCTGCGACATTTCCCGCGGAGTATCCTTCCAGGTTCATGAACGCGAAGCGACAGGCATTCCACAGCTTGTTACAGAAGTTACGACCGAAGTCGAATCGTTCGCTGACGATGCGAGCCACCGGCGTGCCTTCATCGGGCGTGAACCAGGGACTTGGGAACTGGAACGACTTTTTGCACTTGCCGCACTTGATGGAAGGCTTCGGGCCGCCCATCGGCTTCATGTCCTGATGCTCTTTGGTCTGAGGCGTCACGGCCTGGCAATGAGGACATTCGTAGCCGACCGGCAGTCGAACGTCCTGAGTTTCTCCGCAGAGTGACGCGATCGTGAATCGAACGGCATCAGTGCCATACTTGTCAATGAGTTCCAGTGGGTCGACACCGTTGCCCTTGGACTTCGACATTGTCTGTCCAAGTCCATCCAGGATCTTCGGATGGATGTACACATGCTTGAACGGAATGTCGCCCATGTTGTACAGCCCGGTCAGCACCATGCGAGCAACCCACAGAGTGATGATGTCGCGGGATGTGACAAGGACGGAACCGGGATAGAAGAAAGACAGGACTTCGTTGTTAAAGCGGAAAGCGGAAAGCGGAGAGCCGGAATTGCCACTCTGGCTTTCCGCGTTCAGCGTTCCGTTGGCCATCGGTGGGTTGTGTTCCAGATCCGGCCAGCCGAGTGTGGCATGTGGCCAGAGCGCGGAACTGAACCAGGTGTCGAGGACGTCAGGGTCCTGGATGAAGCCCATCTTCGCCAGACGCATGTGAAATGCTTCGTCCGAATCGTCAAAGTGATCGTCAAGGCAAAGTAGAATCGTTAACGGATTGGACTCTGAGACCTTTGCGAACGTGAATCCATTCGGATGGCGCAGTTCTTCAAGAGCCCGATGCACCTCGTCCGTGCTTTTGAACGTGGCCGTCCATACGGGAATCCGATGCCCCCACCACAGTTGGCGGCTGATGCACCAGTCGCGTTTTTCGGCGAGCCAGTCAACGTACGTCTTGGCATAGCGCTGGGGGAAGAAACGCACTCGGCCGTCTTCGACAGCGTCGATGGCGTCCTGAGCGAGCTTGTCCATTTTGACGAACCACTGATCGCTGAGAAACGGTTCGATTGGCGTCTTGCTGCGGTCGCTGTACTTCATCGGGATCACTCGGTCTTCCACCTTCTCAAGGTGACCGAGTGCTTCCATTTTTGCCACAACCTGCTTGCGAACTTCGTAACGATCCAGCCCTGCAAACTCGCCGCCGTTCTCGTTGATCGTCCCGTCTGCGTTCAGGATGCTGATCGGCTCGGACATCTTGTCCTTATTGCGAGTCCAGCAGGCGTAGTCGTTCGGATCGTGGGCCGGAGTGACTTTGACGGCTCCTGTCCCCAGCGTCTTGTCCGCCAGCAAAGCATCCGCAACGATCGGGATGACTCGTCCGTTCGCCGGGATCATCACGAACTTGCCGACCAGATCCGCATACCGTTCATCGGTCGGATGAACGCACACTGCCGTGTCGCCCAGCATGGTCTCGGGGCGAGTCGTGGAGAAGGAGATGCGCTGTCCGGTGGGGCCCCAGCCATCTGAAAGCGGAGAGCCGACAGCGGAAAGCCGGGAATCGCCGTGTGCCGTGCTTTCGGCTTTCCGCTCTCCGCTTTCCGCTTTCTGAACAACCGGATAATTCATCGTCCAGAAATTGCCCTGGATGTCTTCCGTGTAAACTTCATCATCCGCAACGGCGGTCTGAAGATACGTGTCCCAGTTGACGAGACGCTTGCCTCGGAAGATCAGTCCGTCGCAGAACATCTTGAAGAACGTTCGGCGCACGGCTTTGCTGCACACTTCATCCAGCGTGAAGCGGACTCGACGCCAGTCACAGCTGGAACCGATCTGCTTCAGCTGATTCAAAATGCGAGCTTCGTATTCGTCTTTCCACTTCCAGATTCGTTTGACCAGTTCTTCACGGCCGACGTCGTGGCGAGTCTTGCCTTCTTCTTCCAGCATGCGACGCTCAACCACCGCCTGAGTCGCGATGCCGGCGTGGTCCGTTCCTGGCATCCACAGAGCAACTTTCCCCTGCATGCGACGCCATCGAGTCAGTAGGTCCTGAACGGTTCCGTTCAGGCAATGCCCCATATGCAGCGCACCAGTGACGTTCGGCAGAGGAATCATGATCGTGTGCTGTTCACGATTCGGATCCGGATCTGCGTTGCAGTATCCCTGGTTCAGCCAGTGTTCAACCCAGCGAGTTTGTGCGGACTGAGCGTCGTATGTTTTGGCAAGTTCTGAGGTCATGTGCAGTTCAGGAGCAAAGACAGGTTTACAAACAAAATCACTGACACAAAGCAACTCCCGCAGGATCGCGGCGAGGGGAGCGTAAGTTAGCAGTCACGACAACTTTCTGCACCGGCATTCACAAACCAGCCCGTTCACCGGCTCAATTCCTGCGATTGGAAGGGAATGGGCGAGTTTTTTGCGGTAATCAAAGCGTAGGATGGCTGCCCTCAGCCGTCTGCGTGTTCCAGCATGGCCGCGTGAGAATGGCGCTTGGTTCGGCGGAGCGAACCGCGACTATGGCAACCACAAATTGTGGGTAGCACAGGTGCAGCCTGTGTCGCGCAGCGGCCGGAAGCCGAAGTGACAGCGTGGTAGTTTCAGTGCAGCCTGACTTGGTATTACGGCATCCTGGCCTCGGCTTCCGGCGCCTGCGGCACACGCACTTCGTACGTGCTACCCGGTGTATAACTGCTGTCCTCAGCCGTTTGCTGAATTCACAAACGCATGAAGCGATTGAGGACAATCGCTCTACAAATTGTGGGTAGCACAGGCGCAGCCTGTGTCGCGCAGCGGCCGGAAGCTGAAGTGACAGCATGGTAGTTTCAGTGCAGCCTGGCTTGGTATTACGACCTCCTGGCATCGGCTTCCGGCGCCTGCGGCACACGCACTTCGTACGTGCCACCGTGTAGGAAAAACGCAGACGGCTGAGGGCAGCCATCCTACATTGGGTAGCGAGAGAACGGCGCATCCGTTCGGCGGAGCGAACGGCGACTATAAATCACCCAGCTGTTGGCGGAGGCGGCGGAGAATGCGGCTGCGGGCTTGGCGGATGGCGGCGGGGGACGTTGCAAGTTCGGCTGCGACGAGGTCCGTCGGAAGGCCGTCAACGACCGATCGCCAGAAGGCTTTCCAGGTCGCTTCTTCAAACTCACTGCGAACCTGAAGCAAGGCTCGATCGATCAGGTCGCGAACATGAAACTCATCCGAAGGCTCGTCTTCGGGCACAGTGAACACATCCTGCATCTCCTTGAACATCGCGGCAGCGGTTGAACCACCGAGCGCCGTGGGGGCTCGCTTTGATCGGCGAAGACAGTCGATGACTTTCCGGCGAGTAATCGTCCAGAGCCAGGCTCGAAAGGCACCCGAGGAACCTGTGGGTTCGAAGGAGTCCATTCCCACGGCCACGGCGGTCAGAACATCCTGAAGGCAATCTGCGCTTGTGTGAGCATCCAGGCCGCAACGTTTGCACCAGGCGACAATGAGCGGGCCATATAGATCAACCAGCTCCCGCCAGGCAACGGAGTCCCTCTGACGTGCTCGAAAGAGCAGACTGGAACGAGTCACCTTGCTGGAGGATCCGGAAGTCATCGCGAACATGGTGGCGAATGCCCGTGGTGGCGACAAGACAAATCGGGGTGAAACGGCGACACAGGGTGCAGTCGCAGATTTCTGTAGGTGCCGCTTGCCGAGCGGCACTTTGCGGCCCCGCCGCAACCAGCGCCCGAACGACGTGACTCCCGGTGTGCAGGCCAACGTGGGACAGGATCGCAATGCAGCCTTCCGGCGCGAGAACGCGAGACATATATGTGCAAGCGAGACCAAGGTTCGCCTGGCGGCGAAAGTCCTTTCCGGCAGAAAGGACCTACTTTGACAAGCACCCGCGACTACACCCGACGACACAAAATCGGCCCGCCGCCGAGCTTGCTGGCGCTCGCTCGACCCCGCCCAAACTGGGGTTTGAGTGGGGATGATGTTCGATACAAAAAATGCTGTCACACTCATTTCGTTCTTATCTCCAGTGACCTGCTCAGTTTCAAAATGATGGTTTTTGCTGCAAACTGCAGGGCATGCTGGAGACTCGCATATGACATCGACTGATTCCCTGAACACGCTGGCGACGGTGGAGTGTCCATCCTCAGAACGCCTGAAACACTATCTGTCGGGATGGCTCAGCGATGGCGATGCAGAGCAACTTGAACAGCATCTTCATGCGTGTGAACACTGTGAGTCTGCGATGCGGCAGCTGGATGTGCATCAGGAGACTCTGCTGCAGTCGCTTCAAGCCACGATGGTGCAGGAACCGGGTTTGCTGGCCGCTTCTGCTGTGCTCGCAATGAATGGTTCGCCTGACTCGCCTGCAGATCCTTCGAAGGGCGGCAGTGATGTGATCGACGAAGCTCTTTCGAAGGCTCGACGATTACTAGATACGCCACTGGAAGCGGAGAACGATCCGAAGCCGGTCGCATGGCATCCGACTCATCGTGACTTCGGATGCTATGAACTTCTGAGACCCCTTGGCCGCGGCGGTATGGGAGCCGTCTATCTGGCTCGACATCGCCAACTGGGCAAGCAGGTTGCCATCAAGTTGTTGCCTGTCATGTCGGCCGAAGATTCTGACGTCAGGACTCGCTTCGATCGTGAGATCCGCGTTGTTGGGCGATTGAATCATCCGTCGATCGTGGCCGCCACGGATGCCGGTGAGATCGAAGGGACTCAGTTTTTGGTCATGGAGTATGTACCCGGACTGGACCTCAGTCGTCTTGCAAGACTGATGGGACGATTGCCGGTTGCGGAAGCGTGTGAGCTGATTCGGCAGGCGTCGCTTGGTCTGTCGTGTGCTCATGCCGAAGGTGTTGTGCATCGAGACATCAAGCCGTCGAACCTGATGCTGGATGACCTTGGGCGGATTCGCATTCTGGACTTCGGGCTGGCTCAATGGACCGTTTGGGATGAAGCCAGTGTGGATCTGACGACGGTTGGTCAGCTGATGGGAACACTGGATTACATGGCACCGGAACAGGCGGAGGCCATTGGTGCGGTGGACTATCGAGCCGATCTGTATGCTCTGGGAGCGACGCTGTTTCGTCTGCTGTGCGGACGAGCACCGCTGGCGGCTGCTCCGAATCAATCGCCGCTGGAGAAACTGCGCTTGTTGTCCAATCATCAGCCTCCGAAGCTGAGCACTCTGTGTCCGGAAGCGCCGGAAGAACTGGTGAAGCTGGTGGCTTCGCTGCTGTCACGCAGTCCGTCTGATCGTCCTGCCAGTGCGGCACATGTGGCCGAACAGTTGGCGCCATTCGCCGAAGGAGCAAAGCTGGTCGAGCTGCTTCAGCAGGCGAAGGAGAAAGCTGCGGCATCGCCCGAACTTTTGAAGCGTACGGCACTTTATGAACCTCCGTTTCCTGGTTCGGCAGTTCCGATGTCACCACCAGAGCCTGCAGCATCGAGTGGCGGGCGATTTAAGACTTTGCGTCGTCTTTTGTTGGCCGCCTCGCTTCCGTTGATGATCGTCGCTGGCATTCTGATCAAGCTGGAACTGAATAAGGGCCAGTTGATCATTGAATCCGATGTCGACAATGTGAACGTGAAAGTTCTGAAGGACGGCAAGCCGGTTGATGGAATCCAGGTCAACCACGGCACCACGTCAACTCGGCTCTACGCGGACAACTACGAGATCACCATCGACGGTCCCAGCGACGGCCTGATCATCGACCACGACAAGTTCACGCTGAAGAACGGCGAAACGGTTGTGGCGAGGATCTCGAGAGAAAGTGTTCTACCACATTCTGGTGTGACGAAATCAGGGTCCGTGCCAGATAAAGGCGTAGACGTCCTTGAGGTCGTAGTATCGCTCGAGAATCATTCGAAGAATCTGAATTCCACCATAGTGGATTGGCTCAAATCATCGCGACTACCAAATTCAGATAATGTCCTGGTAGACATGGCAGCTTTCCTGGAAAGTGTTCGCAGGTTGCGGAGCCTGAAGGGTGACGAGTTGACGTCGCCCGAACAACAGTTGGAGCTCGAGGCACTCTATCGCAGCTGGCGTACACTGTATCAACACTTAAGCCAGTGCCAAATGGCAGAGGAGCGGCAGAAACTGTCTGAATCAGCCAGGGAGATTAACTCAGTGTTGATTGAATTGGACGCTGCTACGCCGAATGACCGTTCGTTTGTGCCTCTGGAAACCACACCGCTCTACAACGGCCTACCACTCTCGTACTGGCTCGCGGCCCTGAGAACGGATCGTAGCCCAGCGAAGCAGCGGGAGTGTCTGGAGGCGATTCGTCGATTGGCAACGGTTGCAGATTCAGCCGAAGCGACGACGGGCCTTACTGAGTTTCTGCGTGCCGAGTTAGCCGAAGAACAAGACGTGGTGGATGAATTGGGATTCGTATGTATCGCCCTGTTGAATCCTGATCAGCGGTTTCTCTCGTGGTGGATGCAGCAGTTTCAAACGGGCAATGAATCATGGAAGGCTCGGCTTTCGGGACTGGGAGCACCCCTGACGTTTAGGTCAGGCGATCAATTGGCTGAGTTTGAGCATTGGGTGAAGGCGCTGACGGCTCAGAAAAAGCTCAGCCGAGAAGATGTGAACCAGGTCGCTGATTTTATTGCGAAACTTGGGTCTACGTCGGAATGTTCGCGAGAAGTTTCTGATCGACTGGTGCAACTACTCGACGATGCAACCAAAGATGATCGATCATGGTGGCTTTCCATGCCACATCAAGTTCGTTTCGACAAACTGAGTGATCGCTATGAGTTTCTGCAGTTGTTCTCGTTGCGAAGCTGCCGGATCGCCTTTGATGTGATCGGGAATCCAGAAAGCACTTCGACACAGATTGCTCAGGCAGCGATGGTGTTTCATTCTCACCTGGATCACAGGCCGCATGAATCTTCCTCTGCACAAAACCCAGACCACTTTCGGGAACTCCATGCCGAACCGAACAGGACCTGTTTCCTCAATGCTGCTGAGGGCTATCTAAAGCGGATTAAGAGCCAACCGGCACGAATGACTGAATTTATCAAGGTGCCTCAAGAGTTTGAAAAAGAGGCCAAGTATCAACATTTCTCCACAACTTCGCGATGCGGGATCAAATTGAGCCACGAAGTGATGCCGAATGGTGTAGGTACTAATCCTGCACCAGACTGTCGTGCAAGTCCATTGATAGAGGTTCTGGATGCCATCTATCTGTATACCTATACGGCGCCGCAGGATCCTGCTCTCAACCTTCCGCAAACACGATCGTTCTATGTACCTGCGGAGTTAACTGACACCGTGAAGGCACTTCGAAGCGAATTACAGGCGTTGGTCCCCCAAGCCAATCTCAATGGCCCGCACGTTAACATCGTGCTGAGCTGGCCTGAGCTACTCCCTGCTGGCCCTTTCTGGTCAGAGAGCCCGGTGGCAGGTACTGGTGAGATCTGGGGGCAATACACCCCAACGTCAGACGACTGGCTACGGCTCTGCGTGCTCAACCATCAGGTTCTAAACTCGCCTTTTGTCGGTGAACACGACCCTGGTCTGACAACAACCGTCACTGACCCTTCGACGCCTGCGGCTCAAACAAATTCGCGACTGGCGATGCAGAATGAACCAGTTACCCCGTCACCGCTCTACAACGGCCAACCTCTCGAACATTGGCTGGACATGATCGGTCGGGAGCGGAGTGTCGAGGGGTTGAAGGTGGCGTTTGAAGCGTGTGATACTCTGGTGTCGAAGGAGAATTCGCCGATCATCACGGAAACGCTGCTGAAGTTCCTGCCGGTGTTGGACGGAGAACTTAAGGTTCTGGACAAAGAGGCCAACCGATACTGGACGCTGGACTACGAAGCCGCACGGCTGCTATGGAAAGCAAACCCTGGAGCCCAGTTCTTTACTCTGTGGGTAAAGGAACGATCCGAGAGCAGGGACGAGAAGTGGAAACAGCGTCTGGATCAGTATGCAACTTATGGCAGTATTGAGTCCTCCGGTGACGTGCAGCCGTTCGTCGAGTGGGCTCGTTTGGTTTTGTCAGGACCAAAGAGTGGATTCTTTGAGAAGGATGGACATCCCGACCCGGCAGATGTTCAGAGCAGTGCCAGTCTTCTTCGCGGGATGCTGAACAATGAAACGTTGCGTGCAGACGAGACATTTGTCTCAACGGCGACGGCGATCCTGACTGAAAGCCCTTACTTGGGTGATAAATGGTGGCTGAGTGAGCCTCTTCTGTATCGGGGGCCGCAGGGTGATCGTGAACTTTGGCCTACTGCTTTTCAGCAGAACGTGGTCAGAAAGGCGATTGTTGCCCTTCAGCCGGCATCCGATCCGGCTTTGGTGGCGCAGGCCTGCATGATTCTGGCCAACGGGGCGAAGCTGGATCGAGAACAGACGGACAAGGTGCTGCAAGCGGTTCAGAAGAGAATTGAGCAGACCGTTAAGACTCCGGAATTCTTCACCATGGTACACGTTCCGGAATCGTTCAGTTCATTCGCTGTGACTACCGTGGACACGAACGACGCGCTCAAAATTTGGGACAATCCAGTTGAGCGTTCGATCCAGTATGGTGCAGTTTATTCCGGTGACCGACACCTCATTGGCCATTCAGTTGCTGAATGTGATCGCTTCTCTGAACGGTCGCACAACCTGTGAGCCGCAGTGCCGCATGGTGCTCGAGGCAACTCGTGGTGTCTTCGATCGTGTTCGAGTGAGGTATGACAAGAGGGCCGCTCGACTAGCTGAGTCTTTGGCGTTGGGAACAGGAAGGACCGGGCGAACCCCGGTGCAGTTACTTTGGCCTGAGTTGACTCGCACAGATTCGGATCAGGGTCAAGGAAAGGTCTCCGAGTTGATCGATTCGCGAGTCAAGGACATCTGGGGCGATCACTCTCCAAAACAATCTGACTGGCTGCAGCTGCTCATTCTTAATCACTCGGCGATGGAGAACGTTGTCGCCGCTGAGCTGGAGAAGTCGGTCGAACAAAAGTAGCCATCACTCTCCGAGTGATGAACTGCAGTGTAGAACGGCTGTCCTCAGCCGTTACCGTCTTTCTGTGCATGTCTTGTATGGCCGTTAAGGCCTCAATTGTCGACACACCTGCCCAGCATCAACAGAACCTTTGTGTCGACCCTCCGGGCCTCTCATTCATTTCTCCGTATTCCGGGGCCTGACGGCCCCGGCAGGGGATGTTTCGGGCTTCCAGCCCTGCAAGTATCCGCACATCGAAAACTATCGCTGCGGGTGAGTTGTTCGCCTGACACAAACAAACGCGTACCGTGAGTGCCTGAGCAGCGTAAGACCTTAGCCCGGAAATGGCACAACCCACTCCATGAGTTTGTCATCCTGCTCGGCCGATGGTGAATGCTGAAAGTCAGAGTGTTTCAATGGTCCGTTGACGCCATGCGGGATCAGTCGAACCTGCTTCTTTGAGGATTCGACTCGGATCTCCAGGAAGCTCTGATAGAACGGTGCCTGGTTGGAATCGAATGCCGCGGAGAGCCATTCGGCGGAGAATGGCCAGCCGCCGAACTGGCGAGTCCAGAACCAGGCGGGCCGCTTCCACAACGGTGCGGTCGCATTGATCTTGGAAACGACCTGAGCACGGCTCGGATAGATCGCCCAGTCTTCCGTTACTGGCTTTGAAGGCCAGTCGAGCGATGTGCCGAAACTCAGGTACGCTCCGCCGCCACCGTTGACGAAATGACGAACCGACTTCGATCCCGACTTCGTTTTGATGGGCTCTAAATAGTATTCCAGGTCGTGCGTATCGCCGGCCATGACGATGTCCACTTCGTAACGTTCCAGCAGCGTTCTGAGTTCCTCGAAGTCTTCATCGCCTTCACTGACATCACGGCCGCCAGCAAAGATCGGATGTCCCAGCAGGGCCAGTTTGAACTTTCCTTTGGCAGACTGCAGAGCCTCTTCCAGCCAGGCCCTCTGAGACTCATCGATGCATCTCGCGACTCCTGTGTCGATTGCGAACAGGGCAAAGTTACTGGTCTGGAACTGAAAGTACGGAAGCTTCTGATGCTGCACGGAGACTCGGTATTCAGACTTCAGCCGAGTCGCTTCGGCGATCAGCTGATCGATATGACGGTCTGTGGTGGACGTCAGATGATTGTCTACATCGACTCGTGCCCGCATGGCCGCACGCGCGGCGTTGGG
This sequence comes from Planctomycetaceae bacterium, assembly GCA_016795145.1. Classification (GTDB taxonomy): domain Bacteria; phylum Planctomycetota; class Planctomycetia; order Planctomycetales; family Planctomycetaceae; genus SXXK01. The sequence continues at coordinate 34,090 of JAEUII010000189.1, forward strand.
TTCAAAGAACGTTGCTGCAAAACCTTCCAGTGCATCGTACCAGTCATGGTTTCCCGGGATCGCATAGACAGGTTTGTGAACACCCATAAACGGCAGCCAGAAACGCGCTTCGTAGTCCTTCATGGCTCCGGACGGATAAACGACATCGGAAGAGATGATGACGAATCGCACGTCCGGTTGATTCGCGACTTCCAGCAACTGTGCTCGCAGCGAATGCTGAGACGCATCGCCTTCACCGGTGTCACCGATGATGATAAACGAGAAGTCTTCGTTCTTTGAAAGGGCGTCTTCCAGTCCTTCCGGATGAATGGCCAGCGGAAGAGAATCAGGCTCCGGGGCAGACGCAGCAACAGCCTCTGCCATCGCTTCGCGCCACGTGTCGGTTCGCTGTTCGGCCCACGAATTCCAGATACCGGCCGCCCAGTTCTCCGTGTCGAAATACCAGCTCATTCCCCACACAGGAGTTGTGGCCGCCAGGATCGCCGCGAACGGCAGGCCTATTTGGAGACCACGGCTAATTGCTGCCGCAAAGGAACATCGAGCAAGCCGCAGTCTCACGGCGAGTCGCAGGCGGATCGTCAGCAGCCATCGAAGGATCATGCGGGGCAGGGCGAGCATCATCGTTCCTCGGCGCACCGTCCATCGCCAAAGTCCTCCTTCCACAAACTTCAGCAGTTTGTTGGTGGCCATCAGAGAGGGAATGAACACAAGGAAGGACACGAGCAATCCAGCGAAGATATCACCCATCACAGCGAAGCCCGGTGCGACCAGTCCGAGCGCGGTTCGGTCGAGCCCCATTCTTCCGAGATGGATGGCGAGAAGCGTCACGAGAAACGCCATGATCCAGCTTCTGTCCGCAGCAGCTCGAGATGTTTCTTCCTGAATGACCGTGCGAGCCAGCGCGAGGATTTCGGGATCGGCGAGAAGATCGCTCGTCACATCTTCCGACGCCATGTTTTGCGGATTCATCAGCGGCGAGGAGAACATGCGAAGAGACACACCGAAGAGTCGAAACGCGACAGCTCCCGCCAGTAGAACCGTCAGCCAGATTTCGGGAAGCCACAACAGAGTGACCGCGACACTGGACCCTGCAACGAGCAACAGCAGGGCCCCCCAGCCTCGTTCAGACTCGCGGCGCGCACGCAGGAAGCTGACGAGTTCACGGACGGCATCCAGTCCAAACCATGCCGCCAGAGTCCATCGCAGTGCTTTCACCGCGAGCCAGCCGGCACTGTAAAGTGTGAGCCCAAGAATCAGCGAGACGGCCGCGCTCTTCCATGCGGATCGAGCGTCCGCAAGTTTGAGTCGACGGAAGCCATGGATCATTTCCAGCAGAGCCGCGAGGACCAGCAGGATTCCCAGTCGACTTCGCGCGTTTCCCTCGAACGCGGGAGCGACGAGAGCCAGCAGGCTCAGCAGCAACGTGAAGACCGGAAGGATAAAGTGAGACAAAGGCTCACGCTGTTTTGACATGTTCTCGTTCCGAGTAAATCCCTGCAGACCGGGTGTCTGTCGCAGAGCCATGGAGTTCGGTCGCCTTGCCGTGAAATCAGATTCTACGACGCAGCGGGACTCTGGCATCCACGACGGTGAATATCAACAGGTCGGCTAAGGACCGTGAAGTGCGTCGCTGCGAAGGGAGTTGGCGCGGTTCATCACGTCGTTGGACATGTCCGCCTGCTTGGGCTGCAGCCGAAAATTGAACTGACGATGATCCGTCACATGCCGTCCAAGGAAGTGGTCCGAGAAAAATTCGATCGGAAACTTCTGATACCAAGGGCTGTTGACGTTAATCATCTCCGTCTTGGTCTGATATCCATCCATCAGCAGTTGAACTTCGCGAGTCCCGTACCAGGTGAAGTCGAACGAGGCCGGCGTGTAACCAATGTCCTTGCCATCCACCTTCACCAGCGCGCCCTGCGGGTACGAATTGATCGTGACGCGACGGTGCACGCAGCCTGTCTGTGCCAGGCAGATCAAAAGAAAGAAGAGGGCAAACGCGCGCCGCATGGGCGAATTCCATCCGTGGAATGTGACTCATGAACCCCGAAGGGCGGCGGAAGAGTAACTTTGACCTCAAATTGAGGCCAGACCAGTTTCTGGGGTTTGGTTGGGATGGGGGTTTTGGGGTGGTTTTCAGGTTTCTGTGTTCAGGTTTCAGGGTGGGGGGAACTGTGGTTCCGCGGTTTTTGAGCGGACGAATGGTTATTGATGATTGAGTAATGAAAAGTGCAAATTGTCGAACGAGTGGTCCTCGTCCCTTCCTCGCTCATTTTGCAATTTTCAATCTCCATTAATCATTAACCATTTCCTCGATCGCACGCCAGCGCGAAACACAGTTGCTGGGTTCCCGCCTGTGCGGGAATGACGAATGGAGGGATCTTTAGCAAGATCCACTACGACAAGTGCTCTTCGTCAGAGCGGCTTCCAGTCGGAGAATGTTGCGGCCTGACCGATTCGATGACCGTTGTCGTCGACGAGGTTCCAGACGATCGCTTTTTCGATGAGGAACCGTTTGCCGGACTTGGTGATTCGGATACCACGATAGTCATCGACGAATCCATCGCGGGCCGCGCGTTCCATCATCTGTGCTCGTTCGTCCCGATGCATCGGTTCGGCCGTCAGTCGGGAAGGCATGGATGTCAGAGTCGGCAAGTCCATCTCCCAGAGACTCAGTGCCGTTTGGTTTCCATAGTTCAGAATCGGGTCCGCCTGAGTTCCATGTGAGACCACCACAAACGGCGCTTCGAAGAGCCGCCGCGATTCGTCTTCAGGGTCATCGCTTCGTTCGATCAGGTCCTTGCCCAGGTACTTTTGATAGGAATTCAGCAGGACCTGTGTGTGCTTCATAAACTCTGGCGACTTCCACGGTTCAGCAGACGTCAGGAACGAACCCAGCGTAGCGATCGACGAAGAAGCGGAGTTCACTGCCGCAGTTGTTGCAGTTGTTGACTCAGCGCTGACGGTGTAATCGCCAGATGATGACTCATGCGCCAAAGCGTCTGCCGGCAATGCATCAGTGAGTTCGGTTGGGGTTTCCGATGACTGCGCATCACCTTCGCCGGGCATTCTTTTCGGTGGCGGACCTGGATACTGGTAGAACTGACATTCCAGGTTTCCGTTGTACAATTTTCTGCGTCGAGGAGCACGGCGGCCGAAGTGCTTTTCGAAGAAGCGATTTGATGTGATCACGTAGACGCCCCATGTTGGTAGCGACGCGGTGACTCGGCCAAGTTCGCGATAGACGGCTTCGACTTCCAGAGGATCGCCCAGTCGTTCGCCGTACGGAGGATTGCAGATCAGAACACCGTATTCGCGGGTTGTGCGGAAGTCGCTGACTTCCTGTTCGCGGAACTGGATATCGCCGGCCACACCAGCTTCGCGAGCACCTTTTTCAGAAAGTCGCATTGCGGCAGGATCGTGGTCAAACCCCAAAATCGGTTCCGGCATGCGAGGCAGCTTCAGGTCTTTGGCTTCCGTGCGGGCCTCTTTCCAGACTCGCCGATCCAGCCATGCCCAGTCTTCCGCGATGAACGAACGACCCAGGCCCGGAGCGATGTTGCGACCGATCAATGCCGCTTCAATGGGAATCGTGCCGCTGCCGCAGAACGGGTCGACCAGCAGACGATCACGATTCCAGTAGCTCAGTTGAATCAATCCCGCCGCCATTGTTTCGCGGAGAGGAGCAGGGCCGACGAATTCGCGATAACCGCGTTTGTGAAGCCCGTCACCGGATGTATCGATCGTGATTGTCGCAACATCACGCAACAGGGACACTTCGACCTGGTACATGGCTCCAGTCTCGTCGAAACGAAACCGGTTGTGCTTCTTCTTGAGGCTTTCAACGATCGCCTTCTTCACGCACCCCTGAACGGAAGGAACCGCGTGCAGCCTGGACAGAACGCTTCGGCCTGCAACTGGGAACTTGGCATCGACAGGAATGAAATCGCTCCAGGGAAGTTCCACCGTGCGATCGAACAGCGCCCCAAAATCCGGAGCCGGGAATTCTCCCACTTTGATTAAGAGTCGGTCGGCTGAACGAAGCCACAGATTGCAGCGAGCGATATCTCGTTCGGTGCCGCTGAAGTGAATCTTCCCATCGAGTGTTCGAAGATTCGTGTAGCCGAGTTTCTCGAGTTCCCGGGCGACGACAGCTTCGAGCCCGAAGGTGGTCGTTGCGATCAGTTCAAATTGTGGCATGGTATTTCTTTGTCAGCGGAGACTGCCCTGAACGGACCATCGCTGATGGGTGAGAGACTTCGGCCGGATTGTCAAAGAGGCTGCGGAATGCGTCGAGACAGCATTCACGACTGGCAGGATGCTGCGGAATCTTGTCAGAGTCAATGATTTCAGTTCGATTGTTCACAGCGTCTCACAAATGCGGCCCGGTTACCTGAGTCGGGAACATCCTTTGGCGGGATGGCATCGGGAATTGCGGAAGCAGTCGCACAGATGCGAGGGCAGGGCGGATGGCTTACGATTTGGCGAAGAATGTTGATTCAGCGGATGCTCGGAGCCAACGATGAATGAAGCACGATTTGCCATTGTGAACGGGACGATTGTTCTGCCGGACAGACTGATTCCCGATGGAGTGATTTGCTGGGAGCGCGATCAGATCTCGAGCGTCGGACGTCGTCGCAGGCTGCCTTCTTCAGTCACGGTGATTGATGCGGAAGGCGGGTACGTGACGCCTGGCTTTATCGATATTCACGTGCACGGTGGCGGCGGTGCGGACTTCATGGACGGAACTGTGCAGGCTGTTGTGACATCCTGCGAGGCTCATCTGCGTCACGGAACGACGACACTGTTTCCGACGACAACAACAGGATCGGCCGACCTGATCCATGCCATGATCGGTGCGTGTGCCGCCGTTCGGAAAACGCAACGGTCCGATCGCTCGCGCGGTTCTCGCATTGCGGGGATTCATCTTTACGGACCGTACTTCGCGGAGGACAAGGTGGGCTGTCATCCGGCCAGCGGTCGACGTTCTCCGGAAGTGGATGAGTATCGGTCGTACTTTGCGACGAAGCAGATTCGCATTGCCACGTGTGCCGCCGAGCTGCCTGGGGCAGCGGCTTTCTTCAAGGCAGCGAAAAAGAGCAAATGCCTGATCACCTGCGGACATTCCAATTCCAGTTGGGCTGAAATGCAGGCGGCTTTTGATTGCGGAATGCGGCACGTGGATCACTTCTGGTGCGCGATGAGTTCCGTCCCTTCAGTGAGGCAGCGGCTCGGCGTTCCAATGCAGGGAAGCATGGCGGAGTTTGTCCTGCTGAACCGTGAAATGAGCACTGAAGTGATTGCCGATGGTTGCCACCTGGCACCGGAGCTTCTGGAGTTTGCCTGGCGAATGAAGGGGGCAGACCGCCTGTGCCTTGTCACGGACTGTAACCGAGCACTCGACATGCCGCCGGGCGAATACTGGTTTGGCTCTGAATCAGAAGGCAGTCGATTTCGGAGCGATGGCCGAGTCGGCTGGGCTCCGAATGGCAGCCTGGCCAGCTCGATCGTGGGCATGGACCACATGGTCCGACACATGGCCAGCGTCACTACCGCCGACCTGCCGAGCGTGATCCGAATGGCGACATTGACACCTGCTGAACGAACCGGCATCAGCGCGACCGTCGGGAGCCTCGAAGTCGGCAAACAGGCCGACCTGCTGATCCTTAGCCCTGACTTGACTGTCCAAACCGTCATCCAGTCTGGCCAGCGGCAACACGGCTGATTCACCGCCGGTTGACTTACCCGACCCGCGCAGGCACGTTTCGTAAGTGCCTTTTGCCAAACAACTTGTGAGCCAGGGTGCCATGCACCTGCGGTGCCTCGGCCGTTTTCAGGTGCAGTTCAGGTGGATGGCACCCGTTGGCTCTGCACGCGTTGGCTCTGAAGAATCCGGAAGCACGGTTCCCGCCGCCGCACGAACGAACGGAATAGGATCGTTGCCCGTTGCGCAAGGGATGTTCTAAGTGCCTTCCTTTAAACAACTTGAGATCACAGGTGCATGGCACCTTGGTTGGGAAAGCCGATTGGGTGACGGCCTTGCCGGGTGTCGTTATCCTTCCGGTTTACGGTTGTTTGGCGGAGCACGCAGATTTGTATGGTGACGGACGCAACTTCTGAGATTCCCGGGTTCCTGCAGTCGCTGAATGCTCAGCAACGGGCGGCGGCAATGCATGGGGAGAATCCGCTGCTGATCATTGCCGGGGCTGGGACCGGCAAGACGACGACGCTGGCTCACCGCGTCGCCTGGCAGATCGCTTCGGGAGTCGACCCGTCTCGCATGCTGTTGCTGACGTTTACTCGGCGAGCCGCAGCGGAGATGCTGAAGCGTGTTGAGGCGATCCTGTCGCAGCTGGATCCTGCCGTGATGAAAGATCCCGCAGCCTGTCAGCGAACGGCGATCCGTCGCCTGCGAGGCGGTACGTTTCATTCCGTTGCGACGAATTTGCTTCGTCGGCACGGACACCTGATCGGTCTGCATCCGGACTTTACGATTTTGGATCGAGGCGATTCTGAAGACCTGATGAATCTGGCACGGTCGCAGCTGAACCTGCCAAAGTCCGGAAATCGTTTTCCGCTCAAGGCCACGTGCCTTGATATCTACAGCCGTTGCGTGAACACCCAGTGTTCTCTGGAAGTCGTCCTGAGAAAGTGGTTTCCCTGGTGCATGGAACATCAGGAGCAACTCGGCAATCTGTTCACAAATTTTAGTGAGACAAAGGAGAAGCAGCGAGTTCTGGATTTCGACGACCTCCTGCTGTTCTGGAATGCACTCGTTGACGACGAACAGGCAGGGCCGATCGTCCGTCAGCAGTTCAGTCGCATTCTGGTCGATGAGTATCAGGATACGAATGTGCTGCAGGCTCAGATTCTGAAGGGACTCTGCCCGGACGGCATTGGTCTGACCGCGGTGGGCGATGATGCTCAGTCGATCTACTCATTCCGAGCCGCCACGGTTCGCAACATCCTGGACTTTCCAGATCATTATCCAGGGACAACCGTGATTCCGCTGGAGCAAAACTACAGAAGTACTCAGCGCATTCTGGATGTGACGAATCGTGTGATTGCCGAAGCCGCGGAACGACATCGCAAGGAACTGTTTTCGACTCGCGGTGAAGGTTCGCAGCCTCAGCTTGTCACATGCAGTGACGAGGAAGCTCAGAACGAATACGTGATCGACCAGATTCTGGAACGCCGGGAAAAGGGCGTCGCGCTGAAGCAGCAGGCGGTGTTGTTTCGTGCGTCGCATCACAGCATGGCTCTTGAAGCAGAACTCGGGCGAAGGAATGTGCCGTTTGTGAAATATGGCGGGCTGCGTTTTCTGGAGACAGCTCATGTGAAGGACTTAATCTCCTTCCTGCGTCTTGCGGAAAACCCAATGGATTCTGTTGCGGGCTTTCGAGTGCTTGTGCTGTTGCCCAGCATTGGTCAGGCGAAGGCCACGTCGCTGATGGACACACTGCGGGACGCTGGCGGTAACTTTGACGAGTGGATGAAGTGGAGTCCTCCGTCAGCACTGCGAGATCTCTGGCCGCAGCTGGTTCAGTTGCTTCAGCGACTGGAGAAGCGAACGGCTGATGATGATGGAGGTGTTTCCACAGACCTTCATGCCATTCGGCTTTACTACACACCGTTGCTTGAATCAAAGTACGACAACGTGGTGGCTCGCACGAACGATCTGAAGCAGCTCGAGGCGATTGCGGCTCGATACCAAAGCCGCGGCGAATTCCTGTCAGAGATGGCTCTTGATCCGCCGACGTCCACTCAGGAAATGCCCGCTGATCCTTTCCTTGATGAAGACTATCTGATCCTCAGCACGATCCATTCTGCGAAAGGGCTTGAGTGGGATTCCGTGTATGTGATTCACGCAGCGGACGGGAATATTCCGGCCGACATGGCGACGGGAAGTGCGGAGGAGATTGAAGAGGAGCGACGACTGTTCTACGTCGCGATGACTCGTGCGAAGAACAACCTGACCGTGATTCGTCCGGAGCGTTATTACTTTCATAACCGACACAAGAGCGATCAGCATTCGCTCAGCAAGATTACTCGTTTCTTAACATCATCGATTCAAAAAGAGATGCAGATCGTCTCCCACGGGCTGAGTGGCCCCGGGAGTCGTGGTTCAGGTGGCCTGGTTCAGGGCGACACAACTGAGATTCGCAAACGCATTTCGAAGCTTTGGGGCTGACAGTGGCAAAAAAGAAGAACAAGAAAAAGGCGGAAGACAGCATTGTCGGGGGCATGGAGTTTGAAGATCTCGCGCAGATGATCCAGAAGATCACTGAAGAGAATCCGGAGGCCATGCAGGGGCTCATGGCGATGATGGATAACGCTATCGTCGAATCGCGCGGCGAGGATGACAGGAAGATCGCAAAGAGGAAGAAGTCGCTGGAGAGCAAGTTTCAGAAGTCTCCGAAGCAATTCGAGCTTCTTATTGAGCTTGCTGAAATGGAAAACGACCTGGATCAGCGAGTGGCTTTGCTTCGAAGGGCGGTGGATGCGGCGGAGGCTGCGCATCCAAAGTTTCGGGAGCCGGGCGGTTGTCTGAGCGCGGATAAGAAGGGCAATGCGTATCTGGATGCTGTGTACAGTCTGGCAAACGCACTTCTGTACTGCGATGCAACGGAGGAGTCGGCTCAGCGGTTGAACGAGTTGCTCGACAAAGACCCGGATGACAGTCGCTCTATCCGCTACGTCCTTCTGGAACTTTACTGTCGACAGAATCAGCTGGATGAGGCCGAAAAGCTGGTCGACGCCTGGCGCGACGTGGATGATTCGCCGTTCATTCAGATGACACTGATCGCGCTGCAGTTGTCGAAAACCGGTCCCTCACCGGAACTTCGTGCGATGGTTGTTGAGCAGATGCGTTCGAACCCGGATCTGGTTCCATTTCTGCTTGGGGATGAGAGTGGTGAATTTGATCCCTGGGATGAATTGACACCAGGAAGCCCGCGAGAGGCGGAAGAATACAGTCGGATGTTTCGTACTCTGTGGCGTTCGATTCCGGGAGCCTGTCACTGGCTGGAGGGAGTTTACGGCGACCAGCTTCCGCAAGTGACTCGGGACGATCTGGAAGAGGAAATCGAAGAGCTGATCGAAGATGTTGAGGACCTGCGAAAGTCGCGACAGGTCTGGTACTGTCAGTTGCATGATGTGAAAGATCGCAGCAAGGCCATCGATGATGATGAGTTGTTGTTATGCATTGTGAAAGTCGGCGAGACTGAAACTCCGCTCTGCATGGAAAATGTCGAACGTGATCTGGCACCGCAGAGGGCACTTGTGGAGATTCTTCAGGCGTGTGTTGATCCCGAAAGTGGCTCACCGGTCAAACCGAAGACCATTCAGTTTCTGGATCCTTCACTGGAGGAAGAACTGAAGCCCTGGCTTGCTCGCTGTGAAATCAAAACGGCTCTGGTTTCGGAACCTCCGGACGCTGTTCGTCTGATGATTGAGCAGGGATTTGGGCTGAGAGAGTTTCAATGGGATATCGAAGCAATCACAGACGCGCCTTTGTCTCCGGAAGTGATCTGGGAGATAGACTGGCTGCAGCTGGAGGATTGGATTCCAGGCGAGAATGGTGAATATTCCCAGCCGTGGGTGCTGGTGATTGCGAGTCATGAGGATTCAGGGATTCGTGCGACTCGAGTCGACACCGGGATGCCTGATGAGCCCACCTTTCGTTCGCTGCTTGCTCAGGCTGTGCTGTCGCCGATGGCGGGTGAACCACAACGGCCTGGCATCATCGAAGTTCGTCAGCCGAATCAGCGAGTGGCCATCAAGGAGATTGCTGATGAGATGGGGTGCGAAGTTCAGATTGGACCATGTCATCTGCTGAATGTTGTGATGGCGCAAATGCCAGGTCGGAGCAACGGCAGTCTGCTGGTCTCGTCATCGCTGCTGGACGCCGAAGGTGTAACGCCGGAGTTGATGGAAGAGCTCTTCGTTGCGTCTGCGGAGTTTTATCGTTCGCGCGTGTATTCTCGCGTTCGGCCAGTGCTCGTTCTGGAAATGCGATGTCCGCAGATCAGTCCGCGAGACTGGTATGTCGTGACGATGGGACAGAACGGTCAGGAGATTGGCCTGAGCCTTTTGAACAGTAAAAAGGCGGCTGAGACGATGTTGTCGGGAAGAGCCGTGGATCCGGAATTGCAGGCGTCTTTGATAACCGGAGTCACCTATTCGCTGGATGGAAAGCAGTTGCAGTCACCGAAGGATGTTGCTGCCGCGGAACAGTTTGGCTGGCCCGTGCCCGGTCCCGATGCGTGGCCAAAGATCTTTGGGATGACAAAAGGGAAGCTGTCAGAGGTGGAGCTTGAGGACCTGAAACTCTCCATCGTCGCGATTCGATCCATCCTGCATGCGTTCGGAAAGACGCGAGGAGAATTCCCGCTGAATGTGAGGCTGGGAGACCAGACGGTAGAAGTGCAGGGCCGCGTTCTGGATCTGTCGCGTTCTTAGATTAGAGTAGTGTAGAACGGCTGTCCTCAGCCGTTTGCTGGTTTTCTGAAGAGAGACGGAGGGGGCGCCTGGTTCGGAGGAGCGAACCGCGACTATGGAATTCTGGAAAAAGTTGGAACTTAGGGAGTCGACTGGGGCTCTTAATCCTCACGTGTTCGTCGATCGAGGATCTGCACGTTCCAGTTGGTGGAACGGTGCGAGCAGTCTGGTCCTGCGAAACCGGAGGGGTTGCGCCCTTCCGCTAAATGAGTCGTGGTTGGTGTGGCGGTTCAGAAGGGGTTTTAGCCATGGCATTTCGCTCTGCGTGTTTTGTGGCTCTGATGATCGTTCTGTCGTCGACCTTGCCTGCTCAAATTCCCCTGGTTCGCGATGTTATGCCGCGGACTCCTGCAGGGCCAGAGTTCAGAATCAAGAGCGTCGAAATCAATGCCGAGGTTCGCGATCAGATTGCCACGGTTCAGATGGCTCAGACGTTTCAGAACACCTCCAGTCGCGTGCTTGAAACTCAGTTTCTGTTCCCGCTTCCACCCGATGCGGCCATCAATGGGCTGACGCTGATTGTCGACGGCAAAGAGCTAACCGGCGAACTAAAGACAAAAGACGAAGCCCGACGGGCCTACGAAGAAATCGTCCGTCAGCGCAAGGATCCGGCTCTTCTGGAGTTTATGGATCGGGGATTGTTTCGAACGAGCGTCTTCCCGATTCCTCCTGGAGAATCTCGCCGCGTTGAGATTCGCTATGTGCAGCTGCTGACCAGCCTTGAGGGACTGGTCGACCTGACGTTGCCTGCTGGTCCCGCGTGTGCTCATGGCGTCAAGGTGGATGAGTTGAAGATTGATGTGCGGATTGAATCGAGTCGGCCGCTGGGCAATGTCTACAGTGCCACTCACGATCTTGGATTCAAGCGTCCTGACGAGAGAACAGCGCGTGGGCACTTCGAAGCGAAAGATGTCACAAAGACTCAGGACGTTCGAATTCTGTTTGGATCGAAGGAAAAAGAAATCGGTATCAGCGTCGTCAGTTACAAGCCGGACGATGGTGATCAGGGATACTATCTATTGCTGGCAACACCGGGCTCAAGTGATGATCGCATGCCCACGATCGGCAGGACTCTGCTGTTTGTCGTAGACCGATCGGGCAGCATGGCCGGTGAGAAAATGGAACAGACCAAGTCGGCATTGAAGTACATGCTGAACTCCATGACGGAACAGGACACGTTCAACATCATTGCATTCTCCAGCGATGTGAAGTCCTTTCGTCCTGAACCCGAAGCGGGCAACGCTGAGTCAAAGAAAGCGGCGATTGATTTGTGACCGATCTCTATGCTGGTGGTGGAACCAACATCAACGGAGCATTGACAGAGGCACTTTCACAGCTGAAAGATGAGAGCCGTCCGGCCTACGTTCTGTTTATGACCGACGGCCTTCCCACCGTCGGCGAAATTGCCGAACCCGCAATTGCCAGCAACGCGGAAAAGGCGGCAAGTCGTAACGTGCGAATGTTCAGCTTTGGTGTCGGGCATGACGTCAACAGTCGCTTGCTGGATCGACTTGCAAAGAACCATCGCGGTCGCACGACCTACGTAAAGCCGAACGAGAACATTGAACAGCCGGTGACCACGATGTTTCAACAGATCAGCATGCCGGCGATGACGGACATCAAACTGGTCTATGAGGCTCAGGGGAATCAATCGGGAAGTGTTGTGAACCGGCAGATTCCTGAAGCTCTGTCCGACTTGTTCTTTGGAGAGCAGCTGATTGTCACCGGACGTTACCGCGACGCCGGCAATGTGAAGGTGACGCTCGAAGGAACCGTGAACGATCAGGTGCGGCGATTGATTCAGGAAGCAAAACTGGGGTCTGCCGAGGAGACTCGACGCAATGCCTTTGTTGCACAGCTCTGGGCAACTCGACGCATCGGACAGATTATCGATGAGCTCGATTTGAACGGTCAGAACAAGGAGCTGGTGGATGAGCTTGTGGCTTTGTCGCTGAAGCATGGCATCATGACGCCTTACACGTCGTTTCTGGCCGATGAAACTCGCTCGCTGGAGGATCGAAAACTCACGATGGACGAAGCCACCAATCGACTTTCGAGCGGACTTGGCATGGCCTCGGGTGCGGGTGGATTTGCTCAGCGAGAACTCAAACAATCGCTGAAGAATGCCGAACGAGCTTCATCGGCCCCCCAGGGCAGTGCAGATGGTCTTGGGAATCTGTTTGGAAGTGCATCACCTGCACCAGATGCTGCCGGACGTGCAAAGGGCGGAATACTTCCTTCTGCTTCGCCTGGTGGACCTGTCTCGGGCCTCGGTGATTCTAATTCCGCTGGAGCGGCCGGGATGGGTGCTGGGCGGAGGGCAACGGTGCGCAAGATTGGCGACCGAACCTTCTATTGGAAGAACAACGAGTGGCAGGAAGCGTCGCTGCTTCAGGATGGCAAGCTGAAGGAAATTGAAATCACTTCCGTCGAGCAGTTTTCTACTCAGTACTTTGAACTCAGCAAACGGGAGAATGGCCGCTGGAGCGTGTATCTTTCAATCGATGAGCCTGTTGTTGTGCTGATCGGAGACAAAGCGTTTCGCATTGTGCCTGTGAAGGCAGAGTGATTGACAGGGGATCATTGCCAGGGCTGATGCACGGCGGCTTTCGTAAGAATAAACGCGGTGATTGACGGGACCTGTGGGTCATGTCAGCACCGCGTTTTTTGTTATGCAGGTTGGGTTCGTACGCCAAGCGATGATGAAGTGATGGAAGCGACTGAGGACAGTCGCTCTACACTCACGCGGCTTCACGGGCGGGGGGCTGATCGATGGTACTGGATTCTCGCACCGTCAATTGTTCCAGCAGCTCGCGAATGGTTCGTTCCGCCTCGATGCGGTCATGCTGCCAGCGCTGCTGCACCTGTTCCAGTTTGGCCTGAAGGTCTGCGATCGCCGCCTGTTGTTCCTCGACGACCGTGTCGACCGTCCGTTCATTCAGCTCGGCCTCACGTTCAGCAAACCACTGCTCCAGTTCAGATCGATCCTTGCGGAACTGCTGCTGACGATCTGTCAGATCGGCCGCTGCCGATTCGACCTTGTCGCGGTCTGCATGCACCTGCTGACGGAGTCGATCGAAGTAGGACTGAACATCATTGCGAGCCTGTTCCAGACGTGCTCGTGCGAGTTCCGGATTGACGGCGTCTCGAATCAGCCCAGTGCGAGCTTCTTCGATGACCAGACGATGTTCCAGGATCTCGGCCTGAGTCTGATCGAGTTCGGCACGCATGCGATTCAGACGCTGTGACCGTTCGTCGAGTCTCGCCGCCAGTTCCGCCAGAGAACTTTCCTGCTGTCGAAGACGACGCTGACGACTTTCGATATCACGAAGGATGGCGTCACGTTCCTCTTCACTGCGGCGCTGCTGACGCTGAAGATCGGAAAGAGCGGCATTTCTGGATCGGTCCACAATCCGTGTTTCGCGATCGATGGACTCTTCGCGTTCTGACAGCAACGATCGGACATGTTCCAGCTGTCGGAAACGCAGACGATGAAGTTCGATAAACTTCAGGCGTTCGCTTCGGAACAACTGCTGCTCACGTCGAAACTCCCGCAGTTCCGCTTCCAGATCGTCTTTCGCGCGAGTCAGATGTTCAAACTGGAAGCGATAGCGACGCTGAAGGTTGTTTTGTTCTGTGAGAAGAGCCTGGCGTTTCTTTTCGACTTCTTCCCGAAGTCTCGCCTGCTCCGCCTCGACATGTTCGCCGAACTGTTCCCGCTGCAGCTGCAGGTCTTCAGCCTGTTGCTTCAGTTCGGAAACCTGAGCGTCGTAAGCCTGCTGGAGTTCGTCTTTCTGACGAGCAACCCCGACGAGTTCCTGTGCCATTTCCTGGCGAGCTCGTTCGGCGAGTCGCAGGCGTTCGTTTCGCAGTTCTTCGTCCAGAAGTCGC
>JAEUII010000211.1 GCA_016795145.1 Planctomycetaceae bacterium
TGGTAAGAGATGTTGTGACGTGAACGGTCGCAGCGATCATGAGGAATGAGAGAGCGAGGCTTGACGCAGGACCAACGCGTTCGATGCCTCGATCCGAGAGAGACATTCTTCAGACAACGCGACCGGTTTCGTTCGCAGCGAGAGAGGGAAACGGCGGCCTGAGAAACCGCCCTGCAGATGACAGGAGTCGTCTGTTGAGTTCGTCCGGCGCGAGAAGGGGCAGCATGCCCCTTTCTCGCCTCGGGTGAAACGACCGGATGCAAAGTCCGCGGCTCTCACCTCGCACCACTTCCATGAGAACACCCGCTCGGTCGCAGATCGCCGGTTTCGGCTGATCGCCCGCGCTTCATTGAATCAACTCGACATGACAAGAGCTGCAAAGCTCCTGCTCAGATGGTCCCAGCCCGACTCGTCATCAGGACATCGTGTTCGCTGCTCGCCTGCCTCAGGGAGCGTGCATCGAGCGTGCCTAAAACGAATTGGATTGAGTCCTGGTCGGTTTGAACTCCGCTTTGCGGAACCACTTTTACGAACTGCACAGCAAGTCGCTGTGATCTTCTCCCTCGTTTGTGATGAACTGGAGTTACTTCAATGTTGAATCTGCTGAAGGCTCTTCGGCAGGATGAGTACGGAGTCATTCTGTCGACTGAAATTGTGATTATTGGATCCATCCTTGTGATCGGTTTGATCACGGGACTTACATGCCTGCAAAAGTCCGTCAATGAAGAATTGAAAGACGTTGCAAACGCGATTGGTTCACTCGATCAGTCATACTCATTCTCAGGTCATCAGAAACCTGGCCTCGTGGGTCGATGCTGTGCGTGGACCGCTGGTTCTTCGTACCTGAACTGCGAAAACGGAGTCACTGCACAGCGATCGGACATCGTGGGTTGCTGTAATCAGGCTGTCTCCACAAGCTCCTGTGGCAACTGCGGATCATGCAACGCCTGCCAGTCTGCAGTCTCGGTTCCGGCTGGAACGGCCTGTGGAACCTGTGGCAAGACAAGCTGCGGTGGATGCTCTGGTGTCAGCCATCATCATTCATCACACTCATTCGATGTCCAGACGGGTGTCGATAAAGTCCGAGTCACTGAAACTCATCTGAGCCCCGCTGCACCGGCATCACAGCCCTGCAATGATTGTCCACCGACAGCCGTGCCTGCAGTGCCAGTGATCGAAGACGTTCAACAGTTGAATCCTCAGCCGATTCCACCAGCCGAACATCACCACGGAGTGAAGCCTGAACCACAGACTCAGCCACTTCCACCTGCAGCACCGATGCCTCCCGTAGCACCTATGCCTCCACAGGCATAATGCTTCGTCGAGCATTGAGGTTCGGGGCGTGGACCCTGAGGAAGTTGCTGCTGCGAAGGGATCTTTCGCAAGATCCACTACCAGCAATACAGAATCTCTGACCTGACGAAGCAGGTGTTGCCAAGCCGATCCCCAACTGTAAACCCTTCAAATCCCCGCGTGCATTTCGTGTGCTTCACGAACCTGTTCGCGGGGATTTTTTCCGTTGGTCCACGAGTGCAACTGGAAAAGACGCACTCCAGGAATTCGTCGCGCTTTTGACATGAACCGGATGATCGCTTGAAATTCAGCAAGGTGACACGGGACAGTATTTCCTTCCCGTGAACTGTTGAACCGGAGAAGTCAGATGATGCGACAATCAGCGATAGCCATTTGGTGTCTGTTACTTGTGCTGTCTGCCAAATCAGCAATGGCACAGACGCAATCTGCCGGACTCATGAACTTCGATTCTGCCGGCAAACGAATTGCCTGCACGAACAGAGACAGTGGCACGGTTTCGATTGTCTCCTATCCGGAACTCAAGGTGCAGCATGAAGTCCCCATCGGGCTTCATCCGGAAGGCGTTGCCTGGATCGGCACATCTTCACAGCTTGCCTGTTGCGTCTACGGCGACGACAAGGTTGTCATCGTGGATGCCGATTCCGGCAAGGTGACTCAGACCATCAGTGTCTTCGATGAGCCCTACGGTGTCGTCTCTTCGGCCGATGGTCAGTTCCTTTACGTGACGCTCGAGTACCCAGGCAAGGTTCTTCGCATTCGATCATCCACCGGTGCCGTCGATGCCGAATGGGCCGTTGGCAACATGCTGCGAGGACTCGCGCTGTCGGCCGACGGAAAATCGCTATTCGCGACAGAATATCTGACGTCAAAGCTCATCGAGTTCTCTGCGGGAGACGGAACTGTCAAGCGATCATGGGAAGGCGCTTCGACGGACAATCTGTGTCGACAGGTTGTTCTTTCTCCCTCAGGTGACAAAGCCTACCTGACTCATATCCGATCACGAGTCACCGCAGCGCACGGCAATGGTTCGATCTTCCCGTATGTTTCCGTCGCGCGATTGACGGGAGAAAAAGCAGGAACCAGAACACGCATCCCAATGGACTCACTGCGCGGCGCGAGAGTCACGGCGAATCCGTGGGACTGCGACATTTCACCCGACGGCAAGTTTCTATACGTGGCGTTTGCAGGCACGAATGAGCTGTTCGTCTGCCGCATCACCGGCGATGACCACGTCGAACTGGATTATCATGCCGGCCTCAGACTAGGCAACAATCCTCGCGCTGTTCGATGCAGCCCTGACGGAAAAACTCTCGTCATCTACAACGCTCTCGATTTTAACATCGTGGCCTACAACATGACCGATGGGAATGTGATCGGGTCTGTCGAAGTGACGAAGAACCCATTGCCCGAGGACATTCTGCTCGGCAAAAAACTCTTCTATACCGCTCTGCAGCCAATGTCGTCACGCAACTGGATTTCCTGTTCCAGTTGTCATCCCGATGGCGATGCCGATGGTCGCACATGGCAACAGCCCGAAGGTCTCAGGAATACTCAGCCGATGACCGGACTTGCATGGACGCATCCGCTTCACTGGTCGTCGGACCGTGACGAAGTGCAGGACTTCGAGCATACAATTCGAGGCAAGCTGATGCAGGGACAGGGACTGATGCGAGGTAACCTGCCCGAAGCAATGGCGGACAAGATCTCCGGTCGAAGCGATTCCCTCGACGCGCTGGCGGCCTACACGAATTCGCACAAGTTCTCTCTCAGTCCCTGGGCAAAGAACGGTTTGAGTGAATCGGCTCAGCGAGGTCGCACGATCTTCCTGTCCGAACAGACGAAGTGTGCAACATGTCATGGCGGGCCACTGTACTCGGATTCTCGCCCGGCTGATCGCGACAAACTCGTGCTGCACGATGTGGGCACCGGTGGTGATGATCCCAGTGAGCTGATGGGACCGAAGTACGATACGCCAACCTTGCTTGGCGTTTATCGTTCTGCTCCGTATTTGCACCACGGCAAGGCGGCCACTCTGCGAGATGTGCTGACGACACAGAACGCTGGCGACAAACACGGAGTCACCAGTCATCTGAAGCCGGAGGAGATTGACGACCTGGTCGAGTTTTTGAAGGCGCTGCCTTACGAAGATCCAGCCCCGGCCGCGAAGGCAGCGGGCCTGGTGGAAGTTCGCAAGTAGTCTCGAAGTCTTCCCACCATGACGGCGATTCTGGGCATCTCTGCGTTCTATCACGACAGCGCGGCGGCGCTGGTTGTGGATGGCAGAATCGTTGCGGCCGCCCAGGAAGAACGATTCACTCGCCGGAAGCACGACGCCGACTTTCCTGCACAGGCAGTCCAGTTCTGTCTGCGCCACGCTGGGTTGACCGAAGCAGACCTCGACTTCATCGCGTTCTATGAAAAGCCGCTGCTGAAGTTCGAGCGTTTGCTGGAGACATACCTGGCGTTTGCTCCTCGGGGCTTTTCAAGCTTCGTGAAGGCCATGCCGTTGTGGCTCAGGGAGAAGCTGTTTCAACGACGAACACTGAGGGCCGCTCTGCCCGGTGCGTCGAGAGCAAAGCTGGTGTTCACAGAACATCATGAAAGTCATGCGGCGAGTGCATTCCTGCCATCACCGTTCGACGAAGCAGCAATCGTTACTCTGGATGGTGTCGGTGAATGGTGCACGACGTCAATGGGCGTTGGACGAAAGAATCGAATTGAACTGACGCGCGAGCTTCGATTTCCGCATTCCCTGGGACTTCTTTATTCAGCCGCGACGTATCACTGTGGATTCAAAGTCAACAGCGGCGAATACAAACTGATGGGCCTCGCGCCATTTGGTCGCCCGGTTTATGCGGACCGTATTCGAAGTCACCTGATCGATCTTCGAGCCGACGGTAGTTTTCGAATGAACATGAAGTACTTTGATTATTGCCATGGCCTCACCATGACAAATCAACACTTCAGTCAGCTCGTCGGCTTTCAGGCTCGATCACCGGAATCAAAGCTTGAACAGTGTCACTGCGATCTCGCCGCCAGCATGCAGGAAGTCACCGAGGAAATCGTTCTGAAGATCTGCCAGGAACTGTACCGCGAGACTGCTCTTCCGAATCTCGTCATGGCCGGCGGTGTCGCACTCAACTGCGTTGCCAATGGGCGCCTGCTTCGTGAAGGGCCATTCAGGAACATCTGGGTCCAGCCGGCATCAGGCGACGCAGGCGGAGCACTCGGCGCGGCACTCTTTGTCTGGCACCAGCTTCTGGAGCATCCTCGCAGCGCACGGGCCGGCGATTCCATGCAGGGAAGTCTGCTGGGGCCGGAGTTTACTTCCGATGAAGTTGAGTCTGTGCTGAACTCCCGGCAGGTCCCGTTCGAACGATTTCGTGACAGGAAACAGCTTGATCAGGCTGTCGCCCGAATGCTCAGCCGGGGACTTGTTGTCGGGTGGTTTCAGGGACGAATGGAGTTTGGCCCAAGAGCCCTGGGGGCTCGGAGCATTCTGGCCGACGCGCGGGCGTTGGACATGCAGTCGCGTCTTAATCAGAAGATCAAGTTTCGTGAGAGCTTTCGGCCGTTTGCTCCGATCGTGCTGAAAGAACATGCGAGTGACTGGTTTGATTTTCCAGCAGAAGCGGAAAGCCCCTACATGCTAATGGTGGCCGATGTGGCATCTCTGCATCGCCGCGCGATGTCTGAATCCGAACTGGCGACGCTTGAAAACTCCCCGAATCTGATTGATCGAATTCACATCCAGAGATCTTCGATTCCGGCCGTGACCCATGTCGACAATTCCGCGAGAATTCAGACGGTTGATCATGAGCGACATCCGCGTTTGACTCAGCTGCTGACGGCCTTCCATGCGGAAACAGGATGCCCGATTCTTGTGAACACCAGTTTCAATGTCCGAGGCGAGCCGATCGTGTGTCGCCCGGAGCAGGCTCTTGAGTGCTTCCTTGCAACGGAGATGGATGTGCTCGTGATGGAAGACTGTGTTGTGGAAAGAAGCAATGTTCCGGAAGCGTTACTTGAGACATCTCGAAGGACGGAACACCTGAGCCGGTTTGCACTCGATTGAACACTGGTTCTTTGTTCTTGGTTCGTGAGCCGCACGGCGCTAGCCGCGGGTTATGATCGGGGTTATGTTCGAGCACCGGAACCGGAACAGAGTTGCGCGATACCGGCGGCTAGCTAGCGCCTTGCCGCTCACGTTTGATTCAGGCAGACGACTCGCTGGCGGCGTGTGTAGTTTGACTTCGCTTGCTTCGATAGACTGCGTAGGTGCCTCGAATTCCGTACGGCTTTTGACAGGGACTTGCAATGCAATGGTCTGACGTGCGTCGCCCGGTAACAGCGAAGACGTCGCAGCAGTTTGGTTTTCTGCTCGCGGCAGTCATCTTCGTAGTGTCATTGCGTGAATCGTGGAAACATGGACTCACGGGGTTCTCGCTGACCATTGCGGTTCTGGCTGTTGGTGCGGCTTTGGTGGCCTGGTCAAAGCCGCTGGTCTATCGGCCGATCTTTACCATCTGGATGATCCTGGTGTTTCCAATTGGCTGGATGATGTCCAAACTGGTTTTGTTGACTCTTTACTTTCTCGTCCTGACTCCGATTGGGCTCCTGTTGCGCTGGCGCGGTCATGATCCACTGGCACTGGCAGCATCTTCCGAAAGAACACTCTGGTGGAAACGGCCTGTAGTGACCAGGCCCAGCCAATATCTGCGACAGTATTAAGAGTGCCCCGTTTCTTTTCGAAGCACCGTTGCCCGCAGACAGCCAATACAACATGATGCCGGAATGAAAGAGCAAGATTCACATCCCGCGTTACTGACGGCCGAGGAGTCGAACCCCTACGTTCCTTCTCCAGAGTCGAAAGGGGACAAGTCGGACCAATCGGAAGAGGGATTGTCCGATTCCTTCGAGCTGACCGATCAAGGCCTGAGGTGCCACAAACGGACGATCTTCCCACCCGTCTGCGCAGTTTCGGGCGAGACTGAAAACCTGGTCACGATTCCACTTACGCTTGTAGCCAGATCTTCTTCTGCGCGAACCCTGCGATGGGTGGCCCTTGTTCTGCTGTTGTGCCCGGCGATCGTACTGGGTGGATTTGCATTGCTTCAGATCGTACTCAATTTGAATTTTGCAGAGTTCTTTCAATTGCTCCCATGGACGATTATTGCATCGCTGACGTCCATTCCATTCTTTGTTGCCGCCGGGTTCGGTCATCTTAAGTGCACATTTCAGGTTTCGCTGGGACAGAAAAGTCATCAGCGATGGAAAACCATTAATGGAATCGCCGGACTGTCGGGCTTTCTTCCAGCGGTGGCGCTCATCCTGTCAAACGCGCCCATCGGCATCGCACGAATGTTCATTTGGGGACCGTTTGTCCTGTGGATGCTGGTCTTGCTTCCTTTGCTGAAGCGATGGAAACTGAATGGTCTGGCAACCATCCGGGTCAGTGCTGTCGGACAGGAGTTGGTCGAAGTCACTGGTCTGTCGCCGAAGTTCCTGCAGGGCGTTCAGAAGATCATTAGCGAAGTTCCGTCACCCCATTCTGAAGGGTCCGGCATCGGATGACTGACAAGCATGAAAACCCTGATGAGCCTTCCGAGTTTTCTCGAGTCGCACAGACCGAGGGCGAGATGTCGCTCGTGGCTGAATTCGTCTACTTTCTGAAGACAAACAAGAAATGGTGGCTCGCCCCGATCATCGTCATGCTGTTGCTTCTGGGCGGACTGCTGCTTCTGTCCGGCAGCGCTGCAGCGCCATTTATCTATTCGCTGTTCTAACCTCGAACGCCGTCTTCTAATCCTGCGTCCCAAGATTCAGCAGGTCGGCAATTGTTCGATGCGATTCGATTGGGTGACGAAGATGCTGATTCGCATTGATGCGATAAGTGTTCTGGCGCCCAATTCGTTCGCGTTCCAGAATCCCGGCTTCTTCCAGCTCAGCAATAATCCGCTGAACCGCGCGTTCGGTAATTCCGACATGAATGGCGACTTCACGCAGCACCATCGCGGAATTCTGAGAAAGCAGAATCAGCACATGTGAGTGATTCGTCAGGAAGGTCCAGCGAGGACTGGCAGACTGACTGATGGATGACGGCGATTCAGCGACCACAGATTTCCTCAGAGTTGAGGCGGACTGTCGCGATGGGCGAGCGTTCTGGGCTGAGGCAGTTTTCTTCTTCACAGTCATTACCGGTCTGATGACTTCAGGCAAAATCGCCCGAGGGACGATGGGCTGAAGGATGGATTCAAACGGGAACAGCTGCAGAAGACTAACAACTTCTCTGCCCCAAATACAGAGACGCAATAAGTTCAGGGCGAACAGGGTTCATCCGGTAATTGGTAGTCGCTGATTTTAGGATGGCGAGAGAGCAACAGCGAACAAATATGGCTTTGAATTCGCAGCGAGCGAGTTGAGTGCGTGGTGTTTGAGCGCGGAGGGCTTGTGGCTGAGCGAGCCTGGGGAGCCGAAGATCAAGGCCTGCCGTTCACGAAGCCTGGTTGTGGCTGGTGGCTTTGTGCGATGAATTCAATCTTCGCGTTGCCTTGTTCGGGGCGAAACGTCGGATGTGTCGCCGGGCCGATCGCAGCGTTTTAATGCTGACATCGATTATGACCACGAGCACCGCTGCGCTGAGCACGAGCACGAATGGGAACGTGGTGGCATCCCGGAACGTCGCGCCATCCACCTTTTACGCCATCTCGCAAAGTCACAGCAAGCGTCTCAAGCCCCAACCGTCTTAGCGGACAAACTCACTGAAGACGAGGCAGGCGTTGTGGCCGCCGAATCCGAAGCTGTTCTTCATGGCTCGCCGGATCTTCATCGACCGAGCCGTGTGAGGCACATAGTCGAGATCACATGCGGGATCGGGATTGTCGAGGTTGATCGTTGGAGGGGCGATGTCTTCCTGAATCGCCCGAATGCAGAAGACCGACTCGACTCCTCCCGACGCGCCAAGCAGATGACCGATCTGACTCTTGGTGCTGGAGACAGCAAGTGCGTCGGCATGACTTCCGAACACAGTACGAATGGCATTCGTTTCAGCGATGTCTCCCAAAGGAGTGCTGGTGCCATGAGCATTGATGTAGTCAATCGCATCCGGTGCAAACCCGGCATCTTTCAATGCCGCGCGGATGGCATAGGCTGCTCCAGTACCGTTCGGATCCGGTGATGTCAGGTGCGTTGCATCAGCCGACTGACCGTAACCTGCCACCTCGGCCAGAATCGTTGCCCCGCGACGCTGAGCAAACTCCAGCTCTTCAAGAATCAGTACTCCCGCACCTTCAGACAGCACAAAGCCATCGCGATCCCTGTCGAAGGGGCGACTTGCCTCTGGCGGACTGCTGTTCCTAGTCGACAGCGCGCCCATTCTTGCAAATCCGGCAATCCCCATCGGCGTTAAGGCAGCTTCCGTTCCGCCGGTGACCATGACATCCGCAGCGCCATACTGTATGAGTCGAAAGGCATCGCCGATGGCGTTCGTTGCGGAAGCGCACGCGGTGCAGACGCATGTGTTGGGTCCTCTCAGTTTGTGCTGGACTGAGATATTTCCGCTCGCGGCGTTGATGATCAGCTTCGGAATCATGAACGGCGAAATGCGATCCGGCCCTCGATCGAACAGTACTGAATGCTGCAGTTCAATCTCGTCCAGGCCACCGATCCCGCTGCCCATCAGAACGCCGTAGCGGTACGTATCGCCAACGGTGAAATCAATCTTTGCCTGTCGAATGGCATCCTGAGCAGCCACGAGTCCGAACTGGCTGAAACGGTCAGCGCGGCGAAGTTCTTTTGGATCCATTTCGATGTACTTCGTCGCATCGAAATCACGGATCTCGCCGCCAAACTGAACCTTAAAATCGCGGCAATCGAATCGCTCAATGGGACGCACTGCGCTTTCGCCACGGCAAACAGCCGCCCAAACGTCGTCCAACTCGCATCCCAGCGGAGTGACAACGCCCAATCCTGTCACCACTACTCGACGGCGGGACATGAATCAGCTCGCAGCGCAAAATGACGGATCGCATTGATCCTGATTCCTGCTGAGTCACTCACTTGCTTTGCAATCCATGGAACGCAAAGTCGTCGATGACACAGCAAGGATCTAACAAATTCAGTCCTGCCATCGGCATCACACCGACGTGCAGGACTGAACAGGATTCGAATGCAAACCGCCAGGCTATTGCTTGGCAGAGATATAGTCGATGGCGTTTCCGACAGTCTTGATCTTGTCGTAGTCCTCGTCTGGAATCTTGACGTCAAATTCGTCTTCCAGAGCCATGACGAGTTCCACGATATCAAGTGAGTCTGCCTTCAGATCATCAACAAAGGAGCTCTCACGGGAAATTTCTTCTTTGGGCACGTCCAGCTGATTGCTGACGATTCCAATGACTTTTTCTTCAATCGACACTGATGCTTTCCTCCAGCGAAACACGACGCTGAGTGCCGAACAAATGGACACACCAGCGATCCGAGGAATTCCTCCGGTGACCTGCTCCAGGTGCAGGCAATCTCCGGTCCGCGAATTGAGGGGAGATATACTGGTTTTGCGAATTGATGTAAACCCGTCCCGCATCATGAACCTTCCGCGAGATCGACTCCTTCACAGTTGTGTCCTGTGAACGTTAGGCGAATCCTCTCTCCGGCCAGAATGCTCCGCCCTCGTTCCGTTGGGCGATCGAACTGAAACGCGCTCCTTTGCGAGGATGTGTCGATGGTGGCTTTTGACTCGCTCTTGTCGTCACGTTGTTGGTGGTGCAGTCGAATTGACGACGAATCGCTCCGGGGATCTGCCTGATTGAATCCGGCATAAAGTGAATGCTGTAAGCGATTTACGGCACGCAGAGAGCCAACGGCACAGCTCGTGCATTTCTTTTTCCTAACGTCGATGAGAGACGTGATGACGGATTAACAACCCCTTTCAAGATGAAGGATTTTGGCCATGAACACTCGCTGGATTCTCCGGTTTGGATTTCTTGGCCTGCTGCTGACAACAACCGCTCGAGCACAGGCCAACGACATTGTGGATTTTCTTCGAGCGATGAACGGAATGCCGGATGGACGGCATGCCGCCCCGCAGGTTCAGCCGGTGGGACATCGGTTCGAGAGACAATTCCCGGGTCAACAGATGAGTACTCGCGACGCCTGGAAGCTGGCGAATAACGGCAGCCGCGATTTTGATCACGTGAACGGAACGCGGCACCCACAGGATTTTGGACGCAACCCACATGGCGAACGATTGAGTCTGCGTGATCAAAGTCACCGGGCTCAGATGTACCAGGACCGTGTCTATTACAACGAGGGTTCAGCTAGTTCCATCCGCGTTGGACTGCAGATTGGTAATGCCCCTTACGCTGGAACTCCGGTGTATGTTCAGGATGGATCGTACTACGGCAACGTTCCTCCTCAGCCAGTTCCACCGGTCACCGTTCTTCCTCCCGTGAACCGGGGCGCGGTCATGAGTATGCCTCATGAGATTGGTGAGATCGTTGACTGTCAGGTTCCTTTGGCCACCTGCGTTCAGGTTGAAGATGAGTGTGACATTGCCCCAAATGCAGTGCCCATCGTTGTCGCTGTCCGAGACCCCAATGCTCCAATGAGCCATTGCCACCCACAGATGGTCTATGTTCAGATCTGCGTGCCTCCTTGTCCTCCTCGCAGTCTGAAGGTTTCACCATGTCAAACTGAGATCAAAATGGACTTTGGGCGTTACGATGTTGAAATCAAGTCACGCAACGGCGTCATTGTCGTCGACTATGACAACTAGCGTGTTGATGCCATAAACCAATCACCAGGAAGACTCGGTTTGGAAACAGACCGAGTCTTCTGTTTTTTTGCGGCCGCATGCACGTCACAAACTCGGACGTTGAATCCCGTCAGCAAGGCAAGAGAGACGCTGCACGCACCGTCGCAATTCGGGATCCTGATGAGCCGTCACAGCAGCGCGACGACGACGGATGCTGTCAGCAGAATGGCGCCGGTCAGTCGAAGCAACATGACTGCTGGGGAATACTTCGCTTCAGCGCCACCGAAGAATCTGGCAAACAGCCATGCGATCACGACAGCCCAAAGCCCTCGCAGTGCGTAAACAATGTTGATTCGAGTGGCATCGCCGTAGCGGCTCAGGGAGTACGACATGCTCATTGCCTGTATCGCCATCAGCGTGGTTCCGATCAGCATCGGACGCAGCACACCCAGCGTCCTGAGCTTTCGGGGTGAATCAATCACAGGCAGCAAAGCACAGGACAGTATTCCCGTGGCGATGAACATCGCAGGTAGAAACTGGCGTGCGCCCCATGCTTTGCCCCACGTCTGCAATCCCGCATCAAAGAGAGACAGGCTGACGGCTGCGAGTAGTGCCAGAACGATCGTCAGCAGTGCCTTTCCGGCGGTCATTCCGCCCGGACGATTCGAACCTGCACCAGCCTGAATAAAGCCAACTCCTGCCGTGGCCAGAACAGCCCCCAGCCAGACTCGTGCAGCAATCTGTTCATGAGTCAGTACTGCAAGAATCACGGCAACGATGATGACTTTGACGCCAAACACGGGTGTCGCAACCGACACATCGCCGTGCTGAAAAGCCAGGTATGTGAAGAGTTGTCCCATCACGAATGACAGGCCCACGAGTGCTGCCTGCCACCAGCCGCTGACGGGAAGAAATTCACCGTTCCAGATGGCAACCAGTGACCAGCTCAACGCCAGCCACAGGTTCGCAAGGAACGTACTGGTCCACGGACTCGCGCCGCGGGAAATTGCCTGTTTGGCAAACAGCATCCCGAAGACAAAAACAAAGCTCGAGAAGAGCGGAAAGAGCAAATGATATGGCACTGCGGAGTCCAGCCAACGATCGCACGGCGTTCCCATTCATGAAGCGAGGAAGTTTGATTCCCACGCTTCAGCGCGTCGATGTCGAGTTCTCGCGATTCCGAACAATTCTCGTGAGACTACTGGCCGAAGCCCAGTTTCCCCAGCCACCGTCGAGAATTGCTTGTCTTCTGTGGACCACCGCTGGAGGAAATTGAACCATCGGGATTGAGTGTCATTCCCAGCTGGCGTGCATTGTGCTCGATGATCTGGCGAGAATGCTGGAGCTGGTTGAGCTGACGTGCGATACGAGCACGCTCCAGGGCCATTTCAAGTTCGCCCATTCGAGCAAGGTCATCCATACGTCGGAGGGTCACTCGAATCAGGTTTGCAAGGTCTTCCGGCATTTCCGTCTGCAGCATTCGCAGCTGATCCGCGGAAAGAAGCCCCGTCATGTTTTCATGCTGACGGCGAATTCGGGAGATCAATGTCGAGATAAAGGCTTCTCGTTCCTTGAACGCTTCCCGAAGCTGCGTCTCGTCGAGCGATTCCGGGTCTACTGCGTTTGGCACTTCCAGAAGCGGATCCTGTTCCGGCAGTCGGAAATGGCGATCGGAGGTAAGCTGAGTGGCTTCGACAAACGCCGCTGATGACATCGGCATTTCACCGTCCGCCGTTGGCGAAGGCGCTGATGAAGCGTGAATCGATACAGTCGCATCAGACAAGTCGGAATGCGACATCAACTCGGTTCGAATTTCATCCCACGAACGCACCGCATTCTGCAATGGCTTAGGAAGTCGTGCTGCAAATCCAGCGTGCTTTTCTTTTCCTTTGTCGGCAACGGCAGAATTGTCGCCAGTTGGAGATGACTCGGCAACGGACGCGCTGATGCCAGCGGAACTCAGACGTGCAAACAGGCGATCTTCCATCCCGCCCACAGCCCGTTCAATTGCATCACCGGAAGGCTCCCGAGCCGCGGCTGTCTGAAAGATGATTTCCGACAGAGTCTTCAGGACTTCGCTTTGAGCACTGGCGGCCGCAGCCTGGCTTGCCTGAAGTTCTGAAATCGACGTTCGCAATTCTGTGCGAAGTGCGTCGGCAAGGTTCGCAACCTGCTGCCCCACAACTTCAGTCAGTTGCTGGGTATCAAACTGGGGCTGGATGGTCACAACGCGACGAGTTGTTTGCGACGTGATAGTTTCATCCGACTGATCCAGCTCGCCTGCGCAAGGCTCAGCTGTCTCGTCGGTATCTTCATCGTGAATGCCGTCTTCGAATGAACACGAATCGGAGGCCTCTGTGAGCTCAGCCTGTCGTCCTGCACTCTCAATGGTGGAAGCTTGATCTGAAGCGGCCTTAGTCTCAGCTGCGGCGACCGATTGATGTTCTTCGTCGAAAATGAAATCTCCGAAGTCATCCCATTCCGAATCATCCTCAACCGGTTTCTGTATCGTCTTCGCGGTCGCGGCTGGTTCCGGCCTTACGGTGATGGGTGCCGCAGCGACTGGCAGTGAAGCCGTCGGCGCAATTGTCGGCACTGCAGTTGGAGTACCTGCGGCGATCTTGATTGCTTCCTGCGCCTGATCGATGGTCGCGAGTGGATTGCTGTAATCCTCAAACAACTGCACAGCCTCAGCAAGTCGCGCGTTCTGCGCAACGGGAGGTACCGGTGTTTCCGGTTGCGTGGTTGTTCGATTCTTCTTGTTGTTCTTTGGTCGACGTGACATTGCATGGACACTCTGAGGAGAATGTTTGACGGGAGCATTGATCGCTGGGGCGAATGCTGGCAGCCTGGTACGCAGACAGCCAGAACGTTCAACCCGCGACGAACCAATAGACTCCCTGTGCAGGCTTTCGATGCCTGCCTGAAGCAGAGTGGGTGCTGATTCACCAGAACCAACTGCTCCATGGGTGACCATTTCGGTAGCAACCCACTGTCGAAACCTAGCTTGCAGGAAGCCTCCCGGATCGGACGGGGATTCATCACTCAGTAGATTCCCGACCGGCATTCAGGAATATGTTCGGGTCGTAGCGATTGTGCAACACGGTTGGTTCAATGATGCACCATAGGAAGCAGGCGCTCACCTGAGACAAGCGTCAATGTTCCGCGTCAGGCGGCTCATAAACAGCGTGTTTCTTCTGACAGAGAAATCGTCTCGGAACAACGATAACCACCGGAATCGGGCTCTGGCTGGTTTGAGTGCCAATTACACTCACAGTCCTTCCTGTGACCTGCGTTGCCGAATGTGCGAGATGAATTCAATCGCAACTTTCAACGTTCGGCGACTCCAAAGCCTACCGAAAACTATCCCGCCCGTTTCCGTCAGGAGTATCCCATGCTCAATCCTGTCGTTCCTGAAACACCGGATCCTAAGTCCGCCCATGTCGTAACGAACTGGGGACATGATCGCCCACTGATCTCGTGTCGATTTGATCCCAGCGGACAGCTCGTATTTTCGGGAGCCGAAGATGCCATCGTGGGCCGCTTCAAGATGCCTGACGGTGCCCGCACTCTGTACACAGGCGGCCATTCCACCTGGGTCAACACGTTTGCTTTCAGTGGTGACGGCAAGACCGTGATCAGCGGCAGTTGCGATGGAAAACTGACATGGTGGCCCGTCGAAGGCGACGCACCAGCGCCGATTCGTACTGTGGCGGCTCATGGAACTCAGTGGGTGCGGTCAGTCGTCACCAGCCCGGACGGATCTCTGCTGGCGAGCGGAGGAAATGATCGAGTCGTTCGAATTTGGAACCCCGCCGACGGCACCGTGGTGAAAGAACTCAACGGGCACGAGAAACATGTGTACTCGGTCCTGTTTCACCCGAACGGCACGACACTGTTTTCCGGTGATCTCGCGGGCAATGTTCGTCAATGGGATGTCGCCACAGGAATGGAGATCAAGAAGTTCGACGCAACGCCGCTGTATTCGTTTAACGGCGGACAGCAGGTTGACTTCGGAGGCGTTCGAGCTCTGGCGGTCAGCGCTGATGGGAAGTGGCTTGCAGCCGGTGGGCTCCATAAGGCCACAAATCCGCTTGGCGCTGTTCATGAGCCGCTCATCATTCTGGTTAATCTGGAAACAGGAGCGGTCGAACGACAATTGATCGCAGAAGGGATCACTGGCGGAGTCATCTGGAGACTGAAGTGGCTGGCTGATGGGTCGCTGATGGGCGTTTCCGGCGGGTCAAGTGGCGGGTGGCTTTTCTTCTGGAAGCCGGAAGCTGAAAAGGACTTTCATCGATTCCAGCTTCCGAACATTGCTCGTGACATGGACGTTGCTCCGGATGGGATCACGGTCGTGACAGCCCACCATGATCGTAACCTCCGCATTACTCGTCTGGCCCCCAAGGCCGCGTGAAGTACCATGTTCGGAGGCACGAACCTACAATCGCGCCGACGCCTTGAAGCCCACCGAACATTGATACATCAGCGGGAGCACCAGGATGAGATTTGGTTATACGATCGTCTATGTTGCGGACGTGGATCGTTCACTGTCATTCTTTGAAGCAGCCTTTGGCCTGACGCGACGCTTCCTGCATGAGTCCGGCATGTACGGAGAACTTGAGACCGGTGCTACGACGCTGGCCTTTGCGGCCCATGAAGTCGCGGCAATGCACTTCTCAGAACCCCTGGTTCGGGCCAATGAATCGCCGAGTCCGTTAGGAATTGAGATTGCGCTGGTCACTGACGATGTTGCGAAGTTCCACGAAAATGCCATCCGGCACGGAGCCAGGGAACTTTGTCCTCCGGAGGCGAAGCCGTGGGGTCAGATTGTTTCCTATGTTCGCGCCCCCGACGGCACTCTGGTTGAACTTTGTACTCCGGTTGGTGGTTGACGTCGCTTTCAGAAATTGCTGCTCACACTAAAGGACGGACAATGCCCTCCGGTACCGAACTCGCCCGCCCGTTTCTGCCGTCGGGAGACTTTAGGACGTCAAGACAGGTCAGCGAGTTGAGGCTTAGCATTGTCATTGGATGTCTGACACTCCTAACGGTGTCTCAGCACTTCACTCTGGCCTGCTCGGCCAGTGACGATGAGTTTGTGTGGGCCACATCACTGATCGCGGATCGATGTGCTGGCTGTCATGGTGACGAAAATCCGGCAGGCAAGCTCAAACTCACCGGGCTCGATCAGTCATCCATCGCTGCACTGCGAGCGGACGATCTCTGGAAGATGTTCAAGGCGGTTGATGCAGCTCACATGCCGCCGGAAACCGAAGAGCCGCTCAGTGTGGCAGACCAGCAGCGTTTTTCTTCGGTACTGAGTGAAGCCTTTCGTGCTGCTGCGGCCGAGATGAAAACGCCTGATGTGGGAGCCCATCGACTCACTCGACTTCAGTACAACAATGCTGTTCGAGACTTGTTCCTGCTTGATCGCGATATCTTTGAACTTCCAGAGAAACTGATGGTGCGACACGATGACAGTCTGCGGCGGGGCCTGGAGAAGGGGGAGTTTCCGGCGGAGGTACGAGTCACTTCGAATACTCTGAGACCTCGACCGGGCCTGTCAGGCGTTCAGCCTTTTCCCCGAGACCTTCCGGCGGAACATGGATTCGACAATCAGGCCGACAAACTGACGCTCTCACCGCTGCTTCTGGAGTCTTTTCTCAGGCTCAGTGTTTCGATCGTTGAAAGCCCCGACTTCAATTCGCAGTCAGTTGGCATCTGGAATGAGTTTTTCGCGCCGCCGGATGAGAAGACCGGTCACCGGGCTGCGATTGAAGGCCGATTGAAGAAGTTTCTGCGTCGAGCCTTTCGGTCGACTGTGGATGACGGCACCGTTAGTCGATACGCAGATCACGCTGAAAAAGTGATTGCGAAATCCGGTTCCTTTGAGTCGGGCATGAAGCAGGTTGCTTCGGCGATTTTGTGTTCTCCACGCTTCCTGTTTCTGTTCACTTCAAACTCTGATGACGAGAAGTCGTTTTCGCGGGCGACTCAATTGTCGTTCTTCCTTTGGAACAGTATCCCTGACGAGATGCTTCTTGATTTGGCCGAGTCCCGCGCACTGGAGTCGCCGGAGGTACTGGCGCAGACTGTCGATCGAATGATGGCGGATCCGAAGATCGAACGCTTCCTTGATGCATTCCCGGCTCAATGGCTGCGACTGGAAAATCTGTTTGCCGCAACGCCCGACGCGGCGAAGAGCCCTTACTATTTGTTCGATGAAGATCATCCCGCCAGTTCACAGATGGTTCTCGAACCTCTTGTTTTGTTCGATTCACTATTCGCAGAGAATCGACCTGTGCGGGAACTTGTCGATGCTCCATTCGCCTACCGCAGTGATTTTCTGCAATCGTGGTACCAGACTGATCTAAGTCCCTCCAGGCAGCTTATTGACCAGATTACGAAGGAGAATGCGGATCGTCGTGATCGTCAGATGCAGCTCAAAGCGTCGATCGACCAAACCTCGCAGCAACTCAATGACCTGCTGAAGACAGCCCGTGAAGAAAAGCAGGCAACGCCTGACGCCAGTACTCAAGACGCGGTCGTTGATCTTCAGCCCTATGCCGTTTGGGAGTTTGATGGTGACCTGTCGGATCGAATGGGCCGACTTCCTCTGGCCTCCCATGGTGATGTTGTGTTCGAGGACGGGGCCATCGTTTTGAAAGAGTCTTTTCTTCAAAGCGGCGTGGTCGGTGTTGATCTCAAGTCCAAAACGTTTGAGGTCTGGTGCGAGCTGCCTGTGCTTGAGCAGCGAGGCGGGGGGCTGATGAGTCTTCAGGGGCCCGACACGACGTTTGATGCCATTGTCATGGGGGAACGCAGGCCCAATGAGTGGATTTCGGGAAGCAACAACTTTCAGCGCACAACCGATTTTGACCAGGCGGTTCCGGAAACGATGCCCGGAGTACCGTTACATCTGGCGATGGTCTACCGCCCCAACGGAACAGTTCAGCTCTATCGCAATGGCGAGTCTTATGGAAAGCCCTATCAGCGTCCCGGGATTTTGTTTCCGGGTGACCAGAGCTTTGTTTTGTTCGGATTAAGGCACTTGCCGGCAGGTGGCAATCGATTCCTGAACGTCCGGATCAGTAAGGCCAGGCTCTTTGACCGAGCTCTGACGACAGAAGAAGTCCGACTGTCATTCGAAGGACGCTCACGTGACTACTCGGAGGACGAACTCACCGCTCTCCTGGGACCAGAACAAAAGCAGAAAGCGGATGAGCTAAGAAAGACGCTAACCGTAAGTCGGCAGACGCTTGCGAGTGCAGAAAAGCCACTGGACGATGGAGCGATGCAGGCAGAAATCCGTCGACGTCATGATCAGCAGTTGCGTGCGGCATTGCACTCGGACGTGTTTCGAAGACAGCGTCGTACGGATTCGCGTTACGGAGGCGTGATCACCAACGCGGCCGTACTGACGATGACATCCGGCCGATCTCGCACTCAGCCAATCGCTCGAGGAGCATGGATCATCGACGTCATTTTCAATGATCCTCCTCCGCCACCTCCAAACGATGTACCGCCGTTGAACGAAGAGAGTCTTGCGAACGTACCGATTCGAGAACAGTTTGCCATTCATCGCTCCAACGCCTCCTGCGCTGGATGCCATTCGCGCATTGATCCGCTTGGCTTTGCCCTGGAAAACTACGACATCACAGGTCGCTGGCGAAACACGTACGAAAGCGGCGCCAGGATTGATGCGGGCGGAGTCCTGTTCCGGCGCGAGTCATTCCAGAACGCTGAGGAGTTTCAGACAGCGCTGCTGAAAGATGAACGGCGATTCTCCCGTGCCCTTGCAGCGCATCTGTTTCGTTACGCACTCGCGCGGGAACTTTCGCCGTCCGATCATGTTCGTATCGAAGCGATGGTACCTGCCGCAGCAACAGAGCCGACACGTCTGAGATCACTGGTGAGAAGTGTGGCACTTCATGCGTTCGCACGGTGACGTGACGGGCGGTTTCTGGTTTTGTCGGTTGGGTTTAGGCGTCATTCCCGCGCAGGCGGGAACCCAGAACTTTGAAAGCTGGGTTCCCGCCTGCGCGGGAATGACGAACCCT
>JAEUII010000253.1 GCA_016795145.1 Planctomycetaceae bacterium
GGTCGGGAACAAAATCCGCTGAGTCAGACTACGCTGGGTACCGCATTTTCGACAGGTCGCGATGCCGACCGGCGTGAACGGTTCGACCAGGGCAGCCGACCACAGACTGGCAATTCGTCCGGCCAGAAGTCCGATTGCAAAGACACAGAGGCCTGTGATCACGAATCACCAATGTCTGTTTTTTATGCGAGATGCGCCAATTTTAGGCAACCACCCGCAGGAAACGTCTGCTGTCGTCAACATTACGAGGCGGCATGGTAGTTGCATCGAGAGTTTTCTGAACACGGATGACGTTTTCAGGCAGAAATTCCCGTGAAGTCCACGACAACCGGGAAAGCAAAATGAAACGGGAGGCAGTCCGGCGGCCTGGGACCTATTGTCTTTGGCCGTGGGACACTGGTCTTTCGTAGCATCGTCTTGTACAAGTTTCCGTGGTTTCGCCAGGTTTTGGAGGCTTGGAGGAGCCGTTTTTTTCGACGCAGGGGTCAAGGCAGAGAACATGAAAAAGCTCGAGGCAGTAATCCGTCATTACAAGCTGGAAGATGTGAAGACCAAGCTGACCAGCATTGGTGTGCAGGGGATGACGGTTTCCGAAGTCCGCGGTTTCGGTCGTCAGCGAGGGCACAAGGAAACCTACCGTGGTGCTGAATACACCGTGGATTTCATGCCTAAGGTGAAGATGGAAGTCGTGGTCAACGACAACGAAGTAGAGACCGCCATCAACGCCATCTGCGAAGCAGCTCGCACCGGTCAAATCGGTGACGGCAAGATCTTCATCAGCAGCCTGGAAGGCGTTGTTCGTATTCGTACTGGTGAAACCGGTACTGACGCGATCTGAGAATTCTCAGGTCTGCAGTGCAGTGGATTCAAAGGGTGAACGGCGAAATTTCCGTTCACCCTTTTTGCTGCGCGATGAACAAACATGTCCGGGAGTCTCGCTGGCATGGCAACTCCTTTTGCAGAGCAAAGCGGCTGAAACAGTTCGGTATGCTGGCATCCAGGTGTGACATTCTTCAAGATGCCGTGAAATCAGGCATACGCTGGTATCAAAGGCGATGGAATGTTGAAGATGACTCCCGCAACGACCGCGATGAAACTGTCATCGCTCGCGGCAATAACCCTGTTCACACTGGTTCTCACACCGACCTCACAGGCCGATGACCTTGGGGAGGCGGTGCGGACAGCAACGGCAAAGGCCGATCCATCAATTGTTCGTCTGCGCGTGATCGGCGGGGAACAGATCATTGATGGCGAGAAGGTGACTTCTCTTGTCACAACGGGCATCGTCATTAATACCGAAGGGGATGCTCTAACAAGTCAGTTTGCGGTTCAGGGCAAGCCGGATGCTGTTCTGGCAGAGACGATGGATGGTCAGAAACTGAATGCGGAAATTGTGGCGACCGATCATGTTCGCCGACTCGTCCTGCTGAAAATCAAGGGCGGAAAATGGCAGCCAGTAAAGCAGGCTGATCCCAATTCCGTAAAGGTCGGACAGTGGTCCATTGCTCTTGGCCGATTTTACTCCAGCCAGTCCTCCAGCATCTCCGTGGGAATCATCAGTGCGCTGGAACGAGTCCACGGAATGGCCATTCAGAGTGACGCAAAAATCTCACCAGTGAACTATGGCGGTCCGCTCATCAACCTTCAGGGAGAAGTCACCGGCATTCTGGTCCCCTTGTCACCTCGAGGTCAGGGTGGCCCAAATTCGGGGCTCGAATGGTACGACTCCGGAATTGGCTTCGCGATTCCTCTGAAGGATGCGCTCGCGTCTGCAGAGCGGATGAAAGCGGGCGGTGATTTGAAAGCAGGCCGTATTGGACTACAGCCTCATGCAGCAAGCCTGTTCTCCAACAAAGTCACGATTGAACGTGTTCTTCCCGGTGGCCCGGCTGAGAAAGCTGGCTTGAAAAAGGGCGACCAGATTCTGACCGTGGATGGTCGCACAGTGGAACGAGTGACAATTCTGCAGGAAGTTGTGGCTTCCAGTTATGCTGGTGACGTCCTGAAGATGGATGTTCGACGAGGCGATCAGACGGTGACAGCCGAACTGACACTCGTCGATGAACTTCCCGCCAGAACTCCAGGATATCTCGGTGTCATGTCGGTTCGGACGGCACCGAAAAAGGTTCCGGGAGCCGATCTGCCTCCGCTCGCACAATTGATCCCGGGACTCAAGCCGGAAGAACGGCTTCCGGAGTTGCCTCGAGTGACTCCGCCGGCCAAGCCAGAAGAACAGGAAAAGGAAATCGTCAACCTGCTGACGATTGATGCGGGTCCCGCCAGAAGCGCATCGTTGCCCGTTCATATTGAACTGGGAATGCTCAATGACCAGCCAATCACATCGCTGGGCGATGCACTCGTTGCAGTCCAGGATCTTCGCCCGGATACGACGGTGAAGATTGGGTATCGACTGCCAGGGTCACAGGATCTTCAAACCACGGAACTGTCTTTGACGCCTCGCCCAGCGACTGTTCCCTCATTGAGCCCCGAGTTTCTGAAAGCGTTCAGTGAATTCGGCGGCGCTCCGGAAGAGTCTAAGAAGGCCGAGAAGGAAGCCGACGCAAAGACAACCGTCAATGGCGACGTTCAGCGACGAGAGCTGGAGTTTGAAGGCCGCGGACGCTGCATTGTGTTTGAATCGACTCAGCCATCGAAGGTCCTTCCCGGAGTGTTGATTCACTTGTCGGCGCAGGGTCAGAACGAAGATCAGTTACTTCAGAAGTGGCGTCCTTATTTGAGTACTCATCGTATGATGCTGATGATTCCGGTGAATCCGGATAACACACCTTTGACCGGTGTCGATATCCCGCTGATCATGACCGGCATCCAGGCGGTTTCACGAGGCTCTCGCGCTGATCTGAGGCGAATGGCCGTAATTGCGTCAAAGGACCAGGCGGGACTCGCATGGCAGGCAAACTTTGGTGGCCCATCACCGATCCGGGGCATTGTTCTGACCGACGGATGGTTCGCGGGAAACGACCTTGAAGGTGTTGACGGCAGCGGCCAGTCCGTCCTGCTTCTGGATTCCTCGGAATCCAACCAGGCACGTGCCCTGCTTCAGGAATCGCTTGAACGCCTTGGCAAAGCGGGCTTCTGGGTGCCCCGCCCTGCCCCGGAAACTCCGCAGGAAAAGCTCATTGCGGACTGGTTGGTGCAGCTGCGAGCATTCTGACAGGTTGCTCACTGCAGTCTGAGTTTTGATCTCCTGAATTTGTATCTCTGTTTCTCTGTTTTGTGACGAGAGTTCCATGATTGTTCGATTGAGCTGCAGTCTGCTTCTGTGTCTTCTGACCCTGGGTTCTGTCTCTGGCCAGGAGACGCTGACCGAACTCAAGTCCTTCCTCGCATCAGGAGATCTCACGGACGATGCGCTGAAGAAACTGGAAGAGTCTCCTTTTGCAAAGAACGCCCTGACTGGCGAAGAAGCAAAGGAGACCGCACAACTCCTTTGGAAGTCGCGTCAGGAGTTTCTTGCGAAGGATCGAAAAGCAGAAGTGGAAGCACGAGAGATCGTGATCGGCGATCTAAAAATGCCCTTCTGGTTCAAGACGTTTGGCGAAGCGCCAGCAACGGGACGCCGACTGTTCATTTCGATGCACGGAGGTGGCGGCGCGCCTGCGGCGGTCAACGATCAGCAGTATGAAAACCAGAAGCGACTGTATCAGCCCGAAGAAGGGATTTATCTGGTTCCCCGCGCTCCGGGAAACACCTGGGACCTGTGGCATCAGGGACACGTTGATCAGTTCTTCGATCGCCTGATCACCGACATGGCCGTTCTGGAAAACGTCGATCTGGATCACGTTTACATCATGGGATATTCCGCCGGCGGCGATGGTGTGTATCAGCTGGCTCCTCGAATGGCCGACCGACTGGCCGCTGCAGCGATGATGGCTGGCCATCCGAATGAATCACGTCCGGAAGGACTTCGCAACATCGGCTTCACACTTCACATGGGTGCGAACGACGGCGCTTACAATCGAAATACTGTGGCCGCCGAATGGGGTAAAAAGCTGGATGCCCTCCAGAAGGACGATCCGGAAGGTTACGTCCATGAAGTGAAACTGCACGAAGGCAAGGGACACTGGATGAACCTTGAGGACGCCGTTGCTGTCCCATGGATGTCAAAGTTCCAGCGCAATCCATGGCCAAAGAAAGTGGTCTGGGTTCAGGACGATGTCCGACACTCTCGCTTCTACTGGTTGAAGGTTGATGAGCAGGAAGCAAAGGCGGGAGACGAGATCGTTGCCGAAGTGAAGGATGGCAGCATCGTTGTTTCAGAATGTTCCGCGACGAAACTGACGCTGCTGCTGAGTGATGAGCTTATCTCCCTGGATAAACCTCTCACCATCAGTATGCCAGGCGGCAAAGTCGTGCCACAGGAGATTCGCCGAACGATCGGAACAATGGCCCGGTCACTCGCAGAACGCAATGACCGACGCTGCATCGCCAGCGCGACAGTGACGATGGAAGTGGCTCCGTAGCGCTGCCTCGCGCAGCAACAACAGGTGTGTGGCCCGCCCCCGAGCTTGCTGGCGCTCGCTCGACCCCTCCCAAACTTCGTTTGGGTGGGGAACAGGAGTGAAGGTGCGCTCACTGTGCTTATGCCAAGAATGTAGCCGACAGTGACATTTCCCGGGGTCCGGCATACGATGTCTCGGGATACTCCGATCACATTCCAGCAGGAGATAGCGATGAGTCGTGCCTACCGAGTAAGCGTGAGCGAATCGTTGCGAAAACTGATTCGTGGCAGCGACCACGTTTGTACGGACATTGAACTTCTGGAGGTCTTGCCGAAGGAACAGATGTCAGCACTGCTGGAGAGTGAGCTTCTGAAGAACGGATTTCAGAAGGAAGGAGAACTCCTGGTTCGGTCGCAGGACAAGTCGACGATTTCTGTCGACCCGAAGACCGGCCGAGTCACCGTGACCACGGAACTCTGTGAAGACGTTGAACTGAAGAACAAGGTCGACGGCTGGGGCGATACGGATTACGGAACAGAGGGCCGCGGGAAGCTGGAACAGAGTCTTCGCGAACAGGCACAGAACAACTTAGCGCGAGAGGCTTCCGCGAAAGAAGAACAACTGGGCCAGAAGGCGACTGAGCATCTGGAGGGCGTGTTGCGGGACCTCCAGAAAGAGCTGGATGGTGTCGTGAATCGCGTCACCGGCCAGGCGCTGAAGCAGAAGGCGGCACAGCTCGGTGAGATTAAGTCCATCACCGAAGATACCGAATCGGGCACTCTGACGATCGTCCTCGAAGTCTAAGAACTCGTTCCAATGGCCGACGAACAGACGTTCCTTGATGAGATCGTGGCGAACCCCGACGACGATATCCCTCGACTCATCTATGCCGACTGGCTGGAGGAACAGGGAAACGCCCGAGGTGAATTCATTCGAGTGCAGTGCGAACTCGCCACGCTCAGGAAGACTCAAACTCGCTACCGGGAACTGCGAGCTCGCGAGCAGGAATTGTGGCTCCATCATGGTGCGGAATGGGTCAAGGGCTTTCCGTATTCACTGCGTCGATGCGTGTTCCGACGGGGGTTCATTGAAGAGAGTGCAGTGGCCCTCAGCTATTTTGTCCGGAACTGGGCAAAGATCTGCCGACTGACTCCACTGCGTCACGTGACGTTTACTCAGGTCAGAGACCAGCTGAAAATTCTGGAAGACTGTCCCGGCCTGGAAAAGATCAATTCCATTCGACTTAAGAACGCCTATCCAGCCGTCGACACTCGACCACTGGCACGATCGCCTTATCTGAAGAACATTGAGACGATTGTTGGGAGATGGTGTGATCTGGGTCTGACGGAGCTTTCAAAATCGACGGCGGTCGGAAGCCTGCGAACTCTTGTGCTCGTTGGCCAATACTCCATCCCAGCGATTGAAGCATTTGCGGACGCTCCGCAATTAAGGCTCAGGCACCTGGATTTCTCTTACGGAATTCCCACCCGCGCTGTTCCAGTCATTGCCAGAGCCCGGTTTGGGCAAACGCTGGAGGAACTTGTGATCAACGGCGTGGATATCACGGATGACATTTTCATCCAGCTGATGGAATCTCCTTCACTGCCGGTGATCAAAGATCTTCGAGCCTCCAACATGGACTATCAACTCGGCGTTCATGGTCCAGGTCTGGAAGCCCTTGCGAAGAATCCGCGACTTGCGAACCTGCGCGTTCTAAGTCTCACCAACCATCCGCTTTCATTCCGCTCCATTGAGGCAATTGGCAATTCGCCGTTCCGAGCAAAAGGCACCAAGTTCCATTTTGGCTTCCACCGAATGGGTATGAACAGTCCTATGACGGCCGCGCAGATTGAGTCTCTTCGTGAGCGATTTGGCAGAACGTTTGGGAATCTGTAGGTCCCGCGCGGTATGCATCCCATGAATCTGCTTGTCTTCGAAGAATTGACGGCCAGTCCCGGGCTCTGGCGAGACTCGACGAATTCCATGCGATTCGAAGCCATGCAGATGCTGAAGTCAGCCCTGCGAGACTTTT
Source organism: Planctomycetaceae bacterium (assembly GCA_016795145.1). GTDB lineage: Bacteria > Planctomycetota > Planctomycetia > Planctomycetales > Planctomycetaceae > SXXK01. Next base: position 6,493 of record JAEUII010000253.1, read on the forward strand.
GCAGCATCGACTCTGTCGTCGTTCATGTGCTGCTCAGCGATGACGCCCGATCGATGCTCCTGGGCGACGCAGCGATATCGTCTTCGGAACGATTTCAAGCAGTCACATCGAATAGCCCGCCCGCAGAATGGCTCTCTTCGCCGACGATCGATCCGAAGCACTTCCAAGGCACCTTTGTCATCGCACCGGAATCCGACGGCTTGCTGACTGAGCGTTTGCGAGCACTGCAGGCGTCGCCGTGGACTCATGCTTCCAGCTTCAACGTGCCATGGCAACTGGCTCAGGTTTTTACTGACAAACGAGCCACATACGACTGGCTGTCCGAACGGGGCCTTGTGACTCCGACGACTTGGACTCTGCCAGAATTCCTGAACGCGTCACGAGTCTCTTCGCCAACAAGTGTGTTCATACTGAAACCGCGTGATGGTGCTGGAAGCGATCGTGTTCACTGCCTGTCACCGGAGCAACTGCATCGTGTGATCGCGATGATTCCAACTTCGGAGCATGACCGCTGGATCATTCAGCCACGCATTCCCGGACAAGCCTGCTCCTTCGGGCTTATTGGGGGCGGCAATGGTCGGCTCAGCACGATTCTGCCAGGAGCCCTCCAGAAAATCGCTGAAGACTCGGGAGCACTTTCGTACCGCGGAGGAATCGTGCCGTGTGACAAACAAATTCAGGAATCCATCGCGCCGCTGGCCCTCAGAATGCAGCAGGGTCTTGGAGCATTTCACGGCTACATTGGCGTGGATGTGGTGGTGCCGACGTTCGGGTTGAATTCAGCAGAGCCAGATCGATTGGGCGACAACGCTGCTCACGTGATCGAAGTGAATCCACGCCTGTGCACGAGCTACGTCGGATATCAAAAGCTGTGTCGGCAGAATCTCGCCAGGAAAATCCTGTGTCTTCCGTCACCAGATTTGGAATGGCACGACGGTAACATTGAATTCTGAGGTCGGCCGTTGTCTGATGTGAGTGACCCGGTGCTTGTTGAACCGAACATCGAAACCAGCAATTAGCTCATCGGACACTGCAGACATGGCTCGACAGGAATCAGACCGAGAAGATCTCATCCGAGAAGCAGTCGCACTGACGACGCGAGCCGAGTTGCTGTTTGAGGGACTTGAAGAACCCGTCACGATTGGTTTTCGCTCGAACAATGCGATGAGCATTTTTGTGGGACAGGATCCTGTTTATCAGTTCGATCCGCAGGGAGCCCTCCGTCGCGCGTTCGTCGGCGGTTTCCTTTTTCGAAGTCAGCACAACACACTCGCCAGGATACACCGAGTTCGCACAGAGACGGAGACCATTCTGTCACGCACGGACTTAACCGAGGATGAGCTCACTCAGTTTAAGGAAGCCATGCTTCGTTGTGTGAAGACGCTGCAGTCTGCTGTCGCTGATGACCGGTTCAAAGTCAGTCGCAGCGTCCCGGAATCGTTCAACTGGCATGAAGTTATGCGTGTGGAACTGACACGCGTTCTGAATGCAGCACCGTGGCTTTCCTCAACGATCAATGCCCGATAAGTCCATGTAGGTGCCGCTTGCCGAGCGGCACTTTGCGGCTTGCCGCAACCAGCGACCTGACGAGGCTCCAAGGGATCAATAGTGATCGTGGAAACGCAGCATCGACCACGCTTGCTCCGCTGAGCAACAAGCCAAGGCATCATGGGCATGCAAGAACATGGTTCGCCTCGCGGCGAAAGTCTCGCCCGGCAGGCGAGACCTACTGTAGGTGCCGCTTGCCGAGCGGCACTTTGCGGCTTGCCGCAACCAGCGACCTGACCAGGCTCCAAGGGGTCAAGAGTGATCGTGGAAACGCAGCATCGGCCACGCTTGCTCCGTTGAGCAACAGGCAAAGGCATCATGGGCATGCAAGAACAAGGTTCGCCTTGCGGCGAAAGTCTCGCCCGGCAGGCGAGACCTACTGTGACCGACCAAGATTGATCCAAAAGACATCCAGCCCTGTGGCGGCCGCGGGGAATGATGGATCGACAAGCCCGCGACGAGTGGCTTCCGTCCAGTCGGCACAAGGTGCCGGCAGGTCGCATGACTTGGCCAGGATCAAACACTCGCATTTCCACGCCTTACCGATGGCAGCAGAGATCGTGTCACTCGTCACGTCCCATGATTCAGAGAGTTCATCGCCGATGGTTCGGCCTTCGTTCTTCAGAAAGTGATGAACATCGAGTATCGCCGGACGAACGCTGGTCCATGACTTCAATACTTCCGACGCTGTTCTCACCAGCGTGAGTGCCGGAATCAGCCTTGCCAGCATCTGAGCATTGAACGTCATCGCGGCGATGGCATCCCAGTGAGTCATTGACGACGGCAGATGATAAAGTTTGTCCAGCCGTCGAATTTCGTCTGCCGCCGCGCCTCCGCCGGGAATGATAAGCCAGCGAGCGTCGGGTGATCGCTTGAATCCAGGACAGCACTGATCCGGATTGCTCAGCAACTGAATCAACCGGTCGGCAAGATCTGGCAAGTCCAGCAAACTTCCTCCCAGCTTCAGTACATGCACACGGAATCTGCTCTGACCGGGAAGTTCGCTCGCCTTGGCACGGCTTCGAGGATACTCTGATTCTTCTCTGCTCACATTCCCCGCCAGATTCTGATGAGTCACGTTCATGTCTTCTCCACGATCGAGCATACCTGCCTCCCGGCATCTTTTGCAACGACGCAACTTCCTGGGGAACACGGCAACGGGCCTGAGCAGCATCGCGCTGTCAGTGATGCTTGCAGAACAGGGACTTCTGAAGGCCGATGAGACTCGAACGACGGTCAGCGGAAAGTCACCGATCCGTCCCATCATTGATCCGGCCCATCCATTTGCCTCACGCGCGGCTCACTTCCCGGCCGCAGCGAAACGAGTCCTTGTGATCTTCTGCTCCGGCGCGTGCAGTCAGCTGGATACGTTTGATTACAAACCTGAGCTTTGGAACCGACACGGGCAACCGATGCCCGGCGGGGAGAAGCTCGTGACGTTTCAGGGAGAACAGGGGAACCTGACAAAGAGCCCGTGGAATTTTCGGCCTCGCGGTGAATGCGGCAAGATGATTTCTGACCTTGTATCGCATCTCGGCGACATGGCCGATGACATGTGCTTTCTGCACTCGATCAAGGGCAAGACGAATACTCATGGACCTGGTGAAAACTACATGTCGACGGGATTCACGCTCGACGGTTTCCCCAGCGTCGGATCGTGGACCACGTATGCACTGGGGACGGAAAATGAGAACCTGCCGGCTTACGTCGCGATCCCGGATCCTCGCGGAGTCCCTCAGAATTCCGTGAATAACTGGGGACCAGGATTTCTTCCCGCGGCGTTCCAGGGAACAGACTTCAACACCTCAAAACCTATCCGCAATCTCGCAAGACCCGAACAAATCGCCGATTCACGTGATCGACGAACTCGCGATTTTCTCCAGCGGCTGAATGAACGGCATCTTCAGAAATTCCCCGGCGATTCCGAACTAAGCGCACGAATCTCCAGCTATGAACTGGCGGCCCGAATGCAGCTGAGCATTCCTGAGGTGAGTGACCTGGCCACCGAGTCGGAAGCAACACTCAGCCTCTACGGTGCCAATGATGCTCAGAATACCCTGAAGGCCAACTACGCAAAGAACTGTATCCTCGCACGACGACTGCTTGAACAGGGTGTTCGTTTCGTACAGTTGTTTAATGGGGCCTACCAGACTGGTGGTGAAGGAGTCAGTAACTGGGATGGTCACAAAGTCATCGAACAGCAATACAGCGTGCACGGACCGATCCTCGATCAACCAACGGCTGCTCTGTTGAAGGACCTCAAACAGCGGGGGCTGCTCAAAGATACTCTGGTCGTCTGGTGCACCGAATTTGGTCGCATGCCGACTTTTCAAAAGGGAGCCAGTGGTCGCGATCACAATCCGGAAGGCTTCACGTGCTGGCTGGCCGGGGCAGGAGTGAAGGCACCGTTTTCGTGGGGTGCCACGGATGAGTTTGGCTACAAGGCTGTTGAGAATGTTGTGACGGTTCACGACTTCCATGCCACGATCCTGCACCTGCTGGGACTGGATCATGAGCGGTTGACGTTCTACTACAACGGACTGGAACGTCGACTCACCGATGTGGAAGGGAATGTCGTGCGAGAAGTCCTTAGTCAGGGCTAACTGGAATCGCGGCCCGCCCCCGAGCTTGCTGGCGCTCGCTCGACCCCTCCCAGACGGGGTCTGGGTGGGGAGCAAAAAGAAGTTACCAGACTGGACAGGAATTACTTGCGATCTTTGGACGCGGACATCAGATCATCATCACGTCGGCGTTGTTCCTGTTCTTCATGTCGACGCAGTTCTGCCAGAGCCCCCGCGAGCGCCTCGCGCGATTTTCGGTTCTTGCGAAGCGATCGGCCCATATGAATGCGACTGGCCATGGCATCACCAACTGCCAGAAGCACAAGCCACATCGCCAGAAGCAGCAGCGCGGTGACATAGACCGCTGCATAACCCGGCGACGTTTTCAGGATTGTCAGATAGTCACATAGGGCAATCAGAGCACCCAGTGTGATCGTCAACGCGGATGTTTGCATGCGGCGACGATACTGCTGATCCAGAAATCGCTGCTCATCCGGCGGCAGCCCGGGATCGCCCATGCTGGAACGCCGCTGGCGAACATGCCACGCCACCATCACGATTCCAAACAGCCAGACTGCGGCACCTACCACAACAAAAAGGTAATCTGACGTCATAGAAGTTTCTTCGTTGAGAAGTGGTTCGACACGACTTCTGGTCACCGCAGCACGACACTGCTCATGGGGCTATCGACGCTTGAACCCCTCAACAATCTTCAGGAACCCCCAAAACGAAAAGATGAACGCTGCGATGGCCGTCAATCCACTGATTCCAAAGACGATGACCATCGTGAATTCTTCATTACCACCCATCGAAGAGACGCCGAGGCATGTGAAGAAGAAGGACAGCCCAAACGTAATGACTCCCAGAACACCGGCAAGAACAATTCCAAAGAAGACCGCGATCGGCCCGGCCTTTTGCGCGAACTGCGGTGACGAATCCACAACCCTCGGAGCCGCATACGGGCTGGGTTCCGGTGCTGATGCGTTGTCGGAAGGTTCCTGCTTCATCCCCAAACTCCAATCCTGTTTTCGCCCGCTGCCCGCTCTTCTGATCTCACGTCGCAGATGCTACGACGTTGTGATACACAAATGAGCAGTCTTTGACCACTTCTGAGTGCGTCCGGGCGGTCCGGGGCACCCGAAAACCCAAAACCCCAAGTCACCTCAAACTCCGCAATCGCACCAGTTCATTCTTCTATTCCGCCGTTGCCGCGGAGCCCTGTGTTTGGTACACCACGGGCCTCTCTCTGCGGTTGAATCTGCCGGTCTCGGTGGAGAAAACTGCAAAAACGGCTGGATTTTTCGAACCAACAGCCGTCAATTGTCTCATCGCTCGGCATGACGCTGAGCAAACAGGCCATGGAGTCGGCAGTGGGCACCAGAAAACGACACAGTCTGCGAGTTCTGTTCGTTGACGATGAGAATTCCATCGCAGAACTCATGCGGTCCGAACTTCCTCGCATGGGACACACGGCCACTGTCCGGCAGTCTCCCAGTTCGGCCATTGAAGCCATTCAGAAGAACGTGTTCGACGCGGCGATCATCGACCTGCGAATGCCGGGCGGCAGCGGCTGGGACGTGATTGATTATCTCCGCGAACACTCCCCGGAAACCGTCTGTGTGATCAGCACCGGCCACGGTGACCGTGATGACGCAATCCGCGCGATTCGCATGGGAGCCTACGACTTTCTCCCAAAACCCGTTTCCCTGTTTGAAATCGGAAACGTGCTCGACCGAATCGGCGAGAAGAAAGCCCTTGAGAACAAGAACATCGCGCTCGAAAACCGGCTGCAGCGAGTCGAAGGACGATCGGACCTGATCGGAACTTCAACACCGATGCTGCGGGTTCGCAAACTGATCGACAAGATTGCACCAACCGATTCCGCTGTGCTGATCCTGGGTGAAACCGGCACTGGCAAAGAGATGGTGGCACGACGTGTTCATGAGCAAAGCGAACGTCGGAATGAAGCGTTCGTCGCTGTGAACTGTGGCGCCATTCCGGAGAACCTGGTCGAAAGCGAATTCTTCGGTCACCGCAAAGGCGCGTTCACCGGCGCGGATTCGAATCGCGCGGGACTGTTCGAAGTGGCCAACGGCGGCACTCTGTTTCTGGACGAACTTGGGGAACTGGACAAGTCGATGCAGGTCAAGCTGCTTCGATTCCTTGAGTCCGGTGAAGTGCGCCGAGTCGGAGACAACGAACCGTTTCATGTCGACGTGCGTATCGTCTGTGCGACCAATCGTGAACTGCAGCAGATGGTTGCTGAGGGGCATTTCCGCGAAGACCTTTTCTTCCGAATTAACACCTTCGAAATCTACCTGCCGCCATTGCGAGAACGCCTGGATGACATTCCAAAGCTGGCTCTGCATTTGATTGCTCGCCACCTGAAACGTGACGTCGTGACGGATGACATGCTGGCACCGGAAACTGTCAAGCTGCTGCAGGCTCACCATTGGCCGGGCAACGTTCGAGAGCTGGCGAATGTTCTGGAACACGCCTGCATTCTTTCGGACGGACGAACGATCCAGCCTGAAGACCTTCCCCGAAGCATTACTCGCGGGCTGCCGATTTCCAACATCGCGACTCCGACTGGAATGCCCGGGCCGGGTCACGCAGCCCCTGCTCTGTCACACATGACGGTCACTGACGATCAGGAGCCAAAGACGCTGAGGCAGATGGAAGAGGATATGATCCTGCGAGTGCTCGATAAGCATCAGGGTGACAAGCCTCTTGCTGCCAGAGAACTGGGGATTGCACTCAAGACGCTGTACAACCGTCTGAGCCAGATGGGTCCTCATCGCTACGCAGGCTGAGGGACCGTTCGGTTTAGCATGATCGGCTCAAAGCTTCGCAACCCGACACGTAAGTGAGGGATCAGACGGCCGCAAGGTTGTCATCAACAGCAATCCCTTGCTGACGCTGCGGGTTGGGATTCACGGGCGGCCGGGTCACTCTGAAAACAGAAGTCCCAGGATTCCCAGGCCGTAAAAGGTGTACTCCACATCGGCCTGCTGATCCCAGCTCGCGCCACGAAAACCGCCTGTTGGCAGTTCGAGGCAATGAGTCACAAAGTGCAGCATTTGTTCGGGAGCAATCACATCCCGACGTCCAAGATCCTGCGCGGTTAGCAGTCCGGTGAACGTCGAGAGTCCGTCGGCAAAGGGAATACGTGTATTCGCCTGAAAGCCGCCTTCGGTGCTGACAACATCGCCCAGAAAACCCAGGACGTCGTCGCAAATCTCATCGTCCATCGCTCCAAGCTGATTCAGCAGAGCAACAGCCGCGGCCGTGGGATTTGTTCCGCTGCGCTTCATCGGAGCGATCTCGACAAACCCGCCATCGTCGCGCTGACGATCGTACAGAAACTGCACGAGTGCATTCCTGCGAGGCATCTTCTTTCCAAGCAGCTCATACACCAGCGCGGTAAGGAACGACTGGTACGTGCTGCCCATCGCTCCTTCTTTTGCCTTGGCGTATCCACCGTCCGACGTTCGCAAAGCCTCCGCGCTGCGGCAGAGTACGTCCGGGAAGTCAGCGGAACAATCGGCCAGGAGATCCCCGCCGCCCGCCGCCTGAAGGACCAGTGCACTGTAGAGCCAGCTCAGCAGGTCGATGACTCCCAGCGTCTCAGCATGAAAGCTCTTCAGGTATCGCTTCAGCGGCTCAATTGTTTGATCCGGCAAACCGCCGGTCACCGCGAGGGCTCGAACGGCGAATCCCGTGTAATAGAGGTCAGCGTCTCCTTCTCGACCGCGAAAGCCACCGGCGTCGGTTTGATGCTGACACAGAAACTCTCGATGCCCCTGAAGCCGCTCGGCGGGAAGACGTGCAAGTCCCCGTGCAACACGATCGGCTAGTCGAAACAGGTACATCGCTCTCGTCTCAGGTTCTGCCACGGGTGAATGGCGTTTTGTCCTGCCACCACAGACGGCAGCAGGTTTCAGAGTGTCCCAAAAAGAAACCACATTGTCCCATCGATCAGATCGACAGGACAATGTGGGTCATCGATTCGTCGGATTGTGCAATTGTGAGAGATTACTTCCAGAACACCAGCGTTGACAGTGAGTACTTGATGCCTTCGTAGGAATACTGAGCTTCCCCGAAGACAGCAACTCGTTCATCGCCATTCTTCTTTGCAGCCGCCTTAAAAACGCCGTCGGTGCCCTTCACTTCTTCAGAAGTCCATTTGGATTCGCGGAAGTCATTGGTCGCAGAGCGAGCCGTCCACAGTCGAACGACTTCTGGCGTTCCTGATGGCTTCATCGTCACTCCAACGGAAGTATCCTGCACAGCTGGCTCCCAGCTGAATTCCGGCAGCGTCGTTTTGCTGGCAGCGTGGCGGAAGAAGACCGCAATTGTCTGAAGAGCGAAATCGCGACCACCATCCAGACCGTGTCCACCGTTTGGAGCACGATGAATGTGCTTCAGCCCTTTAAGATCATCCCAGTACTGGTTCATCGCATCGACGGTCCAGTATCGGTCATTGGCTCCGACAACGAGCAGCTTCGGCAGAGTCAACTGGGCTCGATATGTGTAAGGGTCCATCATCTTCCACAGTTCTGACTCACGGCCTTCCTTTGGAATACCGTCTTCGCGAACAAGCCCCTTGCTTGTGTAGTCTTCGATCTGCTCGCTGTAGAAGCCCCAGGTCTTCTTCTGATGACTCATCTGAGCAGGAAAGTTGAGGACGTCGATCACGATCGGAGCGGTCGCGATCAATCGCTTGTCAACAACGGAAGTCAGCCAGCTGGTCCAGCCTCGCTTGGAGGCACCGGTAATCACAAAGGACTTCACAGGTTGCTGAAACTCCGACGTTGAAAATTCCTGAAGAGCATCCATCGCTTTGACCGCAGACTTCACCATTGGGAACAGCAAAGGCCACGTTGAGTCACCGGTCTTCAGGTACTGAAGCCAGGTTTCCGTGATCAAGTCATCTTCAACGCGATCGCCCATCAGAGGCTGATTGGGGACCTGATGCAGCGTTGCGATGCGGGCCCCGGTTGCATTGGCCAGAGCGATTCCCATGCCCAGTTCTTTCTCCGGAAGCTTTCCAATGTTGCCGATCCCGCCTCCAGTGACAAACAGAAGCATCTCTTCTTTGTGGACCAGCTTCTTTGGTTCAAAGACGATCAGATTGTGCTTCCAGACGATGTCCTGCCACTTCTGTGACGTCAGCTCCAGCAGGTGGATCTTGTTGCCGTTGACTTCGACGGACTGGACTTTCTTCCAGCCGTAATCAGGCTCCGGGCGAGCCATGAACTTGAAAATTTCCTGAGGAACATCGGTGGACGACGTCTTCTCTTCAGCCAAAGCAGTGAACGTCAAAGCCGGCACCATCAGGAGCCCAGCGAACAAGCGGAGTAACATGGAAAGTCCTTGTGGAGTTTGAGGGGAAAGTGAGTGATCTGAACAAACGGGACACGAAATCGCAACGGATGCCTTACTTGGTTTTCAGTTCGATCGTGTTCAGATTCGTTTCGCTTCCCTCTTTGACAGTGATTTTGATCTCTGACGTCTTCGGATCGGAGTACTTGCCGTTCAGTTTGTCTGGACCGCCGTAGCTGCGAGACATGATATTGAATTCAAGCCATGTGAACGTCAGCGTGTAGTCTCCCGCTGGTACACCGTCACCAGCGGCGTAAGTCGAGATCTTGAAGTTGCCGTCAGGATCGCTTTCTGTTTGTGAAACCGTTGGGTGCTGCGCGTCCATGCCGCCAACTGGATGGCATTCGATCTGAATGGCCGATCCTGGAGGCTTACCGTCAACAGTCACCTTACCAACAACAGGATAGGTCTGTTTGCGGAACGGTTCTTCTCCACCGCATCCAGCGACACAAATCGAAAGGGCCAGCATAAGGACCGAAAAGATTGAGCGAGACATTTGAAAATCCATAATGAGGTGTGGGGACTCAACCAACAACAGGGACAAATGGCAGGATTCCGCCGCCCCTGTGAGATAACACCGTATGCAATGACAAGACCCGGCGGCAATTCACCGCCGGGCCCGCCATATTGAAAATCAGTTCATTCAGCTGCGAAAGCTGACACTCGCCAGCAGTCTGTTGATTCATCCCAACTAGTTACGTCCGCGAGGCAAGATTGTGGAGAAACCCTGGTGTCTTATCCCTCACTGACGTTGCGGGTTATGAAACATCAGTAAATCAACACCTGCTAGAACTCACCCACAATCTCACCCTTCTTGCGGGTGATGAGAGATGCAAAGGTGGTCTGAGAAATGTTCTCGCTGATGAAGCGAACCGAACCGTCGCACATTGCAAACTGGCAGCCACCTGTATGGAAGCTGTGGAATCCGTTGCCGCGAATGTTGGTGGCCATGCATGCTGGGCCACCGGACAGTCCGGTGCCGTCGTAAAGTGAACCTTGCAGCCAGTGCTCGAACGCCAGTGCATCGGCCCATGAGCCACCATTTGTCTGTCCCAGAACGGCAGGCAGATTTGTGGCGGCAGTATTCTTGTAGTACAGCTTCACGCCACCTGTTCGTTCGCCAATCATCAGGGTGTTGGAAGTCCCGTCGGTCAGGTCACGCATGCGGCTGGTGCTGCCGTTGATTCCCGCCATCACAAGCGCACCTTCGCGGTCACCACCTGCGTTATTGTTGTAAGCAAGGTTTGCAAAGACACTACGCACGCCGGTAACACCACCATAGTCTGTTCGGCCACCCTTCCAGGTGCAGTTCATTGGAGGGATCCCACCGCCGAAGGCTCCGGCCGGATACAGGTAATCGTCAGTCGTGTTTCCAATCGATGATGGACACAGGAATGCAGGAATCACCTGAGCGGCCGCTGCAACGTTCTGCGCAAGAATCGTCGCGTTGTACCCCGTCGGACCGTTGAACATTGGTACTCCGGAGTCGATCGAATTGTAGAGGTTCGTCTGTTCGATGTATGGCAGGATCAGAGTGAACAGCGAACGAGTGCTCATGTTAATTGGCGGAGATAACGGGGCAAAAATGTACCCTGGAGGAAACACGTTGGCCGTGTCGTGGTAATTGTGTATCGCCAGAGCAATCTGCTTGAGATTGTTCTTGCACTGTGTACGACGTGCAGCTTCTCGAGCCTGCTGGACCGCAGGAAGCAGCAGCGCCACAAGAATGGCGATGATCGCAATCACCACCAAAAGTTCGATCAGCGTGAAACCGCGACTGCGGCGTGAAAGCGAACGCATACACATCTCCAGTACTTCGATCTGATGGGATAAGAACGGTCGTCAGAAATCAATCTGACACAGCCTGATTCTGCCTGCGCGACCTTCAAAATGAAAGAGTTACAGGTCAGTTTTTCATCGCTCCTTCATGAAACATCCCCCCAAGGGGATCTGCGCAAAACCACTCAAGTGTGCGTCTTCGCGCATGAAAACGGTGGCCTGCAAAGACGTGGGTGACACGCCCGCTGTTCAGATGGCGAATCAAATTCACGACAGCTGGAGATTCTGGCCCGCGGCCGACACTTGTCGAGTCTCCTCTTTTCGATATCACCTGTCGTCAGGCTGACATCACAATCTGGCGTTTCTGATTGCGAGTTGTAAAGGTTGCAGCGTTTTCGCAGGAAAACCGAGCATTATCGATTTGTCGCGTCATTGGTACGAGGTTCGCAAAACAGTTGAAACATGTTCTGAGTCACTCTGGTGGGGAATCAGGGTGGTGCAGAGATGAGACGCTTTCCGACGTTCGCTCGTCCCTCCTCATCGAATCAAAATCGACCCTCACAAAGGAATGGTGCTCTATGAAAACGACTCGACTGATGACTGTGGTGTTCACTTTGGCTCTTGTTGCACGCTGTGCTTCTGCACTTGCTGGCGACCCATTTGGCAACCTGCCTGGCAGCCGTGCTGGTGCCGGCCGTATGCCAGTTCAGCGATCGATGCTGGGACTTCCGGTTCCACAGCAGTGGTCCGGTGCTCGAACCGTTGGTTACAACAATGGTTACGGTCGTCAGATGAACTGCCCGAACGGACAGTGTGGTACGGGTGCAGGAAACTGTGCTAACGGACAATGTGCCACCGGAAATTGCCCGAACGGTCAGTGCACGACCGGCTACTGCCCGAATGGTCAATGTTCAACCGGAAATTGTCCGAACGGACAGTGCGGGTACAACGGTGCTGGCTACAACAGATCAATGAACGTTTACAACGGTGCGATGAATTGCCCAAATGGTCAGTGTGGCTTGAATCAGGTGACTCGCCGTCCGGTTCTTCCACAATCAGGATGGACACCACGAACAAACCAAACAAACGCTTATTCTGCTCCCGTTCGTCGAACAGGCTCTCTGAGTGACGAAGATGCGTGGACCAGCCGTCCTGTGGTGGCTCCGATTCGTGGTGCACTCGGATCACGATATGACGAGCGCGATCTGAATTTGAATTCTGAGTACTTCGGTGATCGTGATGCTGATTACTACGATCTTCGAGCCAACGATCGTGCCTCATCCTACGGTGGTCGCAACAGCAACTATCGTCCGAACCGATCGATGGAAGTTCCTCAGGAACATTCAACCGGTTCCGCTCGAATCTGAAAAAGTCCTGTCTGCCGATAAGTTCCCAGTGACGGTCTGAGCCTCGCGGCAGATGGGGTACGAAAGGATGGAGAGCAACGGAGAGCACCTTTCGTATCTGGGTTACCAATCCTGCCTGAGGGACTCGCTCCGACGACACCATGACGGTGTTGTTGGGCGAGTTTCCTGCGTTTATGGCCCGTGGTTTCATCCTGGATTTCATCGTAACCCGCTGCGTCAGCAAGGGATCATTGCACCCGCTGCGTCAGCAAGGGATCTCCGCGAGGAAACTGACCTCTGATCCCTCACTGACGTTTCGGGTTGTGATCCGCCAAACCTGGACTCATCGGTCAATTCAGGATTCATGGTGTCGGGAAACTCGACGAGGAGCACAACGGTTGGCTGGAGTGAACAGCCTGGACCTGCGACCATCCCTGCGTAGTCTTTCAGCTCCTGCCCGCCCACTGGTTCCTGATCCATGTCTGAGCAAGAAGAGTTCGGTCACAACAGTATTCGAGTTGTTCCTTCGTCCGGGATCCCGGAAGTTGTCATTCGAAATCGCCGCGCACAGCCTTTCTTTGGACGACATCCCTGGGTCTTTGCAGGGGCGGTTGACCAAGTCCGAAGTGGTTCCGATGCGACCTCGATTGAGCCCGGAACAACGGTGCGAGTCGTCTCAAGCGAAGGCAAATTCATCGCCTGGGGACTCATCAATCCAAACAGCCGTATCGTCGTGCGACTGTATTCATGGAACTCCGAAGAGACGCTGAGCCCCGAATTCTGGCGAAAGCGAATTCACACCGCCGTGCAGGCTCGAAAAGCGATCTTTGACCTGAAGGCTGACAGCACTGGATGTCGCCTGGTGTTCAGCGAGTCCGATGTTCTGTCCGGTCTGACCGTCGACTTTTACGGACGCTACCTTCTGGTACAGTTCACAAGCCTCGCGCTCTACAAGTATCGCGATGCGCTGATTGACGCGTTGAATCAGGAAGTGCAGCCGAAGGGAATCTGGCTCCGAACCGAAAAGGGAATGCGCGAGGCAGAAGGTCTCGAAGCCGTGGACGGCCTGCTGTCCGGTGAAGAACCGCCTCGGCCATTGTTCATTGACGAACATGGTGTGACCTACGGCGTCGATGTTCAGCAGGGTCAGAAGACGGGCTGCTATCTTGATCAGCGAGACAATCGTCTGGCGGTCAGCCGCTACGTACGAGGCGCAAAGGTCCTGGATGCGTTCTGCTTCTCCGGTGGGTTTGGCATCACAGCAGCCAAAGTTGGCAAGGCCGCATCAGTCCTTGGAATCGACTCATCCGAATCCGCTCTGACTCTTGCGCGAGCGAACGCGGAACTGAACAGCGTGGCTGAAAAATGTCAGTGGCGACGCGATGATGTTCGCCCTGCCCTTGAACAACTTGCGGCCGAAGGAAAACGGTTTGATGTTGTCATTCTCGACCCGCCTCGAATGGCAAGAACTCGCGGAGGGCTTGACCGGGCCATCAACGGATATGCGAGACTGAACATGGCAGGGCTTCAGGTTCTGGAGCCTGGCGGAATCCTTGTCACATGCAGCTGCTCTGGCCTCGTGTCACGCCAGGAGTTCTTCGACATGCTGGCTGAAGTTGCACGACAGTCCGGACGCAACATTCAGGTCCTTGAGAGCCTCGGTCAGCCCGCCGATCATCCCGTAAGCGTCACCTGCCCGGAATCCGAGTATCTGAAGGTGTTCATCTGCCGAGTTTCCTGAGAGGTCAAAATGGTCGGTGGTCTGATTCAGCGCTATGTCGATCCGGAAGGACACGAGCAAGCACAGAAGATGAAGCCGTTTCTGGTTGCTGGCGCGGTATTCCTCGTGTCATGCTGGTTCAGTCTGACGGAATTTCGTTACATGATCTGGGGGCAGGAAACGACTGCCGCCATCGTGACGGATTTTGATGCAAGGGGCCAGGAGAAGCCCGCACGAAATCAGCGCGGCGAGGTTCGAGTCTCATTTTCTGACGGTGCCGAACAACGAAGTCACCAGATCCCCATTCCGACCTCTATGTCCGTGGAAAGCGGGCGACTTCAGATCCAGTACATTCCGGGCTCAAGCGTTGCTCCAAGACTCGTCGGAGAAAGATACTGGTGGGCTCTGGCCATCGTTGCGGGCTCAGGCCTTTGTGTGCTCTGGCTGATGCGAGGTGTTCTGGCAGAAGCGAGAGAATACAGCAGCGGATCCAGAAAGAAGAAACGCCGGTAAGGCCCTCATTCAGATACTGGAATCCTGCTGGCTCTTCGAGCAGGCACTACCACGCGATACCTCCGCCGATCAGTCCGCCAACGGTATCGCCCTCAACATCCCCAACAATACCGCCTCGAAGGTACAGCCACGACTTGGGCCATACGATCAGTTCAGACCGATACATTGAACTGTCCGATGCGTCATCGGAGTCGATTTCCAGAACACTCCGCCAGGCGATCTGCTCTGTCAGGTCAATTTCGACGCCGGGATTGATCACAAATCGTGTCTCGATGTCTGCATCGGAGAACGAGAACATCGGTGTGTCGACTGCGATATCGACGATTTCATGAGTGATCCCGGTCTGCACGAACGGACGAATGTCCTCGGTCAGGTAAAGGTAACTGTTCAGGCCGGCGGTGAACTGACGCAGATCTGTACTAATGCTCGTCTGACCAAACCCGAAATCACCGGAACCCCCGAAGTCGAGCGCAACCATGGAAACAAAAACATCCTGCCCCATGTTCTCCGGCAGGTACTTACTCCAGCCAGCGGGAACGTTCAGAGTGGTTGTGTATCCCTTGATGGACTTGTCCAGCGGACGAAGTTCATCCGGCGCGCGAAGAATGGCGAACTGGCCTTCCAGAAAATGTCGTCCCAGCAATCCGGGGTCATCATCGAGTGGATCGTAGCCCTCATCAAACATCGGCGTGTAGCCGCTGTAGTCCGCAGTCTGCGCCTGAGCGATGGATGTCAGCAAAGACGCAAGAAGCGTGGCAAGGCTGAGTTGCAGAATTCTCTTCATGGGATCATTCACTCCGCTGGTCGTCGTGCGCCTGAACCAAACGGGCTGAGCAACACGAATTGGACCAGTCGGGCATGGACGTATGAAACAGGATGTCATCTCTGGTGCAAGGTTGTGCCGTCCCGCAGTTCCCGTTGACAAGGGAACGCAACGGTCGAATGGCACTGAGGCTGAGGATACGGCACTCAGATCATCCTGTGGAACAGGGTTCATCATGGTTCACGCCGGTGATCCATCACAAGAGAAGATTCGATTGCCCCGGTTCCGCAATTTCTGCCGAAGGTCATTTGGCAATGGCCAACTTCGTCCGGCACATTCCCGACAAAACCTGCACAATTCAGCCGGTCATTGGGTCGATCGCCCAAGGATCACATGCAGTTCCTCGGCCGACACGCCTCGTTCACGAAGCGATCTCAGAGTCTCCGCCTGATCTCGCTTTGCCAGCCGTCGACCGGAAGAGTCGCGCAGAAGCTCGTGATGAACATACTCCGGGCACGGCAAGCCAAGTACTGCCTGAAGTAAGCAATGAAGATGAGTCGCCTCGAAGAGATCTTCACCCCGTGAAATCAGATTCACACCCTGAAGCGCATCGTCCCAGACAACGCACAGGTGATAACTGCAGCCGATGTCCTTGCGCACCAGAACGGTGTCTCCCAGAAGTTCCGGGCGAGCCTTCTGGAGTCCTTGATGTCGATCGAACCATTCAAGACCAGAACCAGTCACACGGAGAGCTTCCTCCAGGTTCAACCGCAGAGCATACTCATCGCCGCGTGCCATTCGCTCTTCAACATCGCGACTCGACAAACGGCGGCAGGTGCCGGGATACAATGGTCCTTCAGAACCATGAGGTGCTCCTCCGGCCGCTTCAATCTCACGCTGAATGTCGCGCCGAGTACAGAAGCACGGATAGAGAAGTCCGCGGGCCCGAAGCTTTTCGGCGACCTCTTTGTACTCCGCAAGGTGATCCGACTGCCTTCGAACGGGAGATTCCCAGGTGATACCAAGCCAGGCAAGATCTTCCTTGAGAGCTTCTTCGAAGCGGCGCTGGCATCGAGTCGAATCGATGTCTTCAATGCGGAGCAGGAACCGTCCACCTTCCTTCTGCGCGATTCGAAACGCGGTCAGCGCGGAGAACGCGTGACCACAATGCAGCAGCCCCGTAGGACTTGGCGCGAATCGAGTGACGGTGGGAGAAACAGGCATGGCGGTACTAAGAACTGAGAAATTTCTGCGATCTGCGGGACTGTAGTGGAGCGTGCTGGCCCTCGGAATCACAAGTGTTCAGAAAGCCAGTTTTTTCAGGGCTGCATCGTGGCTCAGAGCTCGTCTCGGCGGGTATAACACGCACCGCCCTGCCCTGCCACGGTTGTCGTGGGTGTCGCCGGGTTTTAAATGTCCCATCGATTCAGGTTGATGTCCATGACGTTTGATGCCGCCATTCGGGAACAAAAGGACCAGCTTCGCAAGCAGGCTCATTCGAACCGCAATGCTCAGGAAAACAAAGATGATCTGAGCCGCCGGATCGTCGGTGCCTTCATGGCACTTCCGGAATACGCCAAAGCAAACACTGTCATGTTCTATATCGATGTTCGCAGCGAAGTGCGGACTCGCCATGACCTGGAGCTGGCACTCCAGTCCGGCAAGACGATCATCGTTCCATGGTGCAATGATGACGGCGAACTGGAACTGTTCCGACTGGCCAGCATGGATGAGCTGGAAGTTGGAATGTACAAGATCCTGGAGCCTCGCAAAGAACTGCGTTCGCTTCCGGAGAAGCAGGTGAACGTCGAAGAGCTGGACCTGATCATGGTGCCTGGCGTCGCGTTCGATCGCCGCGGTGCTCGCATGGGTCACGGCAAAGGTTACTACGACAAGCTGCTGCAGCATGCTCGCAAGGACACGCCGCTGATTGCACTGGCGTTTGAATGCCAGCTGTTCGAACAGATTCCAGTGGCAGATCACGACATCTTCATGGACAAGATCATCACCGAAGATCAGGTCTACACGGGTCGAGGTCGATCCTGAAGTTCTCTGAAGCACGCTGAAGTCGGACATTAGCCATGAGCGATCTTGTCGAAGATACCTACGCAGAAGCATTCCGCAGTTTGTATGTGGAGTTCCTGATCACAGCGAAGAATCGTCGCTGGCTGGATACGGCGGTTCAGGCCGCGACAGGACATGCTTCGTCATCCATCATGTGTGACTGCGAAGGTGGACTGGATCGCTACGTGGGTCCTGGCGGCGACGAGACCTTTGAAACTCCCGATGGTCGCCCTGGTGCAATTTGTCAGCTGCATGTGCCTCGGTTCCGAAAAGACCGCGAACCCGCTCTGGAAAAGGCACTGCTGTCCCGCATCTGTCAGAACGTTCTGACCTGTGCGACAGCTCGCTGCTTTGCTCTGTCGTATGCCCCCAACGGTTTTCGTATCGGACGAAAGCTGGCCTACTTCGGTGACGGGTTTGAACAGGTTGAAGAACGGTACGGTCGATCCATGTGGGTCGTGCCAACCATGGGTGGAGAATTCTGTATTGATCGGCGATTTCCGTTTGCTGATGGCGTGATGGGCGGGAATCTCTGGTTCATGGCCACCTCTGAAGATGCATCTCTGGAAGCAGCGGAGCGTGCCGTGGTGGCCTGCGAAAACGTGGCTGGCGTGATCACGCCGTTCCCGGGCGGCATCGCAGCGAGCGGTTCGAAGGCAGGAAGCCGTTACAAGTTTCTGTTCGCCAGCACGAATGATCCATTCTGCCCAACACTCAAGGGACGAGAAGGCGTTCAGTCGCAGCTTCCGGACGGTGTGAAGTCGGCGATGGAAATCATCATCAACGGCCGCGACCTTGCGACCGTCAGCAAAGCGACTCAGGCTTCGATCAAAGCAGCGCTCGATGTTCCTGGGATTGTCCGTATCACGGCTGGCAACTACGGCGGTCGACTTGGAAAAAGCTGGGTTTGGCTGAAGCCCGAACTGCATCCGTCGACAACGTAATCGCACCAGAGCTGCTTGTGCTTTGAGTCGCGGACGCTGAAGGAATGTGGCAGGCATGGAATGGCAAGCCCTGATCATCGGATCTGCGATCGCACTGGTGTGGGGACTGATATCCGGACCAGGCATGATTCGCGGTCTGAAACGTTCTTTGCGTGAACGCATCGTGAGTGATTCGGCTCGTCTGAATCAGCTTCATGCCGGAAAGCAGGGAACGCCGACCATGGGTGGCGTGATCATCTTTGTTGCATTCGTCGCCGGACTGTTGCCGCTGTTTCGCACGTCGCTCAGCATCGCATCACTCCTGATGCTGACTGCCGTTTCATTTTGCCTGCTCGGTGCGGCCGATGACTGGATCAAAGCACGACGCCAGCGTCAGGGACTGACGGCTCGACAGAAACTCCTGGGACAGATCATCCTGTCGACGATCGTCGCAGTGCTGATCTGGCAACAGCGCCAGTCGCTGCCGGACTGCAATTATTTCCTGGAGAACCTTGTTGCGGGCTCCGCCAGGATGTGGATCTTTGTGCCCTGGGCCGTGCTAGTTCTGGTCGCCGTCTCGAACTCCGTGAATCTGACCGACGGCCTTGATGGACTTGCGACAGGTTGCAGCATCGTGACGGCTGGAGTCCTGGCTGTACTCGCATGGCGAATCCCCGAGACACGATTCGTCAGTGCTGGAGCGGCGATTCTTGCGTCGGCACTGATGGCTTTTCTGTTCTATAACCGTCACCCGGCGAAAGTGTTCATGGGTGATGCAGGCTCCCTGCAGATCGGAGCCGTCCTTGGTGTCCTTGCACTGGCATCCGGCAACGAACTTGCTTTGCTGACAGGCGGGCTCGTGTTTGTTGTGGAAACGCTCAGCGTCATCCTGCAGGTCGGATGGTATCGCAGAACAAAGCGCAAGATCCTGCTCTGCAGTCCGCTTCACAATCACTTTGTGTTTCAAGGCATCTCAGAGCGAAGGATTGTTGCGGCCTTCTGGCTTGTGGCGGCAGCAAGCGGACTGGCGACGATTCTGCTGTGGCCGTAGAACGCGGCTTGCAATCAAACAGTTTAGAGCGATTGTCCTCAATCGCTTTAGGCCTTCGACGTTGCAGAGGCAAAGTAAAAAACGGCTGATTGTAGAGCGATTGTCCTCAATCGCTTTCAGCATTCAGTGATGCAGAGGCAAAACTGAAACGGCTGAGCCTTCGTGCCCCGCAAGTCTGCTTGCAATCAAACAGTGTAGAGCGATTGTCCTCAATCGCTTTCAGCATCCAGTGTTGCAGAGGCGAAGTAAAAAACGGCTGAGGACAGCCGTTCTACACTTAGGCGTCGACGGGAAGGCCTTTTTCAATTCGGATGCGTCGCACTTCCGCAAGGACGGCTTCTACGATGATCGAGTTCTTCGCAATGGCAAGATACTGAGTCAGGTTCACGAACAGGTTTGCCAGCCAGGTCGAAATCGCCATCGAAAAGTGCAAAGTCGAATCGGAGATCCCAAACACGGATGTGAGCGAAGCCGCTGTGGCCGGGTCAGCAACAGCTCCCAGTGAGCCGGTCGCGAGCACCATCAGGAACGCGATCATGATGCCCGGCAACACGCCGTACTTCAGCTTCTGATTCTTTTCGTAGTAGGTTGGAGAAAGACTGTAGGCGGACGACGTCTCTTCAATCCACCGGCCGGTTCCCATGAAGTACGTGAAGAGCAATGCGTAGACCATCGTGACGCTGGTCAGTGCGGCCAGGCCGATCAAAATGTGAGTGCCGATCCGGGCATTCACTTCGGGATCCAGCCCCTGCGATTTCATCGGATCGCCGACCTTCAGCCCAAGCGTCAGCGCGATGAGCATCGTGACGTTCGCGAGAACAGCCAGCATCAGAAAAATGCGTTTCATGAAACTGCCGGATCAAATAGCAGACAAACGAAAATCGCCGTGCACAAGAATAGACATTGGACAGTTTTCTGTCCTGTTTTCGGACTTTGGCTTCCTGATTTCGTCAGAATCCGGAAGCAGGACGGTCGAAAGTACCGTCGTTCGGAAATCGCCGAAGAAACAAGCAGGCTGGTTTTGAAAGCGTGCACACCACAACATCGTGTGCATGTTCTCAAATCGGCTTGCTTGGATGGTCACGGCAGGGCGTTGCAACCGTCGAGTTTGAACGGTAGCTTTCCGCCCCCTTTCTGAGTCTGTCAGTATACTTCCGCTTCGGCTGGTTCGCGGAACCGGCACTCCTGTCTGTCACTCGTTGCGAACGTCGTACCAATCCATGGTTAGCCTGTCCGGCCTCAATCCTTCTCAGCGTGAAGCAGTGACCACACTGCGAGGCCCGCTGCTGGTTCTTGCCGGAGCCGGGACGGGGAAGACACGAGTGATCACTTTCCGGATGGCCAACCTGATTGCCAACGGAATTCGACCAGACCGAATCCTTTCAGTGACGTTTACAAACAAAGCCGCTCGCGAAATGCGGGAACGCGCAATGTCTCTGATTGGAAAGCACATGAAGCAGCGTCCCGTCGTTTCCACGTTTCACGCGTGGTGCGTAAGAGTCCTGCGCGAAGATATCGATGCTCTGGGTTATCCAAAGAAGTTTGTGATCTACGACCGAAGCGATCAGGAATCTGCAGCACGCACGGCCCTGCGAGACATCCGTCTGGGCGATGGAGCGATGAAGCCGAGCGACCTGATCAATCGCATCAGCCGCTGGAAGATGCAGGGCGTTCAGGACTCTGAAGCCAGCAGCCACACGGAGTCGGATTTCGACTTCCTGGCGGCGATGGCCTACAAGAAATACCAGAAGCAACTGCGAGCCTGCGGTGCGGTGGACTTCGATGATCTGCTGTTGCTGACGGTCAAACTGTTTCAGGATCATCCGATGGTCCTGCAGAAGTATCAGTCACGCTACGATCATGTTCAGATTGACGAGTATCAGGATACCAACGGCGTTCAGTTTCGCCTGATCGAATCCCTGGTGCTGCCTCACAAGAATCTCTGCGTGGTCGGTGACGACGATCAGTCCATCTACGGCTGGCGCGGTGCGGAAGTGGAGCACATCATTCACTTCGGCAACTACTTCCCGGGCACCAAGATCGTCCGGCTCGAGAACAACTATCGCTGCACCAACGATATTCTTGACTGTGCCAACCGACTGGTGAAACACAACCGCCAGCGCCATGACAAGACGCTGATTGCTCATAAAAAGTCTCTGACCGGCGTCCGTTTCCAGGTCTTCGATGACGAGAACGCTGAAGCAGAGAACGTCGTTCAGGAAATCGCCTACCTCGTTCGCGAACTTGGTGTCAAACCAAAGCAGGTCGCCATTCTGTTCCGCACGAACGAGCAGCCTCGACTGTTCGAACAGGAAATGCGTCGACAGAAGGTGCCCTACCTGCTGGTCGGCGGACAGTCGTTTTTTGATCGCCGCGAAATTCGTGACCTGATGGCGTATCTGAAAGCGATCGATAGTCCTCGAGACGAAGTCAGCCTCCTGCGCATCATCAACACTCCTTCGCGAGGAATCGGCGACACGACGACGGAAAAGGTCCTGCAGGCCGCTGTGAAGAAGGGCGTCAGCTTCTGGGACATGGTGCCGATTGCCGCGTCAGAGGGCATTATTCCCGCGAAGACACTCGCGTCGATGACTACTTTCAGAGCGTTGCTGCAGCGATATGCATCCGTGATGCATGAGAATCCTCGCATGCTGGCACCGATGTCACGGCAGCTGCTGCAGGAAATCAATTACGAAGGCGAAATTGCAAAGCAGTACAAAGAAGAGTCTCAGCAGGAACTGCGACGCAACATCCTTGAGGAGTTCATTAACTCGATCGGCCAGTACGTAGAGCGCAACGAAGATCCGTCGCTTAGCGGTTTCCTGGAAACCATGGCGCTGATGGATCGTGAAGAAGAATCTGATCGGGACGAGAAGCAGGAGTCTGACTGCGTGCGTCTCATGACGCTTCATTCGGCGAAGGGACTGGAGTTCCCACGAGTCTATCTGGTCGGTATGGAGGAAGGCTTCCTGCCTCACAAGCGCAGCATTGACGAAGACACGGAGAAAGCGATCGCCGAAGAACGTCGCCTGGCATACGTCGGTGTGACCAGGGCCATGGACCATCTGACACTGACTCGCGCGAAGTCGAGAATGAAATGGGGCAAGCGTCGCGAGTCCATTCCGTCACGGTTCCTGTTTGAAATGCAGAAGGAGCCAGGCGAGCCTCTTCCGGAAGAACATATCAGCCGTGAAGATTCTCCTGGAGCCGGCATCGCCCCATTGGGAACACCGATGCCAGCCGTTCGCGGCTCCGGGTCAGGGGCCAGCCAGTCGACTCACGTGCCAAACGAATTTGAAGCGCCGCCGTTCTGAACCGCCCGCATTCTGAACTGACAGTGTTCTGAACGGGTGGCGTGGCTCGCTGCGGGATGAACTACGGTTCCGGCTTCCACACCGGTCACGCGTCTTTGTATTGACCTCGGTCAAATCGCAAAGTGTCACTCGAAGTTCGCTGAGGGTGTAGTCGCGGATGCTTGTCAAAGTAGGTCCTTTCTGCCGGAAAGGACTTTCGCCGCCAGGCGAACCTTGGTCTCGCTTGCACATATCTCTCGCGTTCTCGCGCTGGAAGGCTGCATTGCGATCCTGTCCCACGTTGGCCTGCACACCGGTAGTCACGTCGTTCGGGCGCTGGTTGCGGCGGGGCCGCAAAGTGCCGCTCGGCAAGCGGCACCTACAGAAGTCCGCGACTGCACCCGAGCGCGGCCCCACTTTGGCCGTGTGCTCGCGAACAGGCCTGGCGGCCGTTATCCTCATAGCCCCGCGTTTTGACCTCTGCCTTCCTGATCGGAGTCTCACCGTATGACTGCCCTGCCCTTCCGCCCGTTGATCGCATCAACACTGTCCCTGCTTGCGTTTCACTTTTGTGCGAGTCACCAGACTGTCGCGCAGGATGCGAAGCCGGATCCCAATATCACCGCCGCTGCAAGGCCCGTTGGGATTCTGACTCACGCCGAATGGAAGGATCTGTTCAACGGAAAAGATCTGTCTGGATGGGCGGGCGATACGAACGGGTACACGGTCGAGAACGGGATCCTCGTCTGCAAAAAAGGGGGAAAGAATCTCTACACGGCATCGGAGTATTCGGACTTCGCACTGCAGTTTGATTTCAAACTCGAAGAGAGCGGCAACAACGGCATTGGCATTCGAGTCCCCATGAACGGCCATCCTTCGCGCGATGGAATGGAGATTCAGATTCTGGATCATGACGGCAAGGCATACCATGGTGATGCCGTGATGGCCGATGGTAAGACTCAGCGACTCAGTTGGCTGAAACCCTGGCAGTATCATGGTTCTGTTTACGGAATCGTGCCAGCAAAGATCGGCTATCTCAAGCCTGTCGGTGAATGGAATACGCAGACGATCATCGTCATCGAAGATCACGTTCAGGTCATACTCAACGGAGCCGTCATCGTGGACGCGTTCCTCGACAACCTGACGCCGGTGGATGGTTCGCCACATCCGGGCATGAAGAATCGCAAAGGCCACATCGCTCTTGCCGGTCATGACGATCGAGTCGAGTTTCGAAACTTGAAGCTGGTGGATTACGCAACGTCTCCAACCAAGCCAGCAAGTTCATCAGTCAATGAACCACCGACTGGCTTCACAACACTCTTCAACGGCAAGGACCTCACGGGCTGGAAAGGACTGGCTCACGAAAACGCCAACCAGCGTC
>JAEUII010000260.1 GCA_016795145.1 Planctomycetaceae bacterium
CGCAAGTACCGTCAACACCGTTGCCTACGAAGCCGTTCGTCAATTCGGTGGCCTTTCTCCCTTGGTGTGACAATGTTCCCTCAGGCGGATTTCAGCCCGCGCAAAAGTTCGGGTTGAAAGTAGTGGATCTTGCTAAAGATCCCTCCCTTCGAAAGGTGCACGCCCCAGAATTCGAGGCTTGAAAACGCATTGGCCGACCAGGACAAGCTGTGCAAATAATGCTCTGCGCTGGCAGAAAAGACACACTGGGCCGTTCCATGAACTGAACGAACGCACCGTCAGAACGCCACTGGATCTGCAGTTCCTGCGCATTCGAAGTTTCGCGGTTCTCGCTGCAGATATTCATCGTCGAGTTGCCGCAAAGTCGCCTGTCACGGAATGGCCAATCGCATTAGAACTGCGATGACCACGTGCAACAGACGAGAAGGCTGATTCGGTGTCAGGTTCACAAGTTCAACAGGATTCCAGACCAAGGATGTCGTCAGGAAAACTGCTGCGCCGCCTTCTTGAGCTGGCACTCGAATACCGACGCCCGTGCCTTGCTGTTGTCGTCATGCAGGGCATGCTGGTCTGGTTAAGCCTGTCCACCTTGGGACTGACCGGACTTGGGATCGACTACCTTCAGTCCTGTGTCCTGAAGAATGCAGAAGCCCCGAAGTGGCCGTTTGGATGGACGCCCCCTGAATCGTGGGCTCCGATGACTGTGGTCACTGCTCTTTCCCTCGCGATCTTTGCCGTCGCGGTCATGACGGCTGGACTCAAATACCTCGCGGCGATTGCGTCCGGTGCTTTGTCACAACAGATTCTGATTCGCATGCGAACGGAGATTTATTCCAAGCTGCAGGTGCTTGGCTTTCAGTTCTACGATGCCGGTGAAAGCAGCTCGATCATCAATCGCGCGGCGGGCGATGCGAACAACGTTCGAAACTTCATCGACGGTGTCATCATCCGCCTGATCACTGTCATCCTGACACTGACGGTGTACCTCGTCTACATGATGCGAATGCATCCATTGCTCACACTCGCCTGCCTTGCCACAACTCCTTTCCTTTGGGCAATGGCCGTTGTGTTCTCGACAGTGGTTCAGCCGGCTTATCGTCGTGCCAGTGAGCTTGGCGACGTCATGATTCGCACGCTGGTTGAGAATCTTCAGGGGATTCAGGTGGTGAAGGCGTTTGCTCGTGAGTCCGAACAGGCGAAGAAGTTTGAAGCGGCCAATCATGACATTCGGGATCTCAAGAATTCCATCTTCTTCCGACTGTCAACATTTCAGCCCGCGATGGGACTGCTGACTCAGATCAACATGCTGGTGCTGATCGCTTACGGCGGGTCGCTTGTTGTGAGAGGGGAGCTCGCACTTGGTGCCGGGTTGTTTGTCTTTGCCAACCTGTTGCATGAGTTTGCGAATCAGGTGGCGCACATCACGAATATCGCGAACAGCATTCAATCCAGTCTGGCCAGCGCAGAGCGAGTCTTCGAAGTTCTTGATCAGCCGGTGCTGATCACTTCGCCCGAGAATCCAGTGGCTTTGCCCGTGATTCGGAAGGCCATTGAGTTTGACCACGTCTCCTTTGGGTATCGGCCTGACCAGCTGGTGCTGAAAGACATCTCACTGAGAATTGAATGTGGTGAGTGTATCGGCGTGACCGGGCCAACTGGTGCTGGCAAATCGACTTTGATCAGTCTCCTGAAGCGATTCTACGATGTGAGTTCCGGAACGCTGAAGTTCGACGGTCATGATGTTCGTTCGCTGAATCTTGATGATGTTCGACGCTCTTCAGGGATTGTGTTTCAGGAGAGCTTTCTCTTCAGCAACACGATCGCGGCGAACATTGCATTCGGCAATCCCGATGCTGACGATGAACAGATCCGCGAGGCTGCACGCCTGGCCGCCGCGCATGAGTTCATTTCAGAGCTGCCGCTGCAGTATGAGACCATTGTTGGGGAACACGGCAGCAACCTGTCTGGAGGTCAAAGGCAGCGACTGGCACTCGCTCGGGCACTGCTGACGAGCCCTTCGCTCCTGTTGCTGGATGATGCGACAGCGGCGGTCGATCCGGAGACGGAACATGAAATTCGAATGGCTCTCGAGTCAACGATGCGGGGCCGAACTTGTGTCGTTGTCTCGAACCGACTGAGTACTCTTCGGCAGACGGATCGGATCGTCGTACTGAACTCGGGACGCATTGAAGCTGTCGGAACGCATGACGAGTTGATGGAATCGTGTGACTACTATCGTGCGCTGGCCAAACTTCAGGGGGCTCCGACAGAACCTGCGACAAAACGTCGTCGCTTGGCAGTGGCGTCATGATGGGGTTGTCCACGAAGGAATCTTGAGGATCGCAGTGCGGCTGCATCGTACAAGTCGGGAATACTTCGAAATCGTTTTGTGAATAGTCTGGGTTAAACTCATGTCACAGGTGGCAGTCCTCAGCCGCACTCTCACTCGTCACGTTGAGCGTGATGACGAGCCGCGTCAGCTTCCGCTCGATTTTCGGCTGATTGCGAGACTGCTTCGTACGACGGAAAAATGGAAGTCGAAGCGATTCAGGCTGTTGGTCGCCGTGTTGATCCGAGCGATTCAGCTTCCCGCACTCACCTGGATTTTGACCGCCGTGATTCGCGGCCCCGTGGCACAGAATGATCCAGCCGGAGTCTGTTACGGGGCGGTGGCTTTTGCAGCACTCGCGATCAGTACTCAACTGGTCATGCACTACCGGCAACGGCTGGCCCTGGAGCTTGGAGAAGCGGTCGTCAGCGATCTTCGAAACCAGCTCTTCACTCACATGCAGCGAATGCCTATGCGGTGGTTTCACACCAACCGTATCGGCCGCGTGATTAGCCGAATGACGTCCGACATGGAAGATATCCGCATCGGCGTTCAGGAGGTGTTCTATGTGACAATCGTGCAGTTCATTCAGATGGGAATCGCGGCCGCTGCGATGATCTGGTACGACTGGTCGCTTTTCCTGATCGTCCTGGGACTGGCACCGATCATCTGGCTGATCAACCGACACTTTCATCATCGCCTCAGTGACGCTCTTCGAAACATGCGTGAGTCATTCAGTCGAGTGACCGCGACACTGGTTGAATCCGTTGTTGGGATTCGAGTGACTCAGGGCTTCGTGCGCCAGCAGGAAAATGCCAGGGTCTTTCGAGACCTTGCGACCGACCATTCCCGCTACAACACTCGAGTTCTGAAAACGCAGGGTACGTTCCTGCCACTGCTGGAGATGAACAGCCAGATCTTTCTTGCAATTCTTCTGTTTGTGGGCGGATACCGCGTTTTGACGCCGGGCCACAGCATTCAGATTGGCGACCTCGTTGGCTTCTTCTTCATGGCCAATCTCTTTTTCTCTCCGATCTCGATTCTTGGCAATCAGTACAACCAGGCGATGACCGCAATGGCGGGTGCTGAGAGACTCTATCGTCTTCTGGACACGGAACCGGAATGGACCGATCGAGCGGATGCCATTGATCTGTCGGATGTTGAGGGACGAGTCGACTTCGACAAGGTCTCACTGGAATACGAATCTGGCCGACCAGTCCTGCGGGACATTACGTTCTCCGCAAAGCCCGGAAGTGTGATTGCACTTGTCGGACACACCGGCAGCGGGAAGTCATCGATCATCAACCTGGTGGCCAGATTCTATCTGCCGACGTCGGGTACTGTGCGGCTGGACGGTGTTGACATTCGCCAGGTCAGAGGCCACAGCCTGCATCGGCATATGGGAATAGTTCAGCAACAGAACTTTCTGTTTAGCGGAACCGTTGCGGAGAACATTCGGTTCTCCAGACCGGAAGCGACAGATGAAGAGCTTGTTACCGTCCTTCGAAAGCTGGACTGCGAAGATCTGATCACCAGTCTTCCTGAAGGACTTCAGACCAGAGTCGGAGAAGGCGGTGCTTCGATCAGCGCGGGGCAGCGTCAGCTCATCTGCTTTGCCCGTGCGATGCTGGCGAATCCGGCGATTCTGATTCTGGACGAAGCCACCAGCAGCATCGACAGTGCCACGGAAGCCCGGCTTCAGACGGCTTTGGAGAGACTGCTCAAGGGACGTACGGCGTTTGTTGTCGCACATCGACTGTCAACCATCCGCAACGCCACGGAGGTGCTTGTTCTGGATCATGGTCGCATTGTCGAACGCGGCTCCCACGATCACCTCATGAATCTTGGGCGAGTTTACGCTGGCCTTTATGAGAGCTTCGTGCGGCAGAGGTAATAAGAAGGCCCGCGACACCATTGGTATCGCGGGCCTGGAGTTTGAACCTTCCGATTGGCGAGCAGAATCAGTTAGTAGTCGCCAACAGTATATCCATCATTTCGCGACAGCAGTCGGGCGAATGTGGTGCCCATGAAGCTGTCTGGATATGGTGCGATGCTGACGGAGCCTTTGGAGTAGTCGATGTTCTGGCTGATGAATCGCACGGATCCATCACACAGAACGAACTGTGCTCCGCCGGTATGATTGCTGCTGAAGCTTCGGCGCTGATGGACTCGATTCGTAGCACTGTAATTGATTCCATCATAGCCAATGGACAAACAGTTGAGTGCTGCGGTTCTGATGTTACTTCCGGATGCATTGACTTCAGCGCTGAATCCCAGAGCTGTGCCAGCTCCGATTGTCAGGTCGTTAAACTTCCACGCGCGCTCGCCAATCATCAGTGTGTTGCTGGTACCGTCAGTGATATCTCGGAAGTTGATCTTCGAATTAATGAAGCCGACTCCAAGCGGAGGACCGTACTGAGCGGCATACACCATTGGCGTCGTGCTGTCAGAAGGATTCGCAACCATCATGTAGTTCGACGTTGCGATTGCGACGCGGGTGGTTCCGTCCGGTGTGACAAAGCCCACGTACTGATTTGCATTGAGCCCGGCATTGTCGGACTTTGAGTCGTCGAAGTTGTTCAAAGCCGGGCCGGTATCAGACGGGCATCGAAACATTGGAAGCGGAGTCTGCAGAGCCGCCAGGCCAGCCGCTGTCTGCAGATTCTGCTCAAGACGCACATTGCCGACGTTTAGAATCGAAAACAGGTTGTTCTGTTCCAGCTGAGGAAGGATAAATGCACCCCAGCTGTAAAGTCCTCGTTCGATCGAGTTGGCATTGAGGGTCGGTGGGTTTCGCATAATGAAACCACACGGAAACGTGTTGAAGACGTCGTGATAATTGTGGACCGCAAGGCCTAGCTGCTTGAGGTTGTTTTTACACTGTGTTCGGCGAGCTGCTTCACGAGCCTGCTGAACCGCAGGCAGAAGCAATGCCACCAGGATGGCGATGATCGCAATCACCACCAGCAGTTCGATGAGCGTGAAGCCTCGGCTTCGTCGTGAGAGGACCTTCATACATGACTCCTGAGCAGAAAGGAAAACAACGAAACAAGTTCGAAGAAATCGTCAGCAGAATGCTGTGGACATGCTGTAATAAGTCAGGAAGACCATGCCGGTGGAGGCACGTTGATTGATTGGAGGTTCGAGTAGTGCGTGTGCGTGATCCCCCCGGGTAAACCGGCTGTTGAATGAGTCACAAACTGAGCCGCAAGGCGCTAGCCGCGGGTGTTTGCCTCGTGTTTTTCTAACAATCACCCGCAGCTAGCGCTTTGCGGCTCACTGAATTAACAGACTGGTAAAACCGGCGGGAAGTTTTTGTTTGCCAGTCTAATCCGGGATGACTTGCTTTTTGCCTTTGGTTGCTGCGTCTGATTCCAGCTTGAAGTCGAGAGTATTTTCGCCGGACTTTACATCAGCGGTCAGCTCCGATGTCGTCGTGTAGCGTGACGGAAGAACCTTGGCATTCGTCGCCCCCAGCGGCCACTCAAGGTGCACCTTGTTAGCGCCAACCTTGCAGCCCGGAACCTGATAGGAAAACTCCAGGGTGTACTGACCGGAGGCATCTGTCGTACCGGTGGCTGCTCGCCCGCTTTCCGGTTTGAAGACGACAATCACGCCTTCAAGAGGCTCGCCATCCAGTGTGATGGTGCCGCTCACTTCGCCAAGCGGCGGAGTATCATCGCCTCCGCAGCCGGAGACACACAACAGCATTACTGCCAGCGCAAGGAATTGCGCACGTCCGAATCTCATTGGGTGCATAAATGGTCCAGCTGAACAATTGAAGGGATGACGAGAACGTCTTGTTCGGAACCAGGAAAACCAGGGAAAGGTCGATTGAGTCTAACTTTCTCTTAACACTCTTCAATCCCCCACATGTTCCGCTGAGCCAGAGATTTGCAAAGTTTCTTACACCGTTGGTCCGTCGCCGATTCGGTTTTCAGCGTTTGAACAGCGGGAAGCAGGAGCCTCGCCCTGCGACCGGGCAGGTTGGGCGAATTTGGTGGCAGCCGCGTGGGTCAAACAACTCGATTCCGGGCCTGCGCGAGGCGCGGCACGAGGGCACTGTGGCGCTGAATACTGCTGACTTAGCTGCTATCGCGACCAGCGCATTACCAGAAGGCCGCCCAGGATAAGGACGCCACCCGTGATTTGTGCCGCATTCAGGGGTTCACTCAGCCAGAGCCACGCGGTGACAATGGCGAAGATTGGGCTTAGGTTTTGAAACATCGTCGCGTGAGCGGCTCCCGCGTTCTTGACACCGAAGCTCCACATCGGCAACGCGAGGCCCGTCGATAAGACTCCGGAGTACAATAGACACAAGTCCATGGGCACCTGTTTCAAAAGGACAAGGCTGGCCGGTATCGCTGGCCATGCGATTGCCAGATGAAAGGGAAGTCCCAGCGTCGCCGAGAACGCCGAAAGCTGCATGGGGGAGATCGATTTCAGCAGGGGGCGACTGAAGATTGTTCCTCCTGACCACGTTAGCGCGGCGATGAGAGCAATCAGGTTTCCGATGAACCGTCGGTGCTCTGTGGTCGTATTCGGCTCTGCAGGCGGACTTGAAGACCGAACGGCGTTATCGATTTCCTTCAGGGAACCCGCTGAAGTGGCAAGACCCGGAGTCTGAGCCGTTGCCGCTTCGACGTTGTCAGCCGCTTCTTTCTCTTCTGAAACAACGGACGGCGGACGATTTGTCGAGGTGCTTCGTCCCTGCAATGTCACGATTGTTGTTCCGGCAAATGCAATGAACAGACCAAGCCATGCCAGCCAGGGAAGATACTCCTTCAGAAAGACGCGTGCCCCGATCGCGGTCCACATTGGCACCGTGGCCATGATCAGAGCAATATCGGCGGATGTTGTCTGTGAAACTGCCAGCAGGAACAGCAGCTGATACAGGACGGAAACGAGTACCGCGTAACCAAGAATCCGTTTCCAGTTCTTCCGTACCTGAGGTCGAACGCCTTTTCGATACTCCAGCCACGCGAAGATCAGCAGCACGCCCGCCGAAATGACAAGCCGAAGTCCGTTCAGCGCGAACCGGTCCATCTTCAGCAAAGCAACCTTCATGATCGGGACGTTGACGCCCCAAATGATGGCCACTGACAGCAATGAGAGATCGGCCAGCCAGATCGGAGGTTTTGCTGAACCTTCAGCAACAGACTTCGGCTCAGCAGACATGACTCTTCCGCACTCCCTGACGTCTCAAATGTTCTGCGTCCTGCATGATGGCTCTATCGATGGAATGAGCCAGCCTGGGACTATTCCGGCAGCACTTCGCTGAAGAATCGGATCCAGTTTCCATGCATGATGGCCGCGATGTCGGCGTCCGAATAGCCTCGGCGAGACATCAATTCAGTCAGCCGCTGCAAATCACGGATCCGATCAAAGTCGGCCGGAGTCTGTTCGACACCGTATCCGCCATCAAGATCGCTTCCGATTCCAACATTCCTGGCATTTCCCGCGAGCTGGACGATGATGTCAATGTTCTCAACCGCCCGCTCGATTGTGACGGTCGCTTCGCTGACTCGGCGAACATATCCCGGCTGCATCATGATGACGTCAAACGCGATGCCAATCACGCCGTCTCGCTCAATGACCGCCTTGTACTGTTCGTCAGAAAACTGACGCTGCCATGGCGCGAGGCGTCGTGAATTCTGATGGCTGGCGTGAATGCGACCGCTGAAATATTCCAGCACCTGCCAGAATGCCACGTCGGACAGGTGAGTCACGTCGACGGTCATCTTCAGTTCTTCGATTCGGCGAAGCAGCGGGATCGCGTCGACTGCGAGTCCTACTTCGCACATTGTTCCGCCACCGTAACGATTCGCGCCGTAATGAGTCAGGCCGATCGCTCGCAGGCCATGTTCATAGAACTCGTTGACTGTGTCCGGCACCAGCAACGGATCCGCACCTTCCATGGTCTGAATAAAACCCAGGGGTGCGGTTTGTGGATGACTCTTCCAGTCTTCCACATGAAACTCCAGTTCCTGCTTCGTTCGGATCGAGCGAAGGTATCCGGCTCGTTCCATCGCTCGATGCCAGGCCAAATGTGCATGTGCCATGGCGTAGCAGGTTTGAGGAGTCGTCCAGCCGAAGGAATGGTTGATCTCCTTCTCCTGGCGAGCCAGCAGCGTGCTGAGGCAAAGTCCGATTTCCGCGTGACGCAGTTCCGGGAAGCTTAACGTGCTGCCACAGCGACCAGGATCCGTCATCCCCAGAGCCCGTTCCTGAGCTCGCAAATCATCCACTTCGCAGCGAAGGTCACGGTTCCAGTCGA
Organism: Planctomycetaceae bacterium; assembly: GCA_016795145.1. GTDB lineage: Bacteria > Planctomycetota > Planctomycetia > Planctomycetales > Planctomycetaceae > SXXK01. The sequence goes on from JAEUII010000260.1 coordinate 8,607, forward strand.
CGCCGTTGAGAGCAAGGTCAAGGTGACCATCGAAAAGCAGCACAGGAAGACTCCAGTTGAGGCGGGAATTTGGGGCAGGATGAAATTTCGTAAGGAACTGTTTCGAATGGTAATCCACTTGCGTGACACATGCACGCGCGGGCACAGCAGCCCCACAGGTCATTGAACATATCTCGGTGTATTCACCAGCTGAATTCCTCCCCACCCGAACGCAGTTCGGGAGGGGTCGAGCGAGCGTTAGCAAGCTCGGGGGCGGGTCGCGTCATGATCGCAGTCAGTAGCTTACGACTGCCTGACCTCGAATTCCGGCAGCTTGCCGTCCCACCATTCCGGATCGGCGAAGACTTTTTCAACCGGCATTTTGAACCCCGGCAGAGCTTTTCCCCCGTCGAGTTCCTGCCAGTTTCCAAGAGCCAGAGTATGGCTGCCGCGAGTAATCACCTGGACTTCTTTCTTGAAGGGATCCGGGATCCAGATTACTTCCGCTCCCAGCTTGATGTAGGCAGTCGTTCGAAGCCGCATGTCACTTCGGCGATCGTTGGATGACGCAATGTCTACGACAACTCTGGGGACTTCTGTCGCGATGGTCAGATCCGACTGGGAAAACGGTCGGCCTTCTCGAAACACTGAAATCGCAGGAAAGTAGACCGTATCGGGGGCCTGCTTCACATGCAGTCCCAGGGCAAAACAGGCGTAGCCGCCGGATGTAGCTGGCTGCGACCGAAACCACATCCCCAGCATTCGTGACAGATTGCGAACGATGTTGCCATACACGTCGTCCGGGGCTGAAAGCAGGGCTGGCAGGCCGTCGTGAAGTTCGTGCCAGCGACCAGATTCCGGCAGTTCATGACGCCGCTCAGCAAACTCCGCAGCGGTCATTACAGTCTGTTTTTCCATGGAATTCTCAACACCACTGGACCGGCACCCTGCGTAGACAAATTCCAGACCGACTCAACTCTAGCAGGATCGCACGTTATGATGGGCAGGCGATATGATAGTCATCTGCCTCATTGAATACAGTATGCGAGTTCCGGGAGAATCTCCGTGAATCGAATTCAGCCTCTCTCCAAATTGACCAGCACAGGGGCTCTCGTATCGCTGATCGTCCTGTTCTCGCTGATGACGAACTGTCGTGCGGGACAGGCTCCTGCGATGTCTGTCGCCGCATTGTCCGCATCTGTTCCGATGCAGGCAGCGAAGAAGAAGCCGGAAGCGGATACTGCGACTTTCGTGATACTCGCGCCGGAAGGTCCCGTCATCGCAGAACTGCGAGTCTCCGTGGCTCTGATGCCGTATCGTCGCTGGGTCAGCCGTTACCTTGCTCGTCAGATGGATGTGAACAAAGACGGTCGTCTGACTGCGACGGAACTCGGCCTGCTCAACGACACCATGAAGAAACTGGCTAACGTTCCGGCAGGTCAGAAAGTTCTGGAACTCATGGCCGCCGGCACTGACGCTTCCGATGTTGACGCGATGGAGTTCGCGGAATGGCTGCGAAACCGGCTGCCTCGCGCGTTCGACCTGATTGCTCAGCCTCAGGCCGCAGACGACGCTGTTCGGCTTTCGAGTCTTGTTGATGTCGATCAGAATGGCATCGTGTCGACTGAAGAGCTGCAGGACGCGACACGAACGCTTCGCTTCCGGGATCTCGACAACGATGAATCCTTCAGTTTGTCGGAGTTGATGCCGTTTCGAGATCCTCGCAGTCGCAATTCTGCGGTCACTCCGGAAGTAGCAAACCTACCGTACTTTCACGTGACCGATGAAGCGTCTCGGCGGACAGCAGCCGAACGCATCATCAAACGTTACGGAACCGACGGCAAGATCGCAGCGAGCCAGTTTCGTCTTCCATCGCTGGCGGAGAAAGACTCACTGGAGACTGATGCGGTTGCGGCATTTCTTGATAAGCCCGAGTTTCATCTGACTTTGGATGTTCGTCTCTCTGACAAAGCTGGTTCAAGCGATGTTGTGGTGACGATTCAGCAGGCGGCCGCGTCGTTTGTGAAGCTCGTGGATGAGAAGTTTGGGCGAAAGATACTGCTGGTCGATGGAGTACGCATGACGGTCGTCGCTCGCGGCGGATCATCGAGCAACCGGACCGACACAAAGGGATATTTGGGCCAGTCGTTCGTGATGGCTGACGGGGACAAGAGTCAGTCACTGGACGAATCGGAGTTCCCGGGAATCCAGGCCACCCTGGACGACACTGGAATCACGGCCACCTTCAAAGAACTTGATGCCGATGGTGACCTGCAGCTGACTCGGGAGGAGTTGTTTGGTTACGGTGAGCGGGAGC
>JAEUII010000300.1 GCA_016795145.1 Planctomycetaceae bacterium
ATCGCGACGACACCCGAAGCATTCGTCATGTAAGGCAGACCGGCCGGAGTGTACGGGTCATTCGCATCCGGCGGCGCTGGCATCTGCTGCATGTCGGCGTAGCCCGCACTGGAGTGCATATTCCAGTAGAGCAATCCGTCAAACAATGGTTGTGAGAATGCGTACACATCGGCGCGAGGAAGCCACTGAGTGTTCGCTTCGAATCCCAGCAGGTCTCCTCGTCCCCAGATCGTTCCGGAGTAGGCTCCCAGGTCCTGCCGGAGCCCAAGAACAGTCTCAACGTCCTTCTCCGTGTCGAAGCGAATTTCGTTGAACTGTTCCAGGTAGTTTCGATCTGACAAATAACCAATTTCGCCAAAGACGAGTCCACCGCCTGGGAGATCCTGACGATGGCGCCACGTTGCTTCACCGCGATTGTTGTCTGGAACATTCAATCGTCGACGATCAAGACCCAGGTTGTCTGTTCCCTTGTCGTATTGATAGTAGAGGTTGCCGCCTCCCTGATAGTCGCCAAGCCCGGTTGAGCCCTTGTAGTCTCCTTTGACACCAAGCCCGGGACCACGCTCAGATCGGAAGTCAGCGAGAAGGTCAAAGTTGTGGCCCGGCTGCTTTGGAATTCCCAGGAGCTTGTTGAGATTCCAGACGGTGTTGAGCTGAAGACCGAAAATGCTGTCAGAGGAAACTGAGGCACTGCGAATTGGAATACCCGGGTCTTCGGCAGGCCCGGAGATCTTCGGTAAGTACCCAACAGGCAGATCTCCGGCAATGAACTGATTGTTCAGGCTGGTGATCCAGGTCGAAGACTGAAGAGCTGGTCGCCCGGTCACCGGATCCGTTGTTGTGAACATCCGAGGACCGGGTTCAACGAAAATGTCTGAAGCCTGAATTCGATAGCCTGGCTTTCCATACGGGCTTGTTGTGACCCAGCCATTTTGAATCTGAAAGCGTTCCATTCCAAGCTGGCGAATGCGGTCGCCGCGTGCTCGAACTTCGCCACCGGTCTGCAGAATCGGGACCCGAAGTTCCCCGTTGAGCAGGAGTGCTTTGTTGCCGGCCGCATCGAAGAATGCATGCGTCGCTCGAACCGTATTCTGCCCCTGTCGAATGACGATATTGCCTTCCAGATAGACCTGGAACCGTGCATTCGCTGGCTGAATCACGGTACTCCCGGCTTCCAGCGAATCCCCTTCCCCGGCCATTGTCCAGATCACAACTCGGTCTGCAGACAGGTCGACAAGGCCTGGTGAGACGCCCATTCCCAGCACATCCTCATTCACTCCGTCGACCAGAACATTCACGCCGCCCGTGATCACCGTCACGCGTTCTTCAGGCACGGTGTCGCGCGATGTGAATGACTCGACTCGTACCGGATCATTCGACCGCGGACGAATCTGCACGCGGCGTGCCGCCGTCGCTTCCTGAGTCGCCGCCGGAAGTATTGGCGGGAACGTCAATTCAGAGCCTGCCTGCAGCGATGTGAACGTCGTGTCATCGGACTCGGCAGGGTACAGTCGAGCCACGGCTTTTCGAAGCAGCGGATGATCGTTGGTTGCCGCCGCCGTGGAATGAGCAATCTTCAGCACCGGAGCGACGGTCGACTCCAGCCGAAACGCCATTGCTCCGGAAGGACGCTGTGTCCCGCCTGTCCTGACCGTAACGTCTTCCGCATAGATGGCGACGTCATGGCCAAAGCTTGTACGAGAAATGAACGCGGCAATTCGACCAGCGGAGAACCTCAATTCCCCCTGCTCAATCTCAACACGCCCGGTCACCAGATGGACCTGAGTTGTCTCAGAGGACAGCGTCTCTTCATAAGAGCCTGAAATTGTCACGCTCGCCTGAATGTCTTCCGTCAGCGATTCAACCGGCGAGACCAATGCGGCTGGTTCCTGCCCCAGCGCAACGCGATCGCTGAACGACACACACAGTGCCGCCAATAGCAACAGCATTGGACGCAGGACCGGCCGATGAATCATTCAATCGCCGTTGGTGAGATAGGCTGGGATTGGAGAGAGACGGGAAGTGGAAAAGACAGGACAGGATCTGAAGAGAGGTGAGTGGTCTGCCAAAAGAGACTCCGGCAGCTTCGCGGACTATATGGCCGATTCAACAAACAGGTCAATATCGGCCGTTCCTGCCGGGCTTCTCCTAAGTCATTGAGCAGCAAGACGTTGCGGGGATTGTCGCGACGCGTGGTCTGAAATGATGGATGCAATTCTCTGTGGCAGAACTCAGGTCGAAGCCTACCCACAGGTGCATGGCACCTTGCGTCATAAGTCCTTTGATGTCTTTGTCTTCCGAAAAGCGTGTTGCGCAGGGTGTGGCACGGTTTGGTGAGCCAGGCTACTAGAAATCGTGCTGCCAGCCGGATTGCCGCAGCGGCTGGATCGAATCGTCGGGAAGTCGAATCGTGACACCGAGTCCCGCCGTGACTCGCCCGATTTCGAACACGGGAAACGGGGGACTGACATCCCGCAGTCTGGGAACGAGATGAGCCGGGATTGCGAAGAGCAGTTCAAAGTCCTCACCGTCGCAGAGCGCGGCGTTCGTTCGAGCCTCCATGGGCAACCGTCGATCAACATCCGGGTGAACCGGGATCGACGCAAGATCCAACACGGCCCCGACTCCGCTCGCTTCAGCCATGCGAGGAAGATCGGTCGCCAGGCCGTCTGAGAGGTCCATCATGGCTGAAACGATGCCCTTCCCGACCAGCCAGTCCGCCACATCGAAACGGGGTGGAAACGAAAGGTGTCGGCCGGACGGCAGGCTTCCACCCAGAGGGCCGGATACGAAGAGACGGTCTCCCGGCCTTGCGCCAGATCGAAGTGGAATGGTTGAGTGCATCGGACGTCCCGTGAGGCAGACGTTGATCGCAAATGGACCGTTCCATGCATTGGTATCACCGCCGGCGATACAGAAATTCCATCGATCGCAGCAGTCCTGAATTCCGGCGTACAGTCCATCAAGAAACTGATCTGCATCGCCAATGCCATGTCGCGGCATCGCGAGAGAGACGAATGCGGCGGTCGGCCATGATGCCATCGCGGCAAGATCGCTCAGGTTGACCAGCATCGCCTTTTGGCCCACAAGCCGTGGCGATGTGGTCTTCAGGTCGAAGTGCACCTGATCGAGCAGCATGTCGGTCACGACAATCTGACGGCTCCCACTATCATCCTGGATCACAGCGCCATCATCGCCAATCCCGGTGAGGACGGGAGGACGCGTCCTGGTCGCGGCCGCGAGTCGTCTGATGAAATTGTTCTCAAGTGCCAATGGACAACCTGTCTTCCCGTATCCAGCCTCACGACGCGCGAGTGGCGGGTGCCTCGCGACAAAGGGCAACCCGATATTCCTGACGATATTCCTGTCGAAGGAAAGTGCTGCCGTTTGTGACGACTTTTCAAGAGCCATCCTTGTCAAGTCGGTCGTTCTGCCCACAATACCCCCCGCCCACCTCAGATGATAGGCGAAAGACGAATGCGAGTCCTCATAAGCGAATCAGAAATTCATGCGCGAGTTCAGGTTCTCGGTGCGCAGCTGACGGAAGAATATGCCGGCAAGCCACTGACGGTTTTGGCCGTGCTGACAGGAAGCGTTGTGCTTCTGGCCGACCTGATTCGGGCCACCAAAGTGCCCCTTCGCGTGGCATTGATCTCCGCATCCAGCTACGGCGGAACTCGCACGACAGCCGGCGAGTTGTCGGTGAACAGCTCACTGGTCCCAGATCTTCGCGGACGTCATGTTGTGGTGCTTGATGACATTTTCGATACCGGAAAAACAATGTTCGGGCTGCTTGAGACTTTGAAGTCTTTCGAGCCTGCCAGTGTGAAGACGGCAGTGCTGCTTTGGAAGTCGGAACGAACTGAGGTGCAGTTCGAACCAGACTACTATGGGTTCCGCATTCCTAATGAGTTCGTGGTCGGCTATGGGCTCGACTACAACGATGAGTTTCGTCATTTGCCCTTCGTCGGTATTCCGGACGAAGAGGATCTGATCGCGGCCGCGGGTGAATCAGGAATCGATTGAGCCTGCGTTGCTCAACGGGCCATCCCTTCCGCGAAGCGGGTTCGCTTCAGAGTCCCCGGCGGCGGACCGGGGTCAAGTGCGAAACTGGCAGCAAACCGCTACGCCTTCACCGTGAGCAGTGTCGGCCGGCTGAACAGGTAGCCCTGAACGTAGTCAAAGCCTACCTCACGGCACACGTCAGCCATCTCTTCGTTTTCGACACCCTCAGCCACAGTCACAGCACCTTCATTTCGGATCCCGGCGATGATTGACCGAAAGAAGCGAAACTGTTCGCGTGAGATTCCCTGGAGATCCTGAATGAGTGCTGCATCAAACTTGATGTAGTCTGACGGCGCGCAGATCAATTCACGAATGCGGGCCTGGCCGCGGCCGAAGTCATCGAATGCGAGCCGGACTTTGATCTCTGCCAGCATTGCACGAAGCTCGCGAATTAAAGCTGGTTCCGTAATCGCCGCTTCATGGATCTCAAGAACGATCATTTGATTCGGATACTGACTTCTCAACCTGCGCATCTGAGGGACGACCGTGTTCAACAGTGCCTCTGAAGGATGAGTATTCAGGAAGATTGGGACATTCAGTTCCAGCGTTTCACTGAATGCCATCGCCTGCTCCCGACACTTCAGGCTCAGCTCGACTTCCTGCCCAGCGCGTCGCGCCTGATCGAACAATCGCCCGGCCGTCTCAATCCCTGGATAGGCGGTCCTCGCCAGGAATTCATAGCCTCGAGTACTCCCGGTCTGAAGGCAGTGGATCGCCTGGAAGCAAGGCAACAATGTTCCCTCACGCAAGAGCATCTGCAGACTTCGCGGGCCACGACTATCGTCGGTGAGTTCGAAGCAGGCTGTTTTTCCCAGCACTGGCTCTGTCTTCTGCGTCTCAGAGTCAGCTTTTGCAGTCAGTATTCGGAAGAACGTTTCACCGACCTCAACCAGATCACCTTCAGCGATCAATGTGTCATGAGTGATTCGTTTCCCATTCACAAATGTCCCGTTCGTGCTCCCGCAGTCACGCAGAAACAACAGACCACCATTCTCCAGAAACTCACAGTGACGACTGCTGACCACTGGTGAATTGATGATGATGTCGGAGTTTCGAGATCGCCCGAGCCTAAACGGAAAACTGGCCAGCGGAAATGAATGAGCTTCCTGGTTTGGAAGTGGTGCCCCTCGCAGGATCCAGAAGGTTTGCTTTGTAACAGACTGGGATCGTCGATTCTTTGTGTCCAGTGGTGTCGCAATCATAACCCGTTCCTCCGAAAGCTACGGCACTCGGCGAAGTGCATAAGGATGTTGACTCAATGGTGAAAATCCGGTGGGAAGAAACGACTCCAAGTCTTACAACGCCGGATTGCTCTGCCGTCGAGGTGCTACAGCAGAGCCGCCTGGTCGTCGCATGTGGGATAAGTTTCTGATGAACAAAACCATAGTCCACGGGGATTCAGGCAACGTTCAGGCGATGCGGGAATGATTGCTTGTGGGGAAATTCCCGAAGGCTTCGAACCGAGCTTATCGCAGTTGCCGTTTGTTCCAATCCTGCAAGCGTTGTACACCAGGGGAGGGTGGCCTGTGAGCACTAGTGAGTCTGGTTGCTGGCGGGCGAATGTTGCCTCCTGCTGTGCGAGAATTCGGAGGAAGTGTTGTGTTGCAGAACCAATGTGCGATTGGTCTGAATAACAAAAAGCCCCTGCCGCGTTTCTCGGATATCCATCTGGCTTGCAGGAACCCAGTTGCATCATTCGAATTCTGGTCGTCCTTAGTGTCATGTTGATTCCGTTGTGGAGTGCAGGATGTCTGGTCGCTTTTGTCTCTTTCTGGCGGCGGTGCTGGGATTCATCGGTGTGGGTCTGGGAGCATTCGGTGCTCATGGGCTGAACGACACGAAGTACCTCGAGAAAAAATACGCCGACATGGAGCCGAAGAATGTGGCCGGTCAGATGATTCCAGCAAGCGTCAAGTACTACCACGACTTTCGAACGGGTGTGGAGTACCACATGACTCACACGCTGGCCTTGCTGGCAAGTGGAGTGGTCTTGCTGCGGTTCCGGAGCCGCCTGATTTCCGCAGCCGCATGGTGTTTTGTTGGCGGAATTGTGCTGTTTTCGGGAGCACTCTATGTACTCGTGATAATGGGCCCCAAATGGTTGGGAATCCCGTGGGGAATGGTCGCCCCGATTGGCGGCACCCTCCAGATGATTGGTTGGGTGTTACTCGCCTGCGGCGGGTTGATGCTTCGCAATCCGGCTGAGTAGCTGGCAGGAGCGTTGTGGCGCGGATTGCCGACGGACACAATTGTGCGCGTGCCTGGCGGTCACCGGCTGCGGTGAAGCTGCGTTAAGCTGGCAAAAGACGCGGTTTTTGTTCTGTTCAGCAGTTCCACACGGTCCATTTTTTCCCAGATAACGCGAATTCTGGCTGAATTGCCGGTGCCCTTGTTCAGCGTCCCTGCCGTCGGTAACCTGCGGCACCTTTCGCAGGGTCCGAAAATACTGAACGAGGTCGAATTCTGTGGCTCCGAATGATCGTATCGTGATAACCGGGATCGGGCTGACGGCTCCGAATGGCAATTGCCTTTCGGATTATCGTCAATCGCTGCTGGCCGGACGTTCGGGAGTCGTGAATTACGAGACTCGCTACATGGGTCCCGTGCTGGCGGGCGTTTGTAACTTCGATGAGCTGAAGTACCAGAAGAAAAAAGACTTACGACGAGGAACTCGCGCCGGTTCAATTTCCGTGTACTGCGCGAATGAAGCGGTTCGTGATTCAGGTTTGGAATGGGCCAACGTCGCAAAGGACCGCGTCGGCGTCTATTTGGGGATTACCGAACACGGCAACGTCGAGACTGAGAACGAGGTCTATGAGATTTCAAAGTTCCAGTACGACACCAAAGTTTGGTCACACCACCACAATCCACGAACGGTTGCTAATAACCCGGCTGGTGAAG
>JAEUII010000368.1 GCA_016795145.1 Planctomycetaceae bacterium
GCGGATTTTGTTCCCGACCGGGCGATGTGGTGAATGTCGCACGAGATGGCCTCGCTGGCCTTCCCTGGCCACCTGGTTGACCGCCATCCTGTTCACAGTCTTTGCCTGGGCTCTTGCGCAAGGACAGGTTCAGTCAGTCACCGAAGTTCGACCATCGCGTGATTTGCTGTTTGAACGCCTTCCGTTTCACCTCTGCCTGCTGTTCTTCCTTATCACAGCGACTCTGACCGACCTGCTGGACTATGTGATTCCGGATCAGATCACGATTACCGGGACACTGATTGCCCTCGTCGCGGCAATGGCAACGGGCGAACTTCAGATGATCCATCTGTGGGTCGACTGGAGCGGCATCGATGTGGCGATCAACGGACAGTACATCCCGGACTGGATCAAGCATCATCAGCACCTTCACGGGTTTGCCTGGAGCTTCATTGGTCTGCTGACCGGTGCTGCCGTCATCTGGGCGGGACGTCTTGCCGCGCGAGGCATTCTGGGATTTCATGCGATTGGCTTTGGCGATGTCACTCTGATGGGAATGGTGGGCGCATTCATCGGATGGCAGCCTGTTCTGTGTGCGATCGCGTTATCACCCTTCGTCGGAATCGCTCTGGGAGCCTCCGTCTGGATGTTAACCGGGCGAACGTATGTGGCGTTTGGGCCGTATCTTTGTGGCGGTACGGTGCTCGTTCTTTTCCTGTGGCAACGGCTCTGGGAAACAGAGCGGCTGCGGCTTCTGTTTAGTCACCTTCCAACGATTGCCGGAATTCTGGGCGCGGCCTTTGCCGTCTATTGTCTGCTTCTGCTGGGGCTCAGACTTTTTCTCGCAACGCCAACGGACAAACTGAAGGCGTGAGGCAGCGTCTGATTTCTGCAGTCGTTTAGCCCTTGCTCGGGGCAGGGCGAGTGGAAAACGGGAAGAGTCGTTTCCATTGCTGGATGGCGGCTTCGACTTCTTCCGGACCTGCGTCTGTCCCTTTGAGCACATCAATGTAGCTGTAGTACAGATCTTCGTTCGTCTTCGGATTCTGAGCCAGCGCTGCTTCAAGCACTTTCCGAATTCGAAGCCGGTCTGCCTTTCCATACTTCTGGCAAAATGGATGCAGGTGAAACGGCAGTCCTTCGGTTGTGCAGTAGTTCAGCTGGATTGCTTCCATCAGCAGTGTTTCCGGGTGATCCGGGAACAAGGCTGCTTCCACCGCTGGCAGGTCATATTCGAAATACAGGTTTGGTTCACCGGGAGCTTTCGGCAGCTCCGTGTACTTGGCAACCGGTTCCGGGATTCGTCCGCATTCCCATGCTTCGTATGCTCCGAATAGCGCCAGAGTGCCGTACAGGCCGAACAGGAATCGATACCTTCGAAGTCGCCCAGTGAACATCCAGTTCACAAATGCCGCTGAAGGAATGCTGGCTGCAAAAAGGAACAGTACCCAGAAGGGCTTCCCTGTGATGTAGGCCCATCCGAACAGCAAGCTCGCCACGCCCACTGCGATCTTCCACGAACGCGAGATGCGAGGTCGGCCGGAACTTTTCTTTGACGTTCGTTCGTGACTCATGCAAGGCCTCCCTGCACGCGCCGGTCACGAACCTTCCAGATGAACGAATCAAAGTAATAGTGAGTCAGTCCGAGAGAATTCAAAAATGCGTTGGCGACGAACGCATATCCTTCTGTGGGTGACATCGGCTTCAGTCCAAGTGCCGGGATTGCTTCATACAGCGTCGGATACTCCTTCCATCCAAACAGGAAGACACCAAGCTGACCACCGGTGACAACTTGAACGACCAGCGAATAGAACAGCCCCAAAGCCAGAAAGCCAAGGATGTGTCCTGGCTGCACAAGTGACGCGGCAAAGCGACTCTCAGAACCTTCGACACTGGTCTGACGCCGGAGGTACCAGTAGACCATGACAATGTACTGCACACCGTGCATGATCCTGTGCGCAATTCCCCAGACCAGCACGCTCGAAGTATGCCACGCGCAGAAGTACCAGAGAAAGTAACTGCATCCGATGAAGACGTATTTGATGGGATTGAGGGCGTAGCCTTTCCTTGCACACCACACGACATGAGCGGTGTAAATAACTCCGTAGATCGTCAGCACCGTCCAGCTGATTGTCATCGTCATCTGAATGGCGTTCGACGTAACCGGCAGCCGCAGTCGGTACAGCTCTCGGACCAGAGGCCACATGAACATGGGCGATGTGATCAGCATGTTGCCGAACAGAATCCAGCCCAGCAGAAGATCAAACCAGCCCGTCGAAGGCGCGCCAGTGCGACCTCGAAAATCGTAGATCCTCGCAAAGCCATGCTGCTGCATGATGCTGTGCTGATGGTCCCAGAGAATGACAAACAGCGCGGTGGAGATCGGAGCAACTGCGTATCCGGCCAGTGTGGCAAAGAAGATCAGCAGCGGCGCCACATACAGCCGGTCCGTCCAGAGTCGTCGTTCTTCGGGAATCCCATACGTCCGCAGCCACGACGCAAACTGATGTGGCATCGTGATCCAGACACCGACAGTCGCCAGTGCAACACCCGTCATCGACTGCTGGCAAAACAACGCGAACCCAACCGCCAGGAACGGAAGCAGCCAGAACCAGAAAAAATCCTGGCGAAAGGTCAGAATGTAGGCGGTCCGAAACATCGCGAGTTCTCTGCACGCTCACACTTCGTCTGCCGGTATTCCCGGAATGGAAGCCCGACAGATGGCTAACTGCACGTTGAACAACAAAAGCTCGTCGTCCCGTCATTCCCGCGAAGGCGGGAACCCAGTCCACCTGAGCCTCACTGATCATAGATTCCCGCCTTCGCGGGAATGACGTTGGTTTTTCAACGTACGTTGAATGCTTTGGCCAGACTCTACCAGATCGCTGAAGGCGATGACTACGTCGTTACTTCGTTCCAGGGATCTTTCCAGCCAACTCCCGGATGTCAGGATTTGAGCTGTCCGAGAACGCTTTCAGAATCTCCGGATCGTCTGGAGCATCAACCTGTCCGGCAACGATTGCTCTCAGCCACATCAGAGTTCGGTCGTCCGAACGGAGCAGGGCAGACTGCGCGAGCTTCTGATTTTGCTCGGTCAGTTTTCCATACGATTCCAGCAGCATCGTTGTTGCTTCCAGCTGCGGAATGTCGCTCAGCCCGCTGACTGCCCCCATCTGAAGTTCGCCGTTTGAGTCTTTAAGGTACTTGCCAAGATCGGAACGGCATCGTTCCCAGTCCAGCATGGCGATCATTCGGAGTGCATCGTACCGAGTTCCCGCGGGCACTTTTTCGTCGGCCAGCATTCGGACAGATTCATCGAGCGATCGATTCCACCTCTGCAGCAACACGCGATCCTCACCAATGATGTTCGCAAGGTCGGACTTCGGCCATCGCCCGGATTGACTCATGCCATTGATGATGCCGCCGCCAATGACCACAGCCTGCCACTGTGCGAGTGGCTCATTCGATTGCGGAAGTGTCGAGTCCAGCATGCCGCGAATCACGTCATCGTCGCCAGACTTCGCAGCGGCAATGGCCAGTCGCCAGATCCACGGGATCCGTCGATACTCTTCCGAGCTTCCCGCTTCTTCCGGCAGTCCCGCGGCCATCAACGGCAAAAGGACGGCAGCCTTTGCCACATGCATCTGAGCAAGAGCCTCGCGATCGCTGGCCGAACGTTGATCATCCAGAATGGCGGCTGCAATCTCGGCATCGGTTTTCGGCGCAGGATGGGCTGACTCCTTAACGACGTTGCCGGTTGCTAAAGGTACTCCGCCGAGAACCACCAGATGAAGAGCCCGAAGATCAGCGAGGGCTCCTCGAAGTTCCGCACCAGGTCGAAGGATGATCTCCGAGTTGCCTTCGGGAATGATCCACTTTCCAAGTCTCTGCAACTGATAACGATCCCAGCCCCCTGTGCCAATGACTTTTCCCTGGATCTTCTGTCTCGCACCTTCGACCAGGAAAGTGTTGCCTGCCGCGGAGGTATCACAGGACCATTCGGCCCACACCATGACTTCCCGCGACTTCAGGGAGTGGATTTGCCAGCGAACAGAGTCGTCGCGACCATGCCAGTACCCAATGTTCTGGAACGGCGTCTCAAACGTAATGTCACCGCCGTAAATCTCCGCGCTGGATGCCTTCAGGACACCGTTGCCTTCGACTGGTATCTCCACCATCACGGGTTGATTTCCAGGAAGTTCTTTCGACGGTGATCGCTGTGTCCGAATCCAGGCCCACAGATGACTGACGTCTTCGACACTCGCGTTCTTTTCGAACCCTTCCGGCATCAGAGATTTGCCGGTGCTCTTCAGTTCTTCCAGGTCTGCTCGCAGAATGGTCTCACGTTTTCCTTCAGGGGCCAGCAGTGTCAGACTCGTTGCCGTCTCTTCCGTGATCAATCCCGTGAGTGCTCGACCGTCATTGAGCACAGCGATGTAGGCCTGATAACGAGGATCCACAGCCTGGCCTGGATCCATCATCGCAACGATCAGCGCGGAGACTGGCTTGCTGGCATAGTTCGCGAGATCGGGACCAACAGCGTGTCCGATGTCCTGCAGTCGATGGCAAATCGAACAGTGCTTCCGGAAGACTTCCTTCCCCTGCGCCGGATCACCATTCTCCATCAGCCCGCTGGTGAATTGATTCACAACTTCGGAACGGTTCGTCTTCTGCATCGCCTGAAGACACTGTTCGGCCAATGCCCTGATGGCAGCATCGGAATGATTCAGGAGTTGCTGCTGCTGAGTGAGTTCCAGTTCAGCGACCGACAGCATTCCAGACTGAATTCGCTCCAGAAAAATCTTCGTCCATTCACCACGCTCCAGCAGAACCGCAACGATCGCCCGACGAAGTGCTGGTGGACGTGAAGGCCAGTCGGAGAGCAAGTGCTCGGCGGTCGATGATCCGGAATGTCGAGTCGCCAATGCACGGACTGCCGCTTGTTGCAAAGCCGGAGGCGTCCGCGCGCTGAGCAAGGACAAGAGCGTTTCAGTCATGTTGCTTTGTGACTTCTGAACCGTTGGGAACACACCAAGGAGCTTCACGGCCAGCAATCTTGTGTCTGCGTTCTCACTGTCATCCGACGCAAGACGCTGCAGTGTGTCGACGGCTTTGGAGAGTGATCCGTTTATCGAAGTGAGATCCACGCTGTCGGCGTCGGCTCGCTTCTTCCAGCCCAGGACGAACTGTTCCAGTTGCTGAAGGCGGTCGGGTGTCGGTTGTATCGCTGATTGGTCAGCAAGCTTCTGAAACTCCCGCAACATTTCGGCGGGCGATGTGAGTGATGCGATCCATGCAGTGAGCTGCTGTCGAGTCGATGCATCTGCGTGCGACGCCAGGGCCGCCACGTTGTTCGCATTCAGCGAGCTTTCGAAGGCCGCTTTCATGAACCCGTCCGCAAATGGTTCCTTCAAGCATGCCTCCAGGACTTGAGCCGCGTCCTGAGCTGGAAGCTCGCCGGCGGTGTAAAGAACCTGCTGGCGAACAGCGTTGGCCGGATCGTGGGCGAGCGTCACGAGTTCCTTCGTCAACGATTCCGATTTTGTAGGCAGGAGTTCACTGGATGCCACTGCAGATCGCCGAACTTGTGGATGCGAATCTTTGAGACAGGATGCAATCACTTCTTCCGTCACAGCATTGAGACAGGCAAGGGTCGCCAGTGCCTGAACTCGCACCTCCGGGCGTTCGTCGTTCTGGCACAGCGCCGTAAGCGTCGGGATCGTGGCTCGATCTTGCTTCCAGAGAATCTGCTGCTGCACAAGATCGCGCTGAGTCCCATTGGTCGATCGCATCGCGTCCGCCAGTTGTTCTCCGGTCATCGTTGTCAGATCAGGCATTCTTCGAAGTGGCTTGCCGTCTGGAGCGATGCGGTAGATTCTCCCCATGTCCGCGCCGGCTCGAGTATCCAGACGCGAAAGAGTATCCGGCGGAATCCAGATCGGATGTTCGATGACGAAGCGATACATGTCGACGACCCAGAGTGCTCCGTCAGTTCCCGTCCGCACCTGAACGGGACGAAACCAGGGATCCGTAGAGGCCAGAAAGTCTCGGTCCTGTTCGACTTCTGCTCGACGACTTTGAAACGTCGCACCGTAAGGAGTCAGAATCTGTCGATGAACAAGGTTGTTGACCGGCTCACACGTGAACGCGTTGCCGGTCAGCGAACTGCCAAGAAGATCGTCTCGATAGATTCCAAGTCCACAGGCTGCAGTCGGATTATTCGGCGGTCCGGACAGAGCAAACAGAACCTGCGACGACAGTGAGAAGAGTCGACCGGGCTCGGCGACAATCGGAACGACTGTCCGTTCGGGAGCGACCAGGGGATTGCGACGCAGGTAGTGATCTTCCAGAGGATAGTGCATCAGCATCAGGCTGTTGTTGCATCCGAACCAGTCGCCCCAGTCGTTTCGAACGCGTCCCTGCTGAGTCGAACCAGTCGCCGGTTCAAACGCACCTGTGTCCGGATTGCAACGAAAATCTCGTTGCCCCAGTGCGATGACTTCGCCTGTCTTGATGCTCCTGATCTGCCCGCCAAAGAGGCCACATGATCCGTAGAGCCAGCCATCAAGTCCGTACTCAAGGCTGTTGACTCTGGCCTGAAAGTTGTGAGTGGCGAAGCCGGTGAAGAGTGTCTCCACAGTCTCCGCCTTACCATCCCCGTCGGCATCTTTCGCAAACAGAATATCGGGGGCGGCACACACCAAAACGCCGTCTCTCCAGGGAGTGATTCCGGTGGGAAACGGAATGCCTTCGAGAAACACGGTTGAGGATTCATAGGAGCCGTCGCCGTCGCGGTCTTGCACGCAGCGAACTCGTCCGCTGATGCCTGGGGCCACGGCGTTACCTTCGTTTGCGGCAGCCGAGTCAGACGACTTTGAAGGATCGCCCTGCGGATAGTCCCACATTTCCGCGACCCATAATTCACCGCTGGGGCCGAACGCGATAGCGACAGGACTTTCGATGTTTGGTTCGGCGGCAACGAGTTCCGCTCGCATGCCACGGGACGTCCGCAACGACGAGAGCGCGCGGCGAGGTGACAAAGGGCGAATACCGTTGGTGCGGGCGGGATCTGCCTGGGCCGTTGCGGGGATATGAGCATCCAGCTGCTGGCGAGCTGCGTCGACGATCTTCTGCTCAAGCCCCGTTGCGTAAGGACCGGGGATGTCATAGTAGACCATTGCCCCGCCGCCTTCGTATCCGCCTTCGCGAAGAATCCGCTCTGAAGGAACATAACCCGGACAGGCGTTCGAGTAAGCGTGAATCCAGAGTCGTTCGCCGTTCAATTCCTGCTTCAATCTCAGCGAGTAATCAACCACGACTTCGCCCGGAAGGAAGAGCCAGCTGAGTTCGTTTCCGAAGGAGAACGACTGAATCGGATAACTGATTTCGCTGAGGAGAGGTTCGCCGCGATCGAGGCGTTCGAGCTGGACTCGCGCGTGGTAGCCAATCGCGTTCTTCAACTCCGCCTTCTTTTGCCATTCTTCACGCGAGGGCAGGGGAGCCAGCGGAAGAGTAATTCGATGGCTGGCAGAAACAGGAGGCTGTGTGATGGGTTGAAGACTGGTCCTGAGGACTCGATCGACTTCCTGAGCGAGTTCGACTCCCAGGGCCTCCGCGGCATCTGCTTTCGAACCAAGAACGCCACCGCGGGGATTGGAATCAGCACCGCAGCCGATCGAGATCAGGGCTTCGCATCCGGGATTCATTCGCTGAATGTGATCCATCGCATACCCGGCCCAGTCTCCGCTGATCATGTCATCGCTGAGCGTTACGCAGTGGCAGGCATAGTTGGTGAAGACCGCGCGGAGTTTTCCGTCGACATCATGAACGGCCAGAACCGGCAGGTCGTGGTCAACAGGGCCTCCGGCAGTTCTTCGGTTCTGGGCGAACGAGACCTGGCCCTGTCCCCACGACAGGCGTGACGGCGTCTGGTTCTGAAACGCGGTAACGGCCACTTTGATCAGACGAGCCTCCAGGTCGGACGTGTACTTCTGAATGCGCTGCCACTGATCATCGGGGACTGAGTTGCCAAAAAGCGTGTTCGCGCAGTTCACGATCATTGGCGCGCTGTGAGTATGCGAGGCGCAGATGGCGATGGCCTTCCGCGGGACTCCGGTCGACTTCGCAATCCCCGCGGCAACTCGTTCGTGAAGATCGTCCGGGATACCGAGAGTATCCACCGTGATCACAATGATCGTATTCTGATCAGCGTTGTTCAGAGTGTCCGCAGCAACCACCAGTGCCTTTGCGTGGATCGCCTGGCGGACTCCTTCTGATTCTTTGGTCCGTCCCCCAAACCCATTCAGGCGGATGGGATACTCCGGCGTGATTTCTTCCGCCGCGATTCCGACCAGCAACTTCGCCGGTTCCCCCGCATTGCCCTTCGCGCCTGTACCCAAAAGTAGAACAGACAGGAAAAACAGGTGTCGAACCACCATAAGCCACCTCACCGCCGAGCATCTCAGAAATCCAAAGCCAGCAAAGTGAGGTTGTCGCGGAAGAGGGAGTCGATGACAACTGAGACTGGGCATCACCTCTTCGTGGGATGAAACCGCCTCAAAACAACGGCGAGCGGCGCGTGTCAACACGCCGGTCTGACATTCGCCATCGTGTCGTTTTTTTACATTGCAGCTTTGCACCGATGGAACGAGGGTTTGCAGCGAGTTCTTTACACTTCGCAATTCCCCCGTTGGCCAAGGTTCCCTCTATTCCGATCCGTTACGGCGAAGAACCTTACCGGTCCAGCCGTCAGGCTTGGCGTAAATCAACTCAACGCCATCAAACTCTCTCCATACTTCTTCCGTAAGTCCTTTGATTGAAACAGCACTCTTCTGCTTCGAGTCTTGGGCACCGTCCTGCCAATGCACTTCCAAGAGAATTTCCTCACCGACGTCAAAGCTTACTGGGAACCACGACTTCCCAAAATGGGTTGTGACACCAAATGGAATCGTTTGCTCGCCGAACTTGACTTGAACGTCGAACAGTTTGACTCCGCCCTCGGTACTCACACACAGTTCGCGCGTTAACTTTGTTGGTTCAGACTCCTGACAGCCATATATGCCAAAGGCTGTCAGAGTCCCTCCGACCGACATCAAAGCTACGAACCATAATCTGGTCATCACTCGGTTCCTTTATAAACCACTTGTCTGGCAATGAACGCGATGAAGTTACCTCCATGCCATCTTCAGGTGCCATGCAATCTTCAGGTGCCATGCACCTTTGGTGGTTTTGCCAGTCAAAACTCGGGGCTCTTGAATCCTCATGGACACGACTACCCCTGTTGGTTTGCCACCCGGCAGGTTCGTCTAAGTGAGCTTGCTTCGGCCAGCGAAGCGGGCCTTCCGGCTTCTGTCTGGAAGCGTTTGCGGAAGTTGCGGACGAGGTCCAGCCAGGTGTCGGCGGAGCATTCCAGACGCTGCAGGATTCCGGGGAGGCCTTTGTCGATGGCTCCGGGCTTGTCCTTTCTGAGTTGCCGCCCGGTCCAGTCGACCAGTTGCAGGTAGCGGTCCAGTGTCATGTCCAGGCAGCCCTTGTTGCTGGCTCGACGCTTGGGCGGCTTCGCGGACGACTTCGCCTGATCGGCCTTGTTGTCTGCCTGAAGCTGGATCGGTGCCAGCCACCCGGAGTGCTGGTTCTGTTCAGATGATGATGTATCGGCTTCCGCGTTGACGAACTTACCGGCATCCTTCCTCGCGTCTCGATCCTTGATGCGTGCCTGAACGCTGGTG
Source organism: Planctomycetaceae bacterium (assembly GCA_016795145.1). Classification (GTDB taxonomy): domain Bacteria; phylum Planctomycetota; class Planctomycetia; order Planctomycetales; family Planctomycetaceae; genus SXXK01. The sequence continues at coordinate 9,708 of JAEUII010000368.1, forward strand.
AAGTCACTCGTTTCAGGAGTTTCCGCCAGACCTGCTCGAATCGGATTCAAATCGACATACGCCATGCACGCCGCAATCGCCATTTCATCCAGGAGCGGATTGGCCTTGAAACGAGCCTCCCAGAAGTGCCCACGCGTCTTCTCTTCAAGATTGGCTCGCTTTGCAATTGGTTCGCAGAGACACTTCATGAACCATGACAGGTTCGACATGCGGCGGCGTTTTTCCTTCATGCCGACGATGCTGCTCATGATCTTGTCGAGCTCTTCCTGAGTCGGCTCTGCGGCGGTCTTGTCCTTGTTTTTTCGCTTCGGAAAAAGCGTCCACCAGCGTCGGGCGATCTCTTCGTCGGTCCAGCTTTTCACAGCATCTGGCCGAGTTCTTAAGACCAGGTGCAGGTGGTTGCTCATTACCGCAAAGCCCAGGATTTCGATCCCGAACACACCGGCCAGGAACTCGAGCCGCTGGCGAATCCACTCTTTGCGATGCGAAAAGTCTCTTCGAGTTC
>JAEUII010000123.1 GCA_016795145.1 Planctomycetaceae bacterium
GAAGCCACCATCCTTCGCATGCGATTTGGTCTCGACGACAGCGAGCCACAGACGCTGAAGGAAATCGGCGAAGCACTCGGACTGACTCGTGAACGAGTTCGTCAGATTGAAAGCGAAGCACTCCGACGGCTGTATCGCAGCCTGAGCGGTGAGTTCTAATTTGATTTATCCAGATTGAATTCTGAAGAAGGCTCGAGCAGTTTGCTCGAGCCTTTTCCATTTGCCACCTCAACGGCAGGATGTGCAAGAGTCCCGAGTATGGACTTCGCGGCTCAGGCAGTCCGCGCCATGCAACATTCCTCGCGGCCACAACAAGGGCTCACCGGGCATTTCAGTCTTCGAATGGGATTTCATTCAACAGATCAATTAGTGGCGTAGTTTCGTCTTTTCGTTCCCAACACCCAAGTATCGAGCGAAACGAGGCCGCACATATCAGCAGCTTCGTGGACTCGGCGACCTGCAGAAGGTGTGCAACCATTATGTCCGCATCCCGGCGCTGGCTTGAATCTGCAAAACGCCAGATAGGTGTCCAAACAGGGGAAGCAGGAGGTCCAAGTTCGGCAAGAGATTTCAGAACTTGGTCTAACGTCCCCAATTGAAGAGTCGACACGGTGCATAGGCGCAAGTCCAATCCTTCAGAGTTGTGTTTCTCTTCGACGCACTCAAACCAGAATTCCGCTTCCGGGAAAGAGAGTTTGCAGATGCCAGTCCTCGGGCCATCATACCAGTCGAACGCAACGATCTGACGCACAATCCATTTATTCGCCGGGACAGCGAGGAGTTGTTGTGTGAGTGTCATTTGGGACCGCGTTCAAATACTCGATAAACAAATGGGGCACTTCATGGTGACATCGGACGGGCCGTAGCTGAACGGTCTTTGGACTGCTCCAGAAGCCATTCGCCTCGTGGAAACCCAATGACGTTGTACCCGCTTTTGACGGCAGCAGCGTTGATGAGACGGAACACGGGACGCCACTGATCGAGGAAAAAGTCTATCGAGGTCTCAATGACGTCGAGCGGCTTTGGCAGGTCTCTGGACTTGTCAAGAGGTTCAGAGCGAATCTGTATGCTGGCTCCGTACCATTCAACATCCCACTGATAGGGAAAGCCCGATGTTGCAAAGGCGATGCTTCGTTTTCCCCGTTCAATCGAGGTGATCGCGAGTATCAGTTCGAGTAGATCATCAATCATCAGGCTTATGTCGTATTTGTAATTCAATGCGAACGAATCATCGCCCCATTTGAGCACAGCATCGGCTGTGTCTAACGGAAAAATTGTCTGGATCATCTCCGACAGATTCTCATCAGCCGGATCGAATGAGGAAGTGCATGCAGGTTCCGATGCATCCAAGGAAAATCGGCCATCGCGTATCATCGTTCTGTGCCTTAGCGTAGTGGATATCCATGGCAGGTCAGGACGCCGCGGTGGACACGGCAACCTTGTATTGTGCCACGGCACCCCGATCGCTGACCCATGATACGCATGGCTTCTGTGGACTTCGAGGTTGAAGAAGGTTTCCCGAGTCGGACGCTGGGTTCTGGCCGTGGAGCTTGAATGGCCGTTGAGCGTTCTAACGATCTCATCAAGCAGTAGGGCTCCGGCGGGGATCTTGGTTTGGCGGGTTTCGGAGTAGCGCGGTGATTGGCGGTGCCATCAACCGCCGCTCCCGTCCCCTGCAGTCCACACAGCGGACGAATCACCGACAGATCCGCAATGCCACCATCCGGCAGAAGCGACGACGCTGCGGCAACCGACAATTAGATTGTCCAGTGATTCACGATCTGGACAAGAACTCAATTGTCAAAGAGCTTCGTGACCACATTCAATTCGTCCGTCAATAATTCGGGCGCCCTCAGCGCGTCTGGAGACTTCAATAAACTCTTCCCTTGATTCAGGCGGTGGGGAATCACACGTCACATATCCGAATTCACCTCTAGCCACTTGCATCACTGTAGACAGTGCATCCGTCGGCGAGATGCTGAAGTTAGCGATGCCTGCGATAAGCCCACCATCAGCTGTAAAGAACAACATTACTTGGCCACACAATACGTTGTCGAAACAGTCCCAGTATATTGAATACTCATAATCCGCCTGCTCCAACAAATGAACAATCAGCGGTTCCGCTCCTTCAAAAACGCGAGTAGGTGCGTCGGAAAACTGAGGAAATGGAAAATCAAGGTGAACGGACTTTCGTTTCGGTGCAATCACGTTCAAGAAGGCCGCAACAACCTCGGCACTCCGGTCGGAGCAAAGTACATATGCTTCAAGGCAATTGGATGGGATTTGGCTATTTGACGTATTGGCCATTGAATAGCTTCTTGGGATGGCCAGAGATTCTCGTGCCGATCTTCCGGATGTGTCCCACAATTTCGCTGAAGTGAATCACGCTCCGGAGCTAGCCTTCTTACCTCGGCTTCAGACGGGGCAAGCCCGTCTGGGAGCCCTAGATTCGCGTTTTTCGCGATCTAGCCTGTGAACCATTCGCTCCCGTCGGGCTAGCCGACGGGGGGCTTGCCTATCAACAACAGATTACTGCGTGCGTGGGAATGACGACACCCTCTTCGTTGTTCGGACGAAGCACTACGTGTTCGTGACGTCCTTTGCCACGACGACAATGTGCTGGCCTTTTGGAACCGGGGCGGCCCAGGCTTGGGCGAGCACGACGCCGTCGAGGGCGGCGATGCAGGGATAGGGTTCCAGGTCGAACTGGTCGAAGTCGTGGAGTAATCCGACGGTCTGTCCCTTCTTCACAGCGGTTCCGCATTCGACAAGTGGTTCATAGTGCCCTGCGAATGGAGCCGGGATGAAGCAGTCGCGGTCGACCATCTCGAGCTTGCGCTGAGTCCCTGCTTTGTGATACGCAATCGGTTCGATCTGGCCATGCATCAGGCCATTGTTGATCAGCGCGGCTTTGACGCCTTGTTTTCCGTAACGAACGCCTTCCGGATTGACGGCTCGCCCCCAGCCCAGTTCAGTACCAACGGTGATCTTGCCCAGTCGCTCGGCTTCTGATGGAAGAAGTCCCGGCGTCTGGTTCTGATAGATCATCAGCGATGGCGTGCCAAACCACTTTGCCGTCTCTTCAATCTTTGCACTGAGGACCGGATCATCGATCGGATGGTAATTCGCACAGATGGAAAACCTCGCAACGTCGCCGCCGGAATGAAGGTCCAACACAATGTGGACTCGAGGCCAGATGTACTTTCGAACGAACGCGGCAATCCGATGAGTAATCCCTGACAGCGATGGAGTAACTCCCGCACCGTCAACGAATGCTCGATTCAAATTCACGCCGTCATCCAGACGGCTTTCCCGAGTGCCCGCAAGAAACGCTGCCGGATTGAGCACCGGAATGAAGATGATTCGACCACGGACATCTTCCAGTTTGATTTCTCGCACCAGATGCTTCAGAGCCACTGGCCCTTCATACTCATTGCCATGGTTCGAACCGAACGACGCAAGCCCCTGCCCATCTTTCGCTTCTGGCCCGACCCACACCGTCAGTGGCAGCAGATGATCGCCCCAAATACTGTCATGCTCCAGCGCGACCCAGTAATCTCGACGACCAGGAGAATCCAGATCCAGACGTTCAGGACGAACAATAACGCGCGACATAGGAGCCTCGGCGGGAAAGTTTGAAGGTGGGCGTGAACCGGGCATCATGACAGACTCGGCCGTTCCATCAAGACAACACCCATTGTAGAACGGCTGTCCTCAGCCGTTTGCTGTTCTGATTTCGCGTGCGTGTTCTCCGACTCGCTCTTTGGAACGCAGATTTGCTGAGAGCGATTGAGGACAATCGCTCTACACTCAGCCGTTGGCAACTTCTCGTGCCCAGTAGAGCAGCCCCATCATCGTCTCTTCCTGCTCGGCGACTTCTCGCATCGGCCATGAGAACCGCTTCTGGAGCTTCTGTCGAAGGGAAGGGAATGCCTGCACGAGTCCACCGGAGATCGCAATTCGAGACCATGTGGGAGAATCACTGAGGCGTCGAGAACATGTCAGGTAACTGTCGGCCATGAACTCGAACGCCGCCTGGAACAGGTTACCAACAGTCAGATTCTCCGTTGTGATGTGATCGATTCGCCCACTGTTTCCCATCGCACTGGCGAAGAAGCTGAGGTCACAACTGAGACCACCTCCGCTGGCACGTTCCGTTGCTTCGCTGATCAGCTTCCATGAATTTGGCACTGCAATCCCTGCAGCTCGGGGAAGTTCCGTGAGTAGTGCTTCGATCACCGTCAGTGAACGGCCGGCAGGGATGTGAGTGATCGTGTTGAGATAATCTGTGCCGAACCAACAGCGAGTCTGGCAATTCGACGGTTGGAACTGTGACGTGATCTGACTAACTTGTGAACCCGTCGAGACATTGATGGACAGTTCGTCTTTGGTCAGCTGAATGCCTTTCAAAGCCGCCTGCTGGTCCCCCATCACGGTGAAGACATCCAGGGTTCGACCATCAATCGTGCACTGCCCTATTGGAATGCCATCATTCGCAAGCTCTGGCCATTGAAGCTGATCAAGCCCAAGCACAGCGAAGGCTTCCCGATGCCAGTCACTCGTGCGCAGATTCAGCATGCCGATCGTATGAGTTCGGTGCATCGTTGGTGTAACACCACACAGGCTTCCGACGACGAAATCACCGATTGATACAGGAATGGTTCCGGCTGGCAACTGATTGTGGCGAGCCAGCCAGTGCAGCAGAACCGTTGCAGTGCCAGGCTTCAGCTCGCGGCCGAGATCAGCAAACAGATTTGGCGAAAGTCGTTGCTCAATTTCTTCCAGTAATGGTGTCGTGCTTCCATCAAGAGGCTGCAGAGATCGCTGGTCTCGCCATGACAGGTAGTTCGTGACTGGTCGCGAGGCCGCATCCGTCAGAATGACGCCTCCCATCTGACCGCAAAAAACGATCTGCCGAACATCGGAAGCATCGGCCAGGAGTTGCCGAATCACGGACACAGTCCGATTCAGAACCAGCGAGGAATCCACTTCATGGAATCCCGGTGGCAATCCCGGCAATGGATCAGGGAACGTTTCTTTCGAAATGCGTTCCACCTGGCCGCTCTGCAAATTCAGAATGGCCCCTTTGATGGACGAAGAGCCGATATCAATTCCAAGACAACGCATGTCAGAACCCGCGGGGATAAGTGGCGACGGAAACTCAGCGACGCTGACGCTTCAAGAAGCAGGCAAAGCAGGCGTGTTAGAGCGACGGAAGTTCGACGCCGCAGATTTCAGCTGCCTCACGGAGCTTTCCACGCACGTCTTCGGGAAGAGCGATTCCCTGCAACTCAGCCTGTCGTCTAAGCTGAAATTCTCTTTCACCAGGCAACAACACACCGGCACTTCCGTCTGCCGGAGGCGACTGATGGATCTCATCGATCAAACCTTGAATTCGATCGTAGAACACAGGGAGTCCGCAGATCGCTTCGATGTCCACCACCATGATGCTGGCATTGTGCCACGAGGGACGTGACGGAGGATCAAAGATCCAGCTTCCGACCTGCCACGTCAGGTTGCCTCCGGGGATGACAGCGGACAAAACTTCGCACCACAGACCAAGCCCGTATCCTTTGTGTCCGGCCATGGGTGCGAGTGCCGCGGCTTGAGGATAGAGCGATCCGTCCGTCGTGGGATGACCATCGGGTCCGATCAGCCATGTCGGCGGAATCGTCTCGCCTCGTTGCAAGGCCGCGTACACTTTTCCACCGGCGACAGCGGCGGTCGCGATGTCGAGCACAATCGGGTCTGCTGCCGTGGGAATTCCATACGCCAGCGGATTGCTTCCCAGCACGGCTTTGCGGGAGCCCGGAGCTGCCACACTGGGGATATCGTTTCCCGTAATCATTGCCAAACACCCAGAGCGAGTTGCCTGAAGAGCATACTGGCCAGCAGCTCCAATATGCCCCGTGTTTCGGACGGACGCGAACGCAACACCGGTTTGCTTTGCCTTTCGAATGGCGAGGTCCGTTGCAAAGTGACAGCCAATCTGACCGAGCCCAGCAGCACCATCGACAACCGCCCAGGATGGACCTTCACGTTCAATGAGCGGGACCGAGTCCGCTCGGTACCCGCCGCCTTTTAGCTTCTTCAGGTAACCTGCGAGCAGCTTTGTTCCATGAGTAAACACACCCATCGTGTCGGTGGTCACAAGGCAATCCGCCGCGATGGCCGCATCGGAATCGCCAACTCCGCAGGCATTCAGGGATCGAATGACGAAATTCCGCAAGTCGTGAACACTGACAGCCACTGCTTCTTCCCCCGCCTACAAATCCCTGCCGAAACCTGAATCAAACTCGGTGTCAAAAGATGGTCGTGGACATCCGACACAGGGCCATGTTGGCAGGGTTCGATCGTCGTGGCAAATGACCGTTGCAGACTGAGTGCAGTCGCGGGTTTTGGTAGGTGCCGCTTGCCGAGCGGCACTTTGCGGCCCAGCCGCAACCAGCGACCGAACGACTTGGCTACCAGTGTGCAGGCCAACGTGGGACAGGATCGCAGAGTTTCAGCGCGAAGACGCGAGACATGCTGTGCAAGCGAGACAGAGGTTCGCCTGGCGGCGAAAGTCCTTTCCGGCAGAAAGGACCTACCATCGCTTTTTCCGAGGAACGCCATCGGCATTTTCGTTGGCAAGAGAGACCGGTTGATTCAGGCACGGGCTAGCTTTCAGGGTATCCAGGACTCACAACCTCCCTGATGAATTTTGGGACCGACGCCGATGCCCTACACCGTACAGAAGTCTCCTGAATCCAGCAGTTCGTTTGACTCTTCAACCGTGTTGCGGTGCTCCTGGGCCGGACTTGTCAGTATCCTCGCGAATGCCGCTCTGCTTGTTGTCCAGCAATGCTGCTTTCGCATGATGTCTCCGCTGATCGGTTCATCGATTGAAACCTGGTCGTGGATTATCGCTGCGTTTCTTCTGGGGATTGCTGGTGGTAACTGGCTAGCATCCGCACTGTCCGCAAGAGTCCACTATCGCTGGCTGCTTCCGATTTCATTGCTGCTGTCGGCCGTGAGTGTGAAACTGATGCCGCAGGCGATTGAGTTTCTGGCCAATTCGGTCTGGTTCCAGGATTTGCCGCTGTTCCTGCAGATCGCTGTTGCCTCGATGTTTGTCTGCTTCGTGCCTGGCATGCTGCTGAGTCTGGTAACCGTGCCGACGATTCAGTCGGTGGCTCACACCTCAGAACCAGGAGCAGTGGCCGGTCGAATTTTCGCATGGGGAACAGCGGGAAGTCTGGCGGGCAATTATGCGGCAGGCTTCTGGCTGCTCGCCCATTTCGGTACTCACGCAATTCTCCTGGGAACCACGGCAACGCTCTTCATTCTGTCGTTGCTGTGTCCGCTGGTTGAAGCAGTTGCATCATGGCTCAGCAAGAAAACTTCATACGGACGCGATGCGAAGAACATCACACCGACTGATGATCTGCAGGCAGCTTCTGTGTCGCAAGAAGCATGCGAAATCATGCCACAGGGCCAGTGGCCGTTGGCCATCCTGACTGTGGCGAGCTGCAGTTTCGTGACCGGCGCGCTGGAAGGTGCGGCATTTCGAGTTCTCGCGCCGCTCGTTGGAGTCTCACTGATTTTGTCCGCCGGCGTCGTCGGTGTTGTTTTGACCGGAATGGCGCTGGGTAATCGATTTGGTGGACGACTCGCTTCGGCCAATGATCCGTTGATGCTGCGAAAGACCCTGATCGCATCTGGAGCTTCCGCCCTGATGATTGGGCCACTGTGGAAGATGCTTCTGGCCGCCAATCTCTTTGCAGAACTTCCATTGATACTTCAGACCGTGTGCTGGTCGTTCTCACTGTTCTTTGCTCCTTCGTTTCTGCTTGGGACCATTTCGCCTCAGGTGATTCAATCGTTCAGCCGGCAGGCTGGAAGTGTGAGTGATGTCGCAGGGCGATTGTGTGCCTGGTCGACACTTGGCTGCATCGCTGGCATTCTGGCAACGGCCTGGATCGCGATTGAGCAGTTTGGAGCCATTCGAACATGCATTCTCGCGGGAATCGTTCCGCTGGTGCTGTCCATCGTTGCAACACGGCCATCCAAAACGGAAGCCGCTGAACCCGAAAGCGTGCAGGCGAAAGCACGACAGAACAACTTCTTCCCCAAAGCTCTGCTGGTGACCGCCGCTCTGCTCGTTCTTGTGTGTCCATCACCGTACCTGTGTGAGACTCGTTATTTTGCGATCAACGTGAATGAAGAGAAGATTGGCGATCGCGACGTCCGTGTCATGGTCCTTGATCGACTCGTTCATTCAGCCATCGACCTGAATGACCCATCGTTTCTGCATTATCCTCATGAGAAGATTCAGGGAGACGTCATTCGATGGGCCTCTGAACTTGCCGATGCCGAGCAACGGCCGGCGAAAGTGCTGATCATCGGAGGCGGTGGCTATTCACTTCCTCGCTGGATTGAATCACAGTCAGATCTCCGCAACACAATCATTGACGTCGTCGAGATCGACCCAGGCGTCACTCAGGTGGCTCACGATCATCTTGGGCTGTCGACTGCGACGAGAATTCAATCTCATCACATGGATGGCCGGCAGTTTGTCCGCAATGCCGAAGAAACCTCGTACGACGTGATCATTCAGGACGCCGTCAATGACTTCTCAGTCCCGTCTCACCTGATGACACTGGAATACAACCAGTTGATTCGTCGGTTGCTGCGAAAGGACGGCGTCTATCTGCTGACGGTCATTGACAGTCTGGATTCCGGAATCTTCGTCGCATCAGCGGCAAAGACGATGGATCATGCATTCCCGGAAACACGTCTGATGATTCCGAAAGAAACGGAAAAGCTGCGTGAAAGAAGTGTCTTCATCATCGCTTCTACGATGCAGAAACAATCGACCGATCTGGCTGCAGTGAACTCGGGTGATGCGATTCTGACGGCTGTCACTGACTGGTGGAGCCAATGGTCAACGGCGATCGTTGTACCGATCGCTGAGATCCGGCATCGAGTTCGCGCGGATGCATCGAAGGCAGTTCTGCTGACCGACGACTACGCTCCCGTGGACCAACTGATGATGCGAAATTTTTTGGAGTAACAACTGAAACTGAAGACGTCGCACATCAGCAGGCTGACATCGCCGTTTCCCCACTGATCAGTGCCTGCAGTTCGTCTGATGGTGTCAGAAGATCCGCGATTGATTCCACGACGATATCAGGGCGATAAGCAAAGTTTTGCAGATCTGACCGAGTGGTGACACCTGACAAAACCAGGATCGTACGATATCCCATCTGAACACCACCCAGAATATCGGTGTCCATGGTGTCGCCGATGACGATGGTTTCCGCCGCTTCAAGACCGATCTCCTTCCTTGCGGCTCGCATCATGATGGGGCTTGGTTTTCCAACGCTGAAAGCCTTCACTCCCGTCGCCTTTTCCAGAAGGGCTACCACCGCACCGCAGCCTGGACGAGTCCCTGATGCGGTTGGGCAGTTGGGATCAAGATTCGTCGCAATCAGTCGAGCACCATCAAGGATCAGCTGAACGGCGCGTTCCACCATTTCAAAGGAGAGTGTTCTTCCTTCGCCGACGACGACGTAATCCGGGTGAGTATCCACGATCGAGTATCCGTTCGCGTGCAGTGCGTTAATCAGTCCGCTTTCGCCGATCACATACGCCGTTCCTCCTGGTCTTTGGCGAGCCAGGAACCTTGCTGTCGCCATCGCACAGGTGAAAACGTGACGTTCTTCAATTGGGATACCAAGTCGATTCAGCTTCGTCGCCACATCTCGCCGGCTTCGCTGACTGTTGTTCGTCAAAAACGTGAACGGGATTTCTTCGACGAGCAATCGCAGGATTAAGTCGCGAGCACCAGGAATCAGTTCGGTGCCTCGATAAATCACGCCATCCATGTCGATCAGATAACCGGTGTTCATTCCTTTGTGTCCTTTGTAAATCGCAGCCGTATGCGTTCCTTCGTCCTCGCACTGTCTGAAAACCACCAGCTGCCCTCGTCAGACGAAATGCAACTGATATGCCGTTTGCACTGTCTTCATGGAATTCCCATCGCTGCGCGTCGCACGTGACTCATTCATGCAGTTTCTCTGCGCGAGTTGGTAACGAACGCTGAATAGATTTGGTGGACAGGTTTGAAATGATGAAGCGGCAGTTGTGCAGAAGTGCCGCCATTCAGTGCGATGGCTCAGTGTTTGAGACGTTTGTCCATTCGACAACAAACGGGCGAGTCTGTTGAGCAAAGCAGCAGATTCGGTCACTCAAGAACGAGCGGGCATCGGCCATCCGGTGTCAGGCAAGGCCCGCAATTGGTTCGCCGTAGTAGACCTGATGGGGGCGTTCCACTTCGTCATACCAGGCCACCGTGCGTGGTAGTCCGAGGGCTTCGTAGATTGTGGCGGCCAGATTTTCCGGACGCTGTGGATCGGCAACCGGGTAAGCACCTATGGCGTCCGTTGCTCCGATGATCCGACCGCCCTGAATTCCTCCACCGGCAAGAAAGACGCTCTGAACTGCTCCCCAGTGATCTCGCCCTGGCAGTTTGTAATGAGCAGGCAGCAGCGTGATCCGAGGCGTTCGACCGAATTCGCCAGCCATTACGATGAGAGTCTGGTCGAGCAAACCGGATTCGCTCAGATCATCCAGTAGCGCCGCGAGGGCACGGTCCGTCGGTGGGAACAGATTGTCCTTCAAATGCGGAAATGCATTGCCGTGAGTGTCCCAGGTTTCGTCGTTGCCAAGATTCACCTGAACCAGGTTGACTCCCGCTTCGACCAGTCGCCGGGCCATCAGGAGTGACCAGCCGAATGAATTGCGTCCATATCGATCCTGGACGGCATCGGGGGCACGAGTCACGTCCAGAGCTTCACGAACATGGGAGTCCGTCAGCAGTGAAATCGCGCCTTCGCGGTATCGATCGAAGCGCGCGGCCGTTGCGGCCTGTTCAAGCACGCGAGATTGCCCTTCGAGCTCATTCAGCAGGGAGACTCGGCGCGTTAGCTGAGGATTCGTCATGCCATGAGCCAGCGTCAGGCTTGGAGCTTCAAAGTGACGCTCGTCCTTGTTGCCTCGATCCTGATGATCAAACTTGTAGGACGGAAACGCTCCGTAGGATGTGGAGTGAAATGGAGACGCTTCGATAAACCACGGATTGCGATTTACTCCAAGCAGACCCGCGAACTGACCTGGAATAATGCGACCAGAGTAATGAACCAGCTGCTCCGGAAGGACAGCGGCAGGTGGAAGATTGTTGCGGGGTGAAGTCACCGCGTTCGCGATCGCAGCGATGCTTGGCCAATCCTGCGGGCGCGGAGTATTTGGGTTGAATCCTGGTGGCAGCTCCGTTCGCCCCGACAACATAATCTGATGGCCGGCTGAATGATCATTCGACGGATGCCCAAGCGATCGACACACAGACCATAGATGGCTGCGAATGGCCAGCTGAGGCAGGTGTTCACAAATCTGCAGACCCGGAGTCGATGTCGCAATGGGTTGAAATTCGCCACGAACCTCCGCCGGCGCATGCGGCTTGGGGTCAAAGCTATCCTGTTGTCCCAAACCACCCGACAGAAAAATGTAGATGCACGCCCGGAACGGCTTGGGCGTCGCGGTCTCCCCGGCCATCGCTTTCAAGCCATGGATGTGGTTCATTCCCAACCCAAGCAAGCCGATGGCACCTGCCTGAACGGCGGTGCGGCGAGCAATTCCGGGGTGAGAGGGATGGTTTTGTGGAGGCATACGGTACCTCACGGAAGTCGGTAGGAAGGAATCGAGCAACCAAATCTGGTCGCTTGTGCAGGTTGTAACAGGGAGGGTTTTTGTGGAGCAGAGCTGGAATCGGGTCGCGGTATTGAGAAGATCGGCTGGATGGTAACCATCTGACCAGCGATCTGACAGAGGGCAGGACCGAGTTTTGACTGGAAAGATACCGAACCCGGACGCTCGGCACCGTCTTACTTCCCGAGGGTCTCAACCGAAAGATGACCGTTCATCTTGCATATCCGGGTCCGGCGTCTTCGATTCTGTGCGGTGCGTGCGAAATCGTCTTCAAACCGTTCACAAATCCTGATTTTTGTGCGTAAGATCCTGTGAGAATTCAACTCAGGAGCGATGAAATGACCGAGCAGACGTTGGAACCAGCCACAAAGATTGAGCAGTCCTCAACCGCCGGGTTGAGCGGTTCCGAACCAGCGTCAGCCACCCAGGATTCTGGTTCAGAACAGCGTGTCGGCTGGAGTTCGGACGAAGGAAATGACTTCGACTACGTCCCAATTTCTCCCTGGGCGCCGCTGGCCCTGTGTTTGGGGCTGCTGTCCCTGACCGGCTTCATTGGCCTGTTTGGGCTCTACGTGGCTGCGTTCGGAATCTTCATCGGGCTTGCGGCGTTCTTCCGAGTTCGTGGAGCAGCTGGTGCGGTCAAAGGTGGCGGAATGTCACTGATCGGCCTCGTGCTGTCTGTTGCCAGTCTGATTCTGGGCTCGGCAAAAATGGCCCATGCCTATTCCACCGAAGTCCCTGACGGGTACATGCGAATCAATTTTCAGAAGGAAATCGCTGAAAAGCAGTTCTACTACGTCGCGGGAAAAAGGAAACTTGACCCGGAAGTTTCGAAGCTGGTTGGAAAGAAGCTCTACCTGAAGGGGTTCATGTGGGCCACTCAGGCCACCGACGGACTTCCTCGGTTTATTCTGTTGAAAGACAATGGAGAATGCTGTTTTGGCGGAAAGCCGAAGTCGCATGACTTCATCACGGTGACTTTGAGCTCATTTCCTGACGGCCAAAGACCACAGTTGTCGTACCGATCTTCAGGCATGTCTGAAGTCGTGTTGACGGACGAACAAAAGGAACAACTGGGAGCTGAGTTTTCCAATCAGCTGACGACCAAGTCTTACATTGGAATGGTGGCAGTCGCCGGAGTGCTGAAGGCGGATGTTAAGGCTGGTGAAGGCAAGAGCGGCGAAGACTACGAATTCGCTCCGGTGTATTCGATGGACGCTGAACTGGTCGAAGACGCCTGGACCCGATTCTGACACTCGCTGACTCCAGTCTTTCGTAGCATGACAAAACGGATGGATCTGCGTACGCTGTGTGAACCACATTCCTGTCGGTGCACCACAGGCAGTGCCGAAACGAAGGACTGATTTTCATGAGACATCTGCCACTTGAATCCGCATTTCTCGCTACCCTGGTGATCATGACAGGATGCGGCCAGGGTACTTCGCCCGAGTTTGTTGACTTCAAGCAGACTGCCCCGTCAGAACTCGACCGCGAGCAGAATCAGAAGACTGACTCAGCCTCCGCCGCGACAACCGAAGTCGCCGCCGTTTCAAACACGAAAGAAACGACGACGGACAACGCTGGCTCGAAGACGGACGCGACAGGCTCAGCGGTTCCTGCGGCTGTCGCCGCTGAAACGGCGAACGGCGGAACCGCGACGACAGTTGCGGGGCAGCAACCGACGGGAGATGCTGGTTCCACAGTGGCCACGAATACGCCGTCGGAAAATGCGACTGCTGCGGGGGACAGTAGGGGCGAAAAAATGGTGACTTCACGCCAGTCAGGGCTCACCGGTCCCGCAGATGCACCCGGGGTGGACAACGCCGCCGAAGGAGAACACCGCGAGATTCAGTTGTTGATCCCGGAAAAGCACTTCCGCAAAGAACTCGGGCAGGCATTTCGAGTGACCTACGACGACCTGGATCTGCTGAAAGTCCTGAACATGGAGCCGGTTCCTGCGGACGCAGTGTCGCATTTCCCCGACTGGCTCTCGGAACTTGACGGGAAGCCCGTACGAATTCGCGGGTTTATGTACCCGACATTCGCGGCCACCGATTTGACGGAATTTGTCCTTGCACGCGACAATGGCATTTGCTGCTTCGTGCGAAAGCCTAAAGTTTACGATATCATCGGCGTCACTCTGGCAGACGGAGAAAAGACGGATTACATCGAAGGACGTCCGTTCGATGTTCAGGGAATTCTTCGAATTGACCCGGCTGCCGACGACAACAACTTATCCCGCCTCTACCGGATTGAGCAGGCCAAAGTCATTCACTAGGCAGGCTCATTCCTTTCTTTGAAAGGGAGCCTCATGCGAATCTTGCTCGCACTTGCCGCTCTTGCATTGACTGCCACCACTGCCGCTGCGGCTTCAACAACGACCTGTTCGGCCATGTGTCCTTTCTGTGACGCACCGACGCTGGTCCTTGCCGAACAGATCCAGATGTGCGATCACCTGCTGCTTGGCAGGTACCTCGGTGGCACTAAGGCCACGGACATCACCGGAGGATCAACCCGATTTGAAATTGTGGACGTCGGGTTCACGCTGGGAGATCGGTACAAGAAAGGTCAGGTCGTTGAGTTTCCTGTGTACTACGGCGGGAACAAGGACAGTAAGTACACGCTGATGGGACCAAATGACCGACTGGAAGACTGGCATGCACCGTCGGAAGTGACTGACGCCGGCTGGGCCTACCAGGCAAAGATGCCGAAACTCGCGACTGACCCCAAAGTGCAGACTGAGCGGCTGCTGTACTTCCTTCCTTACTTCGAACACCCAGACCAAATGGTCGCCAACGACGCGTTCGCTGAGTTTGCCGCGGCACCTTACAGCGTCATCGTTCCACTGAAAGATCAGCTTCCGCGTGAGAAAGTTCTTCAGTGGCTGGTTGACGAAAAGACCCCTGTCACGCGAATCGGCTTCTATGGTTTGATGGCAGGGCTTTGCGGCAAGCCGGAAGATGCACCGATCCTGGAGAAGAAGATCCTGGTGCTCGACGCGGACTTCCGGCTCGGCATCGAAGGTGTCATGGCCGGCTACATTCTCTTGAAGGGTGAAGAAGGCCTGAAAGTCCTTGAAGACGCAAAGATGCGAAGCAAAGTTGCAGTGGACAAGAATGGCAAAGAAATCAACCTGCCGTTCAGTGAAACGTACGCGGTCATGCAGGCTCTGCGATTCATGTGGACCTACGAACCCGATCGAATCTCGAAGGACCGCCTGAAGCAGTCCATGCACATTCTTCTGGACCGACAGGAACTGGCGGACCTGGTGATTACCGACCTGTCACGATGGAAGGACTGGAGCGTGCAGGATCGTCTGGTCGCTATGTACGACAATCAGGATTTCGCGATCCCGGCTATTCGCCGTGCAATCATTCGCTACCTGATCACCTGCAGCCAGGACAAGGGCCCAAAGCAAGCCGATGGAACTCAGGAAACACCTGACTACGCACTGAAGGCCGCCGAGCAACTGAAGGTGATCGAACAGAAGGATCCCAAGACTTTTGCGGATGCAAAGCGATTTCTGGTTCGATAAGAGCACAAACTTCAGGCCACAAATGACGAGGGAACGATCCTGCTGGATCGTTCCCTTTTTTCGTGCTCATTCGCATCGCTGATCAACAGTGCGTGCGACAGGTGGGGCAAGCCACCAGTGTCTGCTCAGATCTTCAGAGCATCCAGGATTCTCTGACACGCGTCTGACTTATTCAGAGCGTAGAAATGCAGTCCAGGAACTCCTTCGCGGCGAAGTTCTTCGCATTGCCGAATCGCATGCTCAACGCCAATCTCAAACTGAGCGTCCGGGTCGTTCTGCACGGCTTCAAGCTTCGCAGCCAGATCATCCGGGAACACCGTGCCGCACATCGAAGTGATGCGTTTGATGCGGGCAAAGTCGGTGATTGGCATGATGCCCGGAACGATTGGAATTCGGATCCCCAGCTTTTCACACTTCGTCCGGAAATCGAAGAAGTTCTGATTCACAAAGAACAGCTGTGTGAAGATCGCGTCAGCGCCGGCATCCACCTTGCGTTTCAGGTTGCGAAGATCGTCCTCCAGAGAGCTGGCTTCGATGTGCTTCTCCGGGTATCCCGCAACACCAATTCCCATTTGAGGCTGGTGTGAGCGAATCAGTTCCACCAGCTGATTCGCATTTCCAAGGCCACCTTCGACCGCTCGAAACGCTTCCTGACCAGCGGGCGGATCTCCTCGCAGTGCCATGATGTTGTGAATACCGGCTTCCGCAGCGCTGGCAAGCCATTGCACCAGTTCCTCCCGCGTCGATCCGACGCAGGTGAAATGAGCCATCGCCGTCTTTCCGAACGTTTCCTGGATCTCACGACACCAGGCCATCGTCCGATCTCGAGTCGATCCGCCGGCCCCATAGGTACAGGACACGAACGACGGATTGTACTGAACCAGCGTTTGAAGATTGCGACGCAACGCCGCGTCTCCCTCCGCTGTCTTCGGAGGGAAGATCTCGATCGACAAAACAGGCTTTGACCCGGCAAACAGTTCCGAAAGACGCATATCGCTGCTCGTGACCAGTATTCAAAATTCGAAGTCAGAAAACTCAACCAGCTTCGTGTCAGACAGATCGCCGAACGACACGGTGAAAATGTAATTCCACTTCCCGGTCGATCACTCGCCGCATTCCTTCCAGAAGGCATCGTGGTTCGTGGTCAGTTTCACCGAGTCGCTTCACTTCTGCCAGAGTGGTTCCCGGCGGAACGCTGAATGCCCCCTGGTAGATAATCTGATTTCCGGCATCCAGCTCCGGCACAATGAAGTGCACTGTGGCACCGAAGCAGAGCATCCGATGCTGATAAGCGTCTTCGTAGGGTCGGAAACCGGGAAAGGACGGAAGGATACCATGGTGGAGATTGATGATTCGTCCACCGGCAAACTTCCAGCACAGATCCGCAGGAAGAACTCTCATGTAACGTGCCAGCACGACATAATCGATCTGCTGCTCGTCAATGACACGTTCCAGCACTGAATAGTCAGGATTGCCCTGGGCGTCTCCCATGTTCATCCAGGGAACCTCAAACTGTTCCGCGACACTGCGACAGGCATTCCGATTGCCGATCATGACCGCGACTTCCGCCTTCAACTGGCGATCTCGAATGGCTCTCAGCAGTGCCAAAGGCGGTTCAGAACGGTACGTCGTACAGATCGCCAGCCGCGGAGGACGCGAATGCTCGTCACGTGACCACACGCGTACCTGCAATCCACGATGGTTACCGATTTCCTGAAGGTGTTTCCGAAGCGTCGAGATATCTCCGGACCATTCGATCCGCATCAGCATCGCAAACAAGCGCTCTGAATCGCGGTCATACATCTGAATTTCGTGGATGTTGGCACCGGCCCCCGTGACGTAATGCACGATGGGATCGGCCAGGCCTGAATTGTCAGGGCCGACAGCTGTGATAGTAACCTGCATGGGACAAAGTACTTCTGATCAGGGTCAACGCGCGTCACACTTTCAGATCGGCTGACGCTTCCGTCCGCGAATTGAACTTCATTGGACCAAAAAAGAAAAGCGGGGCTCGATCGAGCCCCGCAGTTCTTTTCGTTTTAGCCGCAGAAGGAAATTATGTCGAGGACTCTTCCTAATTCCTTCGACGACGTAGCAGCGCGCTGAGTGCCAGGATTGCTCCCAGCAGGCCAATTGCGGCAGACTTCGTTTCTTCCTTCGCTGGAGCAGGTTCAGCCACCGGTGCTGTGACAACAACTTGCTCAACTGATTCAGTCACTTCAGCGTCAGGAGCATCCCACCATGCTTCGCTGTCCCATCCGCCAAGGACGGCATCGGTGTGCTGAGTTGAGACAGATTCAACCGGAATGACCGGCTGTTCGACGGACTCAACCGCGACTGGCACATCCAAGATCATTGCATCAACAGCACCCGCCATTCGTGAAGGCAGCATACTGATGGTGGTATCCGTGGAACCATCTTCAAAGACCGGGGCCAGTGCCGTCAGCATCCAGGTGTCAGGAGATGCCGGTCGAACCGCCTCGTCCTTTGACGTGATCGTGAAGTCCACTGCGTTACTCCAGAGACTTGCAGCCCCTGTCGATGCATTGAATGCACGAACCCAAACGCGGAACGTTCCTTTGCCCAGTGCGGTCGCCGGAGTGAAGTTCGTCGCTCCGATGTTGCTCTGGCGAACCAGAGTCACCGTTGGTGCCAGAACATTGACGATGTAGATCTCATACCCCGACGTGCCGTCAACCGCCTGCCACGTGATGCGTGGAGTCTGGTTGCTTGACGTTGGCACGGCATTCACGTTCGGTCGTCCGCCAACGAAGAACGCCAGAGCAAAGCTAAAGTCACCCTGAGTATCAGCCGAGCGTGCTCGGACGTACGCACGGTAGTTACCGATTGGCAACAAGTCGGTGTCTGGCAGCGTGTAAGACGGAGATGTCAGGCCGGCGACAAACCGGAAGTTTGTCGTGACCGTTGTCGACAGAACCTGATCAATTCTGAATTCGTAGCTCGTCGCTCCCGCTGGCAGTCCGTTCAATGTCGCGGCCATATTTGTCCACGCAAACGATGGCGTCGTATCGAACGTTGATGACGCCGGACCTGTCAGCGTCGGGCCCGTCACAATCTGGAAGTCCAAAGGAGCGCTCCAGTTGCTGAGGTCACCGAATGCGCTGCGAGCCTGTACCCAGTAACGGTACCGTCCGATTGGCAGGTCCGAAGGAATCGTGAAGTTCAGTGCATTGATGTTGGATACGTCATACGCCGTGGTTCCAACAGAGTTGCTGGAAACGAAGACGCGATACGACTGAGCACCCGGCACGCCGGCCCAGGTCAGAGTCGGCGTTGCATCGCCAATTCGGCCGGTAGGTCCGATCAAAGTTGGAGGCGTCGTGACACGGAACGTGCGAGCAAGACTCCAGTCTGAAACGGTTGCCGGATCGACTGAGGAATTGGTTCGTACCCAAACCTGATAGGTTCCCAGCACGAGGTCGGTGGAAATCTGCCATGATGTTCCTGCAATGCCCGCCTGGCTCAGAACCTTATTGGAAACGCCGTTTTCGACCTTGTTCAACCAAACTTCGCTGACTGGGTTCGCACCGGCACCAAGTGGATTTGTCCACTCAACTGTTGGGCGAGCGAGGAAGGTTGTTGGCAGTGGAGCGGTGACCGTCGGTCGTTCCGTGACGGTGAAGTCATAGGTCGAACTGATGGTCGACAACGCCGATCCACTCACGGATCCGGCCGCAGGAAGGTTCACCGCCCGGATTGTGAACTGATATCGTCCAAGCGGCAGATCTGTCGGCTGTGTAAACGACGTTGATGTAATGTTCAGCTCGCTGACGACCTGCAGGTGGCCGCCAAAGTTCTGAGTCACAATCAGCTCATAACGATCCGCGGCACCCACTGCGTTCCAGCTGAACGTCGGTGTGGCATCCGGAATTCGGCCGACTGGAGCAACAGCGACTGGCACTGGTGCCACTCGGAAGATCTGATCCGGACTCCAGTTCGAATCTTCGTTGACGACGTTGAAGGCTCTTACGCGAACTCGGTAGTCCGCCAGAGTGAGATTACTTGACGGAGTCCAGTTGGTCAGGGTGACCCCGGTTACTCGAGCCACCTGAACGTTGTCGGTCAGGTTGAACAAGTCCACTTCGTAGGTCACCGCACCGGCAACTGGAGTCCATGCAATCGTTGGACGAATCGACGTCGTTGGACCCGCTGGCGATGTCACAATCGGAGCGGTCTTCACTACGAAGGAGACAAACGGACTCCAGTCGCCCAGCTGATCCGCGGCATCAGTCGCTCGAACGCGAACCTGATAGCGACCGATCGGCAGATCAGTCGGAGGAGTAAACTGGTTCGGAATCGTCAGTCCGGTTGTACTGAACGTGGTCAGCAGGAATGTGTTTCCAGCTGTCAGAGACTCAATATTGACCGTGTACTTGGAAGAGCCTTCAATTGCATTCCACTGAATCAGCGGACGAGGAACAGTGACCGTTCCGGACGGTGCCGAAACGACCAGCGGAACAACTTCAAATGTCCAGGTCGCTGGTGCGGCGGTCGTTCCAAGTTTGTTCGAAGCCACGACCGTCGCGGTATAGATACCCGCTGGCAACGTCGTTGTGACTTCCTGGAAGCTGAAGGTTGTCGTTCCGCTGTAAACCAGCGTGTTCGACGCATTTCGCACTTCGAGGCTGTAAGAATAGTTTTCCTGATGCGACGTCCAGACGACCACCGGAGTCAGATCACTGGTCTGAGGAATGCGCCCGTCAGCCGGGTTGAAGTCCACCGGTCGGTTAATCACCGGAGTCACCGGCGCTGACAGAGTTCTGATCTTCACCGGATAGTCTTCGACTTCTCCATCAGCGGCTCGCCCTGTTGCGGCGAGTCCACCCACAGAGCTAATTCGGAACCGCATGAAGGTATCACCGGTCGGTGCATTCGCTGGAATGTCGAAGAACAGACGGTTCGAACCTGCGACTACGGCCATGCCACCCGCTGGTGTCAGTCGTTCGCCCGCATCGAACACACCGTTCTGATCCAGATCCAGCCATGCATCCACAAAGCCGGCCTTTGAGGCCATCATGTCCACAAACGCCGGCAGCGGCTGGCTGCTGGTTGTTTCGAAACGAGTTGGGAAGCTGACGCCGTCCTCATCAGCACCGTCGCCGGAAGCATCGGAACTTGGGATGCCCGTCGTTTCCTTATCAACAGTGGAACCAAGGAACAAACCGCCGGCGATTGTGTGAGCAGCACCGGTCGAAGTCTTCAGCGTACCGAAGGTATCCGGAGCGTCACCATAATCAACGATCAGCGTGTTGAGCGTGGTCGTTGTTGTCCCCACGTTGTTCGCCGCGCCGCTTGAGTCAGTCACCTGCAGTCGAATCGTTCGCGTCTGAGGAGCGGTGATTCCGAGCGACTGCAGCCATGCCCAGGTCACGGTAGAAACGGCATTGGCACCTGTCGACGTTTCAAATGAACCGTTGTTATCAAGGTCCCACGCATAAGTCAGCGTCTGACCAAAGAATGCATCCACGTCGAAGCTTGCAGATGCATCCAGCGTCAGGTCATACGATTCGTCAACCGTATGAGGCGATGCAACAGCCACAGGAGCATCGTTTACCTGGTTGACAGTGATCTGAATCTGCAGAACTGGAGTGATGTTGTCATTCAATCCACCCGTTGCACCATTGTCCGCAAGTGTCATATCCACTGTGATCACACCGGCAGTGTCCTGATGCGACTTGAACGTCAGGTTGCCGTTTGCGTCAATGGTCAGCGTGTCCATCAACACGTTACCGGAGACAAGCTGCACGTTAGACAGCGAGAATGTCAGTGTCTGCGTGCCAAGTTCGTCCAGTGCCGTCGCGATAGCGGCAGCAAACGTGTTGATGAGGTCAATGTTCTGAGTACCAGCATCTTCCGCCACCGAAATCGGCAGAACCGGATTCAGCGTATACACAGGCTCGTCATTGATCGGATTCACCGTGACGGTGAAGTTACGAGTCACACTGGTCAGGCCGAGACTGTCAGTCAGTACGACACTGATCGTCGCACTGCCGTTCACGTTCGGAGCAACCGTGTAAGTCAGATCGCCCGTCGTCGTGTCGATGGCCGGCGCGGTGCTGAAGAACGTCGATGTGGTCCATGAACCAGTTACTGACGTGACAGTCAGTGTTGCCGAAATCGTCTGTGGAGGCGTTTCATTGGCTGGTCCGGCAGCCTGGCCCGTCATAAATCCGGCCACTGTCTGAGCACCGGCATCTTCATCAATTGCTGCCGGGTCCGCGAGCGGATTAAACACAGGCCTGTCGTTGACCGGCGTCACATTGATCGGAATGACATCCATGTCTTCCTGAGGTGCCGCTGGTGGTGTTGGCGGTCCGGTGAAGCCGCCAAGGTCGTTGGTCGTAATCGTGATCTGAGCCGAACCGAAGTAATCCGGTGTCGGGATGAACGACATCCCAGCCAGTGCTGCGTTGATGAAGTCAACGGTGCCGGTAAATGTCATCGCCGCGTCTGCCGTGCCGTCACCCGTTGTGAACGTGAGTCCGGTCGTTCGCGAAAGTGACATCACTCCGTTTGTTGACGCCAGCGTGACTCGCAGGATGTTGGTCCCAAGCCAGACGTCTGCATCAGAAACGGAAATCAGATTCCCGTTTGCCTGGCTGAAGACCAGCGTCGTGTCTTCCGGTGTTGACTGAGCCAGAGGCACTGAGTTCACTGGCGGGTCGTTCACGCCATCGGTCAACAACAGCGTGAACTGCGTCGT
Organism: Planctomycetaceae bacterium; assembly: GCA_016795145.1. Lineage (GTDB taxonomy): Bacteria > Planctomycetota > Planctomycetia > Planctomycetales > Planctomycetaceae > SXXK01. The sequence continues at coordinate 22,008 of JAEUII010000123.1, forward strand.
CCCATCGACACGATTCGGTGCCAGGTAGTTTCCTGCCAGGTCACGAATGCCGTCGACGCCGTCGGTTGTCGCGTCCGTGTTGTCCACAGTGATGCGGTACTTGCGCTCATCCGGGAAGGCCGTTGTTGAGCGGAAGATCACTTCATTCGTCGTTGAGTTGTAGACAAACACATAGTCGACACCATTCTGCAGCAGTCCCTCTGTGATCACCGTACCGTTTGGAAGGTCCGGCAGGTCAGTTGACTGCTTCACACCATCGTCCATGTACAACTTGAACTGAGAGCCGTTCAGGAGTACTCGAGCATCGTCAACGCCGATTCCGATGTCGGTCAGCGAGATAATCAGTTCGCGAACTGTAATCGGAGAATTGAGCCATACAGCGTCGAGAGTTGAATCGAGGTCGCTCGTCGACTGGTCAAGCGGTGTCGAGAAGTAGGCCGTTGGGCGGAAGAAGTCGACTCGGTCGATCGCGCCACGGTCCTTAAACACATTCGCGCCCTGAGCAGCCGGTGTGGAAACGGCAGGGTCGTCCCCACGGAGCTGGCCGTAAGCGTCGACGGTCGGCGTCGTGATCGGAGAAACACCAATTCCGAGCGGATCACGAACTGTGATGAAACCAGTTCGATCCGACAGAGTGTCGATGGAGCTGTCAATCGCCTGTGACAGCGGAGCCGGGTAGTAGTTGCGTCGAGCCTGGTCCACAAAGAGAGGATCAGAGTTCGTCAGAACGATCGGGAAGGTTCCCAGACCGATTGCACCCGTCGATGCGTTCGTTCCGTTATTGCGGTACAGCGTTCCACCGACAACCGTTCCCAACGCCTGTGAGCTGGCATCGACAGAGACGCCAGTCACCAGGTCAGCAACGATGTTGTTCAACAGCGTTGGACTTGCGTTCTGATCAACCTGAATACCAACACCCACACGATTCGTCGGGTTGCCGACGATCGTGTTGTTGATGATTCGGCCAACCGGAACAGGGCCAACCGTCGTGGTGGCTCCCGGTGGTACTTCACCACTAAACAGAATGCCGCCCTGACCGGACTGCACGATGACATTGTTGGAAATCACAATGCCCGGCAGCCAGTTGTTGGTATTTGGTTCACGCAGATTTCGTGGCGGGCCAGCGTGAGTCAGCGCACCAGCACCTGCTGGATTCGGGCTGCCCGTTCGAGTACCCGCATCAGACAGAATACCCCAGTTCAGCGAGTCTGAGATGAAGTTTGATCGGATCAGAAGCTGTCCCTGATCACGGTACTGATTGCTGTCGCCATAACCTTCGTGAGAAATCACGGTGGTTGGGTCGGTGACTGGACGAAGGACGCCCATCTGGTCCGTTGTTGCGCTTTGGACAAACTTGGATGCAACAGCACGTCCGCTGCTGTAGCTGACGTCGACTGTCGCCCCGAGGTTCCATACTGGTTCAGCGAAGAAGTCGATGTCCAGACCGAAGATCAGCACATCATTCTTTTCGAAACCAGGACCGCGCTGTGTCGCATCGACGATCTGAGAAAAGTCGATCGTCATCACGTCAAATTCAGAGCTGAACGAGAACTTAGGAATCCGCGGATTGTTGTTGTCCAGCGACGTAAATGTCGGTGAGTCGAAATCAGACGCAGCATTGACAGTCGGACCGGTACCGTTGCCTCCAAGAAGCGAAATCGGATCGAACTTCTGACCGGCAGGAAGCTGGACTCGAATGCTGTGAATCTGCTCCGGGTAACCCGTATTCGGGTCAATGTATGGAGTAGTATTTCGGAATGTGAACAACGTTGTTGAGCCGATCGTGTTTCCGAGCCCAGCCATTGTGCCGTAGAAACCATCCGGCATGCCATCAGCACCCGGAGTCTGCAGACCGTCGTTCAGCGTCACCAGAGCCGTGCCATACAGATTGATCACGCTGCTTGTGCTGCCAAACGCAGAATCTTCAGCTCCATCTGACAGGGAAGCCCGAATCTTCAGGATGCCCTGCACAGCGGTGGAGTTGATCGCGTCGAGGATTCGGCCCGCGATTGTGGCGGACGATTCACCCGTGCGATAGCTGTCCATTTCGTAGCGACCATCCAGCGTTGCGGACTTCGCCGGATTGAATGGGATTGCAAAGTGTCCCTGAGCAACGCCATTCGACAGCAGTTCATCTTCGTATTCGAACGTGACGGAATTTACGCCGTCACTGATGGTAAATGTCTGCCCGTCACGAAGCGATGAAGCGCTCGGAACCCGGATCGACTGTGCGTCCGTCAGGCGGTCATTGGTGTCACGAGAATCAAACTGAGGATTCGGGACTGAAGACGGAGTACTCGCATAGTCTGAAGCGCGTCGAATTTCGACATCGTACGCACCTTCCAGAATATCCTGGTATGGGTTCGTGTTGTTGCGGTTGACGATCTGTGGATTGTCGATGAATGTCGAGTTATTCGGTGCATTGGTGACCATCTCACCACGTTCAGCAAACCCGATGATAATGTCGTCGATGTACATCCCTTCGAACGCGTTGTTCATACCGCGCTGAGCGGTCGTGGCTGTATCGAAGTACCCGCCGAACCCATCGCCTGGCAATCCGGTTGTGTGTCCCATCGGACCTGCGTTTGTGACGTAGTGACCAATGATTCGCACCAGGTCGCCGCTCGACTTGATGTTGAACGGATTCACGACCAGAGGATCCGCCGGGCCGTTGGCATTAACGGCATGCCCTTCAACCGACAGGTGCAGTGTGTATCGCTGACCTGGCAGCGCGTCGTTGGCGAATGGCGGGACACCGATCTGAACGTAGTATTCTCCAGGTGCGAGATTGGTATCCAGGTAGGACGTAATGTGGTTACTGCCAATATCCAGCGTCGTTCCCACAAGGTTCTCAATGACGGTCGCTCCGTTCGTATCCACAATTCGAATCATGGAATTGAACGTCGTGTTCGTGCCATCAAGGTCAACGATGACTCTCCGAGTCAATGCACCAGCAGGTACATCAAATCGGTAGAAGTCGGTGAAAATACCGGACGAAGAGCCAATGATCGAGATGTGCGGCAATGGCGCAGCGTTGTTCTCCTGAACCGTATTGTTTGCGACATCGGTCCACGACAGCGCCTCCAGGTCAGTGGCGATGAGAGGATCCGCGGCATTGTTTCCTTCGACTTCGTAGTACGCCCCTGCAGGAAGCAGGTGACCGGCAAGCGCGTTTTTCATGGCGGTTGCCACTTCATTTCGACTCATGCCGGAATGGATAACAACCGGAGTTGTTCCAGGTGTCACACCTGGAGCACCGTCAACAAACAGGCCGGCACCGCCACTCTGAGTCAGTGTTGTTCCAATCGTTGTGATTGGAGCATTGTCCGGCTGACGGGCAATGTTGACGCGGTTGCCGTCGGTATGAGGCTTGATCTCCTTCAGTGGAGATCCATTCGGAGTCGCAGCGATCGCGGTTCGAAGTGCCAGGTCAATGGCTCGAGCAATCTCATTGGCACTCATTGTCCGTGCAATACGGATCGCATTGTTGCCGGCGAGCACACCGTCATAGCTTCCATTGACCTGCTGCAGATCAAACTCGAACTTCAGTGTTTCCGTGTCGACGTCCAGCGTGAACGTTTCACCTTCCACAAGACCACTGAATGAAGGAGCAACCAGCGTGTAACCCATATCCAGTTCGAACTGGTTCACACCTTCCAGAATGTAGCTCTGACCATCTCGCAGCGTGCGACCTTCACGAGCATACATTTCTTCGCCAACGGTCGAAATGTCGCCGACATTCACCGCTCCGCTCGTGTCAAATTCGAATCGAAGTCGAAGATCTGAGCGGCCTGCGAAATTGCTGAGGTCGACTCGAGCCTGACGCCACTGCGGAGTCGCCGCTTCGTCATATAGCTCCACAACATCCGGGAACAGCTGGCCGTTCGGGAACGAAGTCACTCCGTTTGGCCCCAGATCCTGCTCGTCATCACCCGTCAGCGGGCCGCGGTAGGAATCGTTTGTGGCCGCCAGTACCCAGTTTGTACCGTCACCCACATAGACTCGCATCGCATCCGACTGCGAACGAACGCCTGGCAGATAGTCATTGCTGTCCGTCTGCAGAAGGTAATTGAAGTACAGAACCGGTTTGTCAGCCGAATTGTAACCTTCAAGGCTGAACGGATTGCTCATGTACGTGCCATGAGCACCGCCCGGGAAGTTGTAGTTATTGAGCGTACCAAGGTTGCCGAGGTCGTTCTTGTTGCCGGCTGTTGGCCCGCCCGCGAGATTTCCGAAATACAGGCTGGCACCGCCTGGGGCGGCATTTCGAGTACCATCGACAGCTGTCGTCAGCCCGTGGCCCGCCTCAAGACCACGATTTCCAGTTTGTTGCCACAGATTGTATTGCAGCGTACCGAACGTGATGCCGGCCGCTGGCACTCCGGTCGCCAGTACGGACTGGCCGTTTACGAAGAACGGAACCGGATCTCCCCAAACGGCGTTCGGGTCGATCACATTACCGCCGGTCGCAATCGCGTAGATATTTCCCTGATCATCAGATGCAAACAGCGTCGTCGCGTAGGCACCACCTTCAACACTGTCCGGACCAAGAGTCAGACCAGTCAGGTTGACCGGGTTGTTATTTGCGTCTCTGATCGTTTTCTGGTTCGCAATCGTGAACGTTGCAAGATCCAGCTCAACCAGCAAGCCAGTGCTCGTCACGCCATACAGCGACGTCCCGGCCATCGCCACGCCCTGAACCGTTCCAGTCACAGACGTCGGGAATGCGCCAACTTCGACAACGTCGGTACCGGAAGGATTGAAGAGCGACGGAACGTTGTTGTTCGTCGCGCGAGCGTTCGCAGCACGGTTTGGTCCCTGACCGATCGCCGCTCCGGTGCGAGTATTGAACTGGTAGATCAGATTGGCTCGATATCGTCCGTCGCCGCGTGTACCAACCAGTACGCCACCGGTTGTTGTCGGAGCGAAGTAAGTGAATGCAGTGACATCCATTCCGGCATTCGACGTCGCCTCGGAGAAGGTTCCGGTTGGGTCAGAGTCGTGGTAGGTCGTAATGCCTTCGTCACCGATATTGGTCCGAGCCCCGTTGCCGGTGTTGATCTGGAAATACGTGCTATCACCGTTGTCGACGCCCGTAACGAAACTCCATCCGTACAGTTCACCGTCCGGGCGCATCATGATTTCGTCATGCACGACTCCGGTATTCCCGACAATGTTGACAGCCGTGCCGGTATACGGATTCACGATGTAAACAAACTGCCCGTCGCTGACGAACAGAGGCACGTCACCCAAATGATACTGGACAGTGTTCTGTCCCTGTTCATCGTCGCCGAACTGGTAAACCGGAGCTGTTGAAGTCCCCTGACCGCCAAAATGCTCGTCGAAAATTCGACGAACAAACGGAACGGGCTCCAGGCGAATCTGAGTACTGATCGGGTTCGCCAGCATCGTCTGTCCCAGCGCGGCTGGTACCTGACCGTGAGGTGCAACAACCAGGTAGTAGTTACCTTCCGGCAACTCGAATGGCCCGATGTAAGGATCCAGCGAACCAGCGCTGCCACGAGACAGGTCGTCCATGTCCGCACCTTCCAGCGGACCACTGCGGTCTTCTGAAACGTTGGAATCACTGGCCGTCAGAACCAGCTGATTCGTCTCGGCATTGAAGACGTATGCATCGAGATTCGCGCGAGACATTCCGTCTGCGTAATCCACGTCAAAGATGACCGAAGCAAACCGATTTGGATTCGTAAAGCCAGGGATCTGTTGAATGTCATCGTAGGTGACATTGAACCGGTAGAAGTCCACGTCGGATGGTGCAGAAATGCGTCCGGCAATCGCAACAGAGGCTCTGTCTGTATTCAGCAGATTGCCGACGTCCTGGTTACCGCTCGCCAGAGCCGTATCATTGGGGAACGTGCTCTCAGCATATTCGCCGGCTAGCTGGGAGTGTACCGGCTGTCCGTAGACTTCGATGCCATTCGTTGCGAATCGAATGTCGGAGTAGCGGACCGTTGTGCCTGGAACTTCATCCGTTTCCTGCATGCGAATCTGAAGCTGGTAACTGCCGGCCGTCAGACCGCTGAACACCTTACTTGAATCAGAAAGGTCAGCGCGGTTTGCAGCAGTATTCAATGAATCAATATTGCTGGAACGCACTCGTACCTGGTATGTCCCCGTCGTCCCAACGTTGCCCGGCAGGATGATCCGGAAGCCCGCATCCTTTGGATTGGTTGTGTACATGTCATCGCTGTTGTACAGCGACTTATTCAGGTTGTTGGCCTTCACCAGCGAACTCTGGCGATAGATCAGGCTGGAATTCGTGCTCTCATCCAGCGAGTTATCAGACAGGGCCAGAATCGTACCGGTCGAGCTGATCAGTTCGACCACTGTGTCCAGCGAATACGAAGTGCGGTCGATGTCAATCCAGACTTCACTTCCAGCGGTACCAGTAAAGCTGTAGACGTCGACGTCGTTCGGTGCATTGATGGCACCATGCACTTCGAATCCAAGTCGCAGATTGTCGTCGCCGCTGTTCTGCGTGGTCGTCGTACCGTCTGAATTCTGAACGATAAAGTTCTGCTTGCCGAGTGCTCCCAGGAACTCCGCCAGTCGCGCTGTCGCGTTCGTTCCTGGTGCCGTTGCAGAAATCGTCTCCCGTTCGTTGTAGACCTCGACGTTTCGATCATGTGCATACTGCGAGATCAACAGGCTTCGCCAGGCACCGGCTGTTCCTGTGCTGGGGCCATTTGCATTCGTATCCTTCAGCGGCAGGCCATCAAGTCCGAAGCCTGAACCCACTGAGTCATCTGCGAATGAAGTCAGAATGACCGGGAAGTAAGGCTGTCCCACAACCTGAAGAACGCCACCGATGCGATCATCGATGTCCAGAGGCTTGCCACCAGCCGTAAATCCGGCATTGGCGCCTGACAGTTTCACGACAAGGCTGGCATCAGGAGCACTATTGAGCCGCAATCCGCCATAGGTATGGAAGTTCGGAATGGTGATTTCGTTCTGCACCACATGAACAATGTCGGTGTCGTCCCAAACGGACTGAGTCGTCAGTGTCTCTCCTCGGACAACGATGCCGTTCACCGCATTTCGCCCGAGCAGGTTTCGAACGATCAGTGGTCCCTGATTGCTTTCATAACCGGTAAACGCACCGATCAGACCAGTCGAACGTCCGTAGTCGCCCTGATAGGTCGCCACCATCGCGTTTGCGTTGATGGTCAGAACGGGGCCGGAGTTATCCCGGAAGACGTTGTTGACCAGAACCGGCTGAGCCCCGCGAGCGAAGATTGTTCCGGCGGCATTTGCAGTTCGACCATATCGCGAAGCTGGTGCGGTGCCGCCACTGCCGTCACGGTTCTCTTCGAACACACTGTTGGCGACTCGCAGGTCTGCCTGATGAGCCTCAATGACGTTGAAGCCGGCAAAGTTGCCATCGGTCGGAATCACATTTCCACCGAAGGTCACCAGAGCATGATCGATGCTCGCCGACGCTCCCGGAGCAAGGTACAGCCCGCCCCACAGTCCGTTGCCTGTTGTACGGCTTGGGCTGACTTCGCTGCTGCCGCGTGAGTCGTCGTTGTTGGTATCAAAGGTACCGCCCGCACCGTATCGGTCATCCAGGCGCGAAGTGACAATGATCTCACGTCCACCGACCGCTTCTGCAATCAGCTGTGCCCCCATACCCACTTCAATGCGTGATCCTTCCATCTTCAGGATCATGTCCGGATCGATTACCAGACTTGCATCAAGCCGAGCACGGTTTCGTCCTGTCAGAGTGAGGTCCAGGATCCCTGTCAGCGTCGTTCCGTTATCCACAAACGTCGTGGACGAACCGTTCAGATTCGCGATCAGAGTGTAATTGCCGCCGCCGGTGTCATCAGAACGGTACAGTCGTCGTGATGTGTATGGCGCTACTGCTGGCGGCAGATTGGCAAGTGAAACGGATCCCGTGGCTGACAGCGTTACAGAACGAGTTGGCAATGATGCCGGGCTCTGGTTACCGGAAGCGTCAACGTAGACAATCCGGTAATTGTAAGTTCCCGCTGGCAGTGTTCCGCTGGCCGTTGATGCAGCCAGTGTGACGAGGACGACAGGAGGTGCGTTCACTTCAAGGAACGGTCCGCCTGGTGTTCCAGCAAGGGTCAGGTTTTCGGAGATGATGTGAACGATGTCACGGTCATCAAATCGACCGGCGACCGTCATCTGCTTCGTCGGGGAACCTGCGGCTGTCTGAATTCGAATGAAGAGACCGTTGTTCGAATTGTTCACAAGCCGGTTGCCGTAGATGTCCGGCCCGACGCGGCTGTAATCTGGAGTGAACGGAACAGTCTGGAAAGCAGGCGCACTGAATGTCGTCTCTTCAAAGCTGTCCGGATCCGCAGACATCGCGGAGTCTTCACTGAGTGTGATCAGGTTGTTGTAGACGCCTGGTCGCGACTCAATCATCGTGATCGGATTCACGATTTGCTGAACAGAATCCACATCAAGCTTGCCGCCACCGTAGCTGAGTGAGGCAAACGCAACGTAGTCCATGAAGATCCCGGATCGCTCATAGTTGATGCGACCTTCGTCGTTATCGACATCGCGACGGAAGACGAGGCCACCCCAGTTGCCAGGGCTTGGCGTCGTTGGTGTTGGTGTTGTATCACGTCCAATCGACTCATCCCGCCACGATGTCATCGTGACGTCCTGAACCGGCGTTCCAAGGACCTGCAGTGTTGCACCGCCGCGGTCAACAGTGACCGATGAGCTTCCTGCGCCGATGAATGAATCCTGGAACTTCAGAACTGCACCGGCGTCAATCATGACGACGACATCCTTCGGGATGTCCATTGACGACCCGTCAGCCAGATCAAAGCCGGAGTCATCCAGTCCGATTTGATAGGAGATGTTGTCCGCCTTCGTCGCAATGTCACCATCGGTGCCACCGTTTCCAACGATTCGAACGATGTCGCCTGGCTGAGCTGCCGCAAGGGCCGCGCTGATTTGCGTGTAGAGATTCGGCAGGTTGCCGCCCGGTGTTGCAAGTTTGTCGACAACACGAACCCGGCTTGTGTCAACGGCACGGAACCAGAAGTTGTAAACACCGCCTTCGACGCCGTCATGGTCACCATCCAGCCGCAGGGATGGCTGATTCAAGGCAGAGTCACGAATCGTCGTGTCAGTGTTTGGACGGAATGTCATACGCAGGTCGTACTTGCCCTGCGTCGTCCCGTTCATTCCATTGTCCTGAATGGTCGGATCATACTGATCGTTGCCACTCGCGCTGACACCGATGAAGTAGGTTCCGGCTTCCAGCTCCAGCGTCAGCATGGAATCTTCGCTGAAGTAATCGTCGTTCTGAGAAATCAGAGTTCGCTTGCCGGAGGAATCTTCTTTGTACAAACGCACAACAGTGTCCAGCAGGCTGGAATCGTTCATGCGTTCAGCAACCGTCTCTGCGGTGAACTGTCCCTTCTTGGGAAGCACAAAACGATAGAGGTCAATGTCCCGACTTTCCGGACGATACAACGCCTGTCCGTGGATGATGTCTGCATCACCTGGGAAGTCTGGCTCCGCGGTTGTGGTCTGGACCGTCGGCCCTTCAAACCCGGCCATGACTGTCAGCGCTGGCAGATCGTAGGCATCTCCCAGTCCCAGCAGGTGTCCGATCTCGTGCATCGCCGTAGAGAACCACGATCCGGCAAATGAGTCGTCCCAGGTTTCCGCATTGTCCATAATGGCAAGGCTGAGCGGACGGCTGGCATACCCAATCACACCACCAGCACCCGTGATAATGTTCGGATCGATGGCACGCAAGTCGCCCGTAACAATCGTGAACCCCTGGTTTGCGGTTTCAACAAACTGCACACCCATGTTCCTGGAATACAGCTCGAACGCTTCGCGAGCACGCTGCTTCTGGTTCTCCGTGATCAGGTTAAGCAGCGCTGTTCCCTGAGGAGTAAAGCCGTAGTTGCGCTGGAAGTTGTAGTAGTAGGTCGTGATCTGTGGATTCTGGTCGAGCGGATCCTGCAGATGGTCTTCGCCGGGAACGTCGATGTCGCGATGTCCCGGTTCGTCACCGTTGCCTGGGAAGTCAAATGGATAGGCTCGCGACAGAATCTGACCGCTGATCACCTGACTCTGGCTGGAAAGCGTTCCAAGATTGACGGAGTTCCCAAAGCTCGAACCTGGATCAACAAACGAAAAATTGATGTTCGAAGACGTCAGAGTCAGATTCGTATTCTGATTACCGAAGATCGTTGTTTTCACGAGCTTGCTGACCTGAGTATTCAGGTTCATTGCCCAGGCAAGCTGCGCTGGTGTCGTGCCACCTGTGGAATCAAGAACGACATTGATGGCACGGTTCGTCACCGTAATCGCTGGCATTCCATTGGTATTCAATGCCGACTTCGTGAACGAAAGCGTGATCGGATTACCGTCGATCGAAACGATCGGCTCAATCAAAACCGAAGCCAGTGCATTGCCAGTTGTGCCGAAACTGCTGGTGAAGACCTCAGAGTAAGTCGTTGTCGTTGGTGCCAGTGGAACGGTTTCGTCGGTTCCGATGCGCAGACGATATGTCCCGGCCCCGGAAAGCTGATCAATTGGCGAAGCAAATGTCAGTGTCGCTGTGTTGGCCGACGCGCTGTAGACAACCGACGTTGGCAGATGGACAACGTCATCCGTGTTCTCAACCGTGCCCTTCGTCGCAAGCAGGCGATAGAAATTGGCATTCTGAGCAGTCGTGGCGTCCAGAGTATCTTCGTTGAAGTACACAACGATCTGATCGCGTTGCTGCGTCAGAGTGCCATTGGAATTGCGGGTGACCGGCTGAGGAACTACAGCACGCACCTGAGCCCCAAGATTCAACCGGAAGTAGAAGTACCCGTCCGGATCAGACGTACCACTCTTGAACTTCTCCCCCGCAGTATTCTGCAGCGGATTTGTGCCACTGCCCTTGATCGTAATTCGATAGTAGTCATCCGGCAGGTTCTCCGCAAAACGGAGCACCACATCTTCGCTCGTCGCGCCAAGACCGACATAGCCCAGTGTGACTGGAACTTCGTTGCCGTCGGCAAACGTCCCGTCGCGACCAGACCGAGTCACGATGATCGGCGAATTGTTGAACAGTCGATTCCCCGAAGAATCAATCTGCTGCCCAGGATTGAACTGCAGCGTCAGCTCTTTTGGAGCCACGTTACGAGTGTCACCCGACGTCAGGAATTCGCCAACATTGGGGCGAACCGCGACCAGTGACGGAGCCGCAAGCAGAGCACGAGTTTCGAGCGAATCTTCCAGACAGGCCGACGTCTTCTTGACCAATCCCCTTCGCTTCACCGAACTTCGATTGTGAGTGAAACGGTTACGGACAGCAGTCAACCATGTCGAAATCAGCATTTCGTCAACCCTGATAAGTGCGAATTGAAAGATCGAAGTTGCTTAGAGCACCTGAACTAATGGTCAGTTTTTCGCCAAGCTGATTGTAGGGAATCCCCGCATTCTGTGCGCGCAATTTCCTGCAATTTGAAAGACGGCGATTTTCACTTCAACAAACACCTGGTTGTCCAGCAAAAAGATAAAAAATTCGATGCTTTCGACGGAAGAAACCTGCCAGATGTACCTTAGGAGTATGGGCAAAAACCCCTAGATTGCTACTTCGGCAGTTTTTTCCGACCGTCTCCAGGATTCGCAGGAATCTGACGGTTGTAACGTCCCCAACGGGTACTCAGCCGTTCGTTTAGCCCTTTGCCAGCACAAGACCAGAGCCACTTCTGGAAGGAACTCCGGTCTTCAGAAGCGAACGACTTGTGTTTGGATCCTGGGGCTGAAACAATCACAAAAGAGCATCCATGCTCTTCCTCCCCCGTCTTCAAAATGTGAGACCCGCCATGTCGCTCACACCTTCAATACTTGATGCCACACGACGCCATTTTCTTTCCGGAGCTGGTGTTGGACTGGGAGCCATCGCACTTGGCTCTCTGCAGCACGCGCGGGGCGATATCCCGATTTCGGCATCAAAACCGCTCGAACAGCGTCAGCCCCATTTCACGGGGCGGGCCAAGCGAGTGATCTACCTTCATCTGACCGGATCACCACCGAACCTGGACATCTACGACTACAAGCCAGCACTCGTCGACCGGACCGGGCAGGATTGTCCGGATGAGTTTCTGAAGGGTCGAACTTTCGCATTCACCTCCGGTGTGCCCAAGCTCCTGGGAACTCCCCGGAAGTTCGTTCAGTGTGGCGAATCCGGAACCTGGTTGTCCGATGCCGTTCCAAACCTTCAGCGAGTTGCTGATGACATCTGCTTCATTCATTCGATGAAGACGGATCAGTTCAATCATGCTCCGGCAGAATTGCTTCTTTACACGGGTTCACCACGTTCCGGACGACCGTCGATGGGGTCGTGGGTCACGTACGGCCTGGGGACAGAGAACCAGGACCTCCCCGGGTTTGTGGTGCTGATCAGCAGCGGAGTCCAGCCGAACGGCGGCTCAAATTCATGGGGCAGCGGGTTCCTGCCTTCCGTGTTCCAGGGTGTCCAGTGCCGGTCCAAAGGCGATCCGGTGCTTTACGTTTCCGATCCAGCGGGAATGAACCGCCAGATGCGGCGTCGATCGCTCGACACCCTCCGTGCACTGAACGAAAGTCAGGCGCAGGAACTCGGACACCCTGAAACAACGACTCGAATTGCTCAGTATGAGCTCGCTTACCGTATGCAGGCGTCCGTGCCGGACGTGATGAGTATCGCGGGCGAATCAAAGGACACGCTTGAGAAATATGGCGCAGTCCCCGGGGAATCGAGCTTTGCGAACAACTGCCTGCTGGCCCGACGGCTGGTCGAGCAGGGTGTTCGATTCGTGCAGTTGTTTGACTGGGGTTGGGACTTCCATGGGACCGGTCCCGGTGAAGGTCTGACCGACGGGCTCACCAACAAATGGGCGAAGACTGATCGTCCGATTGCAGCTCTCATTGAAGACCTCAAACAGCGAGGATTGTTTGAAGACACTCTGATCATCTGCGGCGGCGAATTCGGACGAACACCGTTCCGCGAAGGACGAACCGCGGGCAGCGCGGTGCTGGGACGCGATCATTATCCAGACTGCTTCACGATGTGGATGGCTGGCGGCGGCGCAAAGGGCGGCTGCAACTACGGCGAAACCGATGAACTCGGATTCCAGGTAGTGGAGAATGTCGTGACTCCGCATGATCTTCAAGCCACGATCATGCACCTGCTGGGCTTCAACCATGAACAACTGACATTCCGTTTCCAGGGGCGAGACTATCGCCTGACGGACGTCCATGGGAAAGTGATCAGTGAAGTTCTTGCCTGAGTGGAATTGAACAGCCTTCAAACCAAAGACTGAATCGACTGCCCAACCACGCAACCCATCTGGCACCTGATGAAGCATCATCAGGCACCACCTTGCTCAGCAATTAGAACCAGCCCAGGAAGCCGGCCGCTGTCATCAGTACTCCCAGAGAAAAGAGTACGGCGACTGCGATCGTTCGGTACCACTGACGCTGCCGGTCCCGAATTGCGAGAACGGTTTCCACCATCGCAACGCGTGTGTAACGAGCCACCGAGTTGTCCAGTTCTGACCGGTGCCGACTGGGAGCACGAGCCACAACACGAGAAGTCTGATTACTGATTGACGCAGTGTTCACGATTGCACCTGACTGAGAGAACAAGTCAACTGAGAGGATGTTTGAGAGGACGCTGAAGTCACATCATGTTCGTCAGCGTCTGCCAATAATTAGATCACCTGCAAAATCGTCAACTGGAATCCTGCCGAGTGGGATCACGCTTTCCTGCAGAATCCTCCGCATTCTTCCGAACACTCCATTTCCGCTGAGGTAGTTGCCAATTTCGCCTCTTTGCCAAGAATCTTTCGTTCAGAAAATGCAATCGGGCTCCCCCACGGAGCCGAACAATCGTTCATAAGTGCCACGGTGTTCTCTGTTCAGATGTGACCGCTGTTCAACGGGCAGGAATCGTTCCGCTGCTCGCAGACTGGGGAATTCACCTGCCTGCCGCGACCACGTGTTCCGCAGTGGAACTCAAGAAAGAAAGTGTGAGCTGAATGGACTGGATGACCTGGTACAACTCACTGCAGAAACCGAGCTGGACTCCAGCGCCGGCAACGATTGGAACGATTTGGTCGATCCTGTATCCAGTGATCATCATCACCTTCGTTTTTGTCTACGTGCAGGTGGCTCGGAAAAAGATACCACCAGTGGTCGCTTTTCCATTCACGCTGAACCTTGTTTCGAACCTCGTGTTCACGCCGATTCAGTTCACTCTGCGCAGCCTGACTCTGGCAAGCATCGATATTCTGATTGTCTGGCTCAGTCTGATTTGGGCCATCGCTGCGATTCGCAAGTACCACTTGTGGATTGCAGTCGCACAGGTCCCCTATCTGATCTGGGTCACGATTGCGACCGTACTGCAGCTGTCGATCACTCTGATGAATCGATGATGGCCGGCACTCTCAGATCAGAGTCATCAGCAACGATGTCAGGCGCGGGAATCACCGCCTGCGTCAATGTCGTTCTGCGTTTGGTGGTTTCAGGTTTGATGTGCCCGTCGACGCGATCAGCAGAATTGCAAGGACTGCGGCATAGAGCCCAAACATGACCAGCACATGAACGGCTGCTGACATGACTCCTCGGACTGCTGGATCTACGAATGGATATGGATAGTAGCCAGTCAGACCACCTCGCAAAAAAATCCACGCTGCGTACGTCATCGGGTAACCAGCACCTGCAACCCACGGAACGGTTCGAGTTTCTGAATCTCGACAGAGCCACCAAAGCAGCGAAAACAGAGGAGGACTTCCATAGTGCAACAGGATATCAGCGTATCTGGCAAGTCCCCGCAGATCGCCCGGTGACTTCAGAACAAATGCTGCAACAAGGAAGACGGTTATGATCGCGGCACAGGGGACCGCCATCAGTCTCCCGTTCGGCATAGAAGCCTTCGCAAAGACCCTGATGCAATAACCAAGACAGAAGAGATTCGTAACGACTGTGAACCACGCCAGAAACTGAAACGACTTGGCGAGGAACCCAGTCCCCTGCGACTCCAGTAGCAGCCCAACAGATCGCCATTGCAGAATCAGCCCCACAACGATGACCAGTGCACAAATTCCGGACAGCAACCGGATTCTCGCTGACGCAATCCTCACAAATCAGGTTCCTGTCTGAATACTCTGCTCACCCTGTTCGAAGACAACCTGCGCACGTCCAACCAGCAGTGGATCAACAGGACCAATCTTCTCCAGGTCCCGGTCTTCGTACGGAATCCGATGCAGCACATAGCGCATCGCATTCAGACGAGCACGCTTCTTGCAGTCCGATTTGACGACAGTCCATGGAGCATCGGCAGTGTCCGTGTAAAAGAACATGGCTTCCTTGGCTCGCGTGTACTCGTCCCACTTATCAAGTGACGCCGTATCAATTGGCGACAGCTTCCACTGCTTCAGCGGATGACGCTCTCGTTCTCCAAATCGACGCAGCTGTTCTTCGCGACTGACAGAAAACCAGAACTTGACGAGGTGAATTCCGCTGCGACAGAGGTTCCGTTCAAACTCAGGAGCCTGCCGCATGAATTCGTTGTATTCATCGCGCGAACAGAACCCCATCACTTTTTCGACGCCAGCGCGGTTGTACCAGGATCGGTCGAACATCACGATCTCGCCACGCGTCGGCAGATGCTGCACATAGCGCTGGAAGTACCACTGTCCTTTTTCGACTTCGGTAGGCTTCTCCAGCGCGACAACTCGAGCACCTCGTGGATTCAGGTGCTCCATGAAACGCTTAATCGCGCCACCCTTTCCGGCAGCATCCCGGCCTTCAAAGAGGAGGACGACTCTTTGTCCCGTCTTTCGAACCCAGGCCTGCAGCTTCAGGAGCTCCACCTGCAGTCGGTACTTTTGCTTCTCATACGACTTTCTGGACAGCAGGAACTTGTAGGGATATCGCCCCGCGCGCCAGTCAGGGGAGAGAATCAAATCCGTCTCCATCCCCTCAGTCGTGTCGTCAGCGGGACTGTCCTGGATCAGCGACTTGCGCAGGCGAGCCGCATCGTCAGGCGACGTTCCTTCAAAGATGGCCTTCAGCAGGCGAGCACGAGTTTCCGTGTCCTGTGAAGGAACGGCCTTCAGGATATCAAGCGCTGCATTGATCTGGCTTTCCTGAGCCGCCTCGGTGGACTGCTCGACAGTATGGGCCTGAATTCCCTCCTCAGTCAGCGCTGGGGAAATGTCGCCCTGCTTGGCGGCTCTTGGGCGTGCCTTCGCGGCACTCGCTGCCACTTTGCGACGACGGCGAGTTTTCCTGGTACGACGAGTTCGAGCGGTCGGTTCTGCCATTGTGGTCTGTTTCTCATTCACTTCGCCAGCATCCTGCTCCCGTTACCCGTCTTTCGTGCCTCAGGAGCAGTTCTTCAGTGACTGCTCAGGAAAGACTCATCCCTGTCTATTTCGCCAGCATAATCGCGGCTCGCTACCGCTGTCCAACAGCCATGCACTGATTCACAGGATTCACGGCGTGGATTCGCTCAGGAGGCAGCGCGCTACCGCCGCACACCAACACGCAGGCGGGCAACTCCTCATTCGAATCGATCATCCGATCGGCACTTTCTGCCACTGATCCAAAGAAGCGATGACGCATCCAGGGCACTTGTCGGGCCGGTACATCAGGAACAGCTTTCCAATCTTTCCTGACCAGCACTTCGTCAGTTTTTTTCAGATGTGCACTTATCCTGCACAGTGAAATGCACAGGAATCACAGGACGAATTTGTTGCCAGGGATTGGCAAATTAGTTTCTGCAATCAGGAGAACTCAGGGATGTTGAAACGGAGTCTGGGATTTTTCGCACTGCTCATGCTTGCCTCCGCGCAGGCTCAGGCGGGGCTCAACCTTTTTGGCAGCATCCCCTGTCAGACTGAAGGCTGCGGTGAAGCGTGCGGCGATGCATGCAGCACCGACTCGGCCTGTACTCCTGAAGGTTGTGCCGATGACGGATGTGGCGAGACAGGATGTTATGAAGGCCTGTTCGGTGGCAGCGGAGCAAGCTGCCTGGGCGGCCTCACAAGTCTGCTGCACAAGAGCGATCATTGTTTTGATGACTTCATCAGCCCAATGACCAACCCCGTGTTCTTCGAAGATCCTCGAACACTGACCGAAGCGCGCTTGATCTTCGTCAACCACCAGCTTCCAAAACAGCTTGGTGGACAGAATCTTCAGGTCTACGCGATGCAGTTGCGATTTGCGATCAATGAAGACGTGTCGATTATTGCGACGAAAGACGGGTTCATTGTCTCCGATAATCCGCTGATTGATGATGGCTGGGCAGACATTGCCGCGGGTTTGAAAGTGAACGTCTACAAAGACTACGCGAGCGGAACATTGCTGAGCGTCGGTACAACCTACGAAGCTCCATTCGGAACTCCTCGAGCTCTTCAGGGCAACGGCGACGGCGAATTCCACATCTTTACGTCAGGCGGTACTCGATTTCTCGACGACTATCATTTGTTGAGTGGTCTGGGTGTGCGACTGCCCGTTGATCAGGGCGCCGAAAGCACTTCGATGTACTGGTCGAACCACATCGACCGCAAGCTGGGTGATTCCAAGTTCTATCTGCTCGGCGAATGCAACTGGTACCACTGGCTTGTGGACGGAAACGCGTTTCCTGTCCCGGTCGAAGGTCTGGACTTCTTCAACCTTGGTTCCACCGGCGTTGATGGAAATGACATTGTCACCGCGGCAATCGGCGTGAAGTACAAGCCAAGCGGCAACACAGAAATCGGTGTCGCGTGGGAAGCACCATTCACCGATCGACGCGACGTACTCGACGACCGAATTACGGTCGACTGGATTATTCGCTACTAATTCGCAAGACGAGTCAGAGCGAACTCGGGCAATCCCGAGCCAATTTCCTCACAAAGAGCCTGATGAACTGCGGCCATCAGGCTCTTTTGTTTTTTGTCGCTCACACCTTCGTCAACTGCGTTCCACTCGCGATTTCGGTTCCGGCAGTGAGATGCACGAGTGGGCCGATGACACAGTTGTCGCCAATCCGGCAATTGCGATCGATGACGGTCATTGGGCGGATAACCGTATCACGGCCAATCTCGACTCCGAACTCGATGCTCGTCTGAGCCGGGTCTTCAATCGTCACGCCAGCCAGCATCAATTGTGTCTGAATGCGTTTCTGAACAGTCGCTCGTACTTCCGCAAGCTGCGTTCGAGTGTTGACGCCCAGTGCTTCTTCGATCGTGATACTGCACCGAGCCGCGACACGGTGCCCTTCATCCATCAGGATTCGCGGCCCATCGGTCAGATAGTACTCTCCCTGGCTGTTGTTCGGGCGTACTTTCTGAAGAGAAGAAAACAACAGCGGGCCGCTGAAGGCGTAACAACCTGTGTTGATCTCAGTGATGGTACGCTGTTCAGCGCTGGCATCTTTTTGCTCGACAATGCACTGAAAGTTCCCGTCTTTGTCACGGACAATTCTGCCAAGCCCTTCGTTGTTGGCTGTGTCCGCCGTTCCAATGACACATGCGGCCTTCTGAGCTTCCCGCTCTTCCAGCAATGCCTTCAATGACGATCCCTGCAGCAGCGGTGTGTCTCCGGCAAGAATCAGCACCGGTCCCTGATGACTGCGAAGCAATGGCTCGCACATCATCACAGCATGCCCCGTCCCCTTCTGCTCCGTTTGTTCGGCAAACTGAACGTCGGCGTGATGCTCCAGGGCTGCTCGGACCAGATCGGATCGATGTCCGACGATCACGACGATCTTTGACGCGCCCGCTTCCCTCGCAGAATCCAGAACATACTCAATCATCGGCCGGCCACAGACCGGATGAAGCACCTTCGGTACTTCGGACTTCATGCGAGTACTTTTGCCAGCTGCCAGAATAATGGCCACAGTGTCAGTCATCGTGTCACTCACTTCGTTGCCTGCCAAAAGAAACTGCCAGGCACGGGCCTGGCAGTTTGCTAAATTAAGATGAAATGCCTCTGTGGGTCAGTCGCTCACAGGACCACTAGTATCGCAGTCCAATCTGGCCAATGAATCCGGAATCCAGATCGAACCCCGGCACGGCACTCGCGAACTCCACCTGTCGATCCATGACATATCCGCCTTCAAAGAACCAGCTGTAGAGACCGGCGTCCATCTTTAAGCCAAGCAGAATTCGGTAGTCAGCAATTTCGACCTGGTCATCGGCCTGCACACCAGCATAGGTCCGATTGACGCCGTACGCTTCCACGTGGTACTCCGCCCGAACGTAGATCCACTTTGACCAATAGGCTTCGTTGCCCAGAAACAGGCTGACTTTCGCTTCCGGATACATCAGCTGCCATTCCCAGTAGTCGTCGCGATAGATCAAACCGGCCCAGGGAAGAATTCGGTCGTCGACTCGATCCCAGTACTGAGCACCAAGCCCGAGGGTCCAGAACTGATCCAGCTGCATCAGGAAAATACCACGACCATCCAGCTGAAATCCGTCTCCCCAAATGTCGCCGTCAAAATCCGTGTTGATCGACGGCGTAATCCCGAAGCTCAGGCTAAAGGGACCGGACGCCGGGGTTTCAAGTTCGAAATCTGCCCCAAAACGGAACAGGTCGCTCGGAAGCTGAAGAGTCCCATCAGGACCTCCCCAGTTGCGATATGAGAATTGATTCGTCCAGTTCATGACCCAGCCAGCCCACCATGGAGATGCATAGGCCAGCTCGTAATCGAGCCCGAAGATGTCCATATCACCGGTGACTCCCGCTGGAGCCCCACTGACACTACCTCCTGGAAGCCAGGACACATCGATCTGGTTGGTCCAGCCAAACCGGTAAGGCTCCGGACCATTAGCGCCGTACATGCTCAGTCCCTGCGGTGGGATTCCTGGCTGATACGGATTGTACGGAGCATAAGGATCGACTGCATTCGGTGTCAGGAACGGATCCTGTGTCACGGGCGGCGAGAAGGCATTCCAGGTTGTTCCCTGGTCATACATCGGAATCGTCAGCTCGGAACCAGGCAGTGGCGTACTGCCAGTGATCGGAGCGGGTGTTCCGGCGTCAAAGGGAGTCACTGCCGCAGGAGCCGAAGATCCACCAGCCGCGGGAGCCGCTCCTGAATCTGCAGGAATCGGAACGCCGCCGTCCTGAAAATAGGGACTGGAGGTCAGGATTGGCTGGTAAAGCCCCATCGGCGACCGGTTCTGCGTCCACGGAGCTCCATATTGAGCACTCGCTTGCGATGCGGTGGCACACAAAACAATTGTCGCGAGCGTCAGGGTTGAGAATATTCTCACAACAACACCTGCTGAGAAAGGAAGGATTCAGGTGGGATTTCGTCGCGATCCCCTTGGAGAGAGGAGAGAACAGGGTTTCGCGACTTGAGAGGAGTTTGCCGGATTCTGTGGATTCACCCGATTAGGTCAACATCACTTCCACGTTCGCAGGCAATTCTGACCGGTCGAACGCGATCTTCTTGCCTCATTCGGCGAAACTTGCCGATCACCCCGCCAAACCAATCACCCCCAAATCCCCCGGACGCCCCACGCATCCATTCCAATCCATTCGCAGCAGCCTATTTTTCCCCTGGAAGGGGGTCGCTCTTCACGAGCTCTGTGAACTCAGCCGTGATTTTTTCCCACTCAGCAGCCATTTCCCTGAGCCTCTCCGGCTGGCTTTCCGCGAGATTCTTTTCCTCCGACCGATCGGTGGAGAGATCATACAGTTCCCATGGAGCGTCTTTTGTTGCGACGATCTTGAAATCCCCCGACCGTAGCGCACGGTTGCCTTCGTGAAGCCACCAAAGAGGCGGGCGAGGTTCGGTCGATGCTGCTGCGGCGAAGGTTGGCACAAGACTTCGTCCAGGGGACGGAGGGACCGGTTTTCCGCTGATCTCCTTCGGGCTCTTCAGCCCGGCAAGCTCCAGAAGGGTTGGCACAACATCAATGACATGGCCCGGCGCCGTTCTTAGTTCGCCCTTTGCTGAGATCCCCGCTGGCCAATGAACAATCAGCGGCGTTGAGATCCCGCCTTCATGGACCCATGTCTTGTGCCGCCGGAAAGGAGTGTTGCTGACCGTCGACCAGCCTGGCCCGAGACACAGGTGAGTCGCCGCAGATCCCATCGGTGCGGCCGGATCATGACCGTCATCGCGAACCATCATCTCGGCTGAGGCTCCATTGTCTGACAGAAACAGGATGACCGTATTCTCGAGTGCCTTCATTTCTCTAAGCTGCACAAGCAGTCGCCCGATCTCCTGATCCATCCGATCCACCATGGCGGCGTGAATGGCCATCTTTGCTGCCTGAAACGTCTGCTGCTCCGGTGTCTGTTCTGTCCAGAGTTTTGGAACCGTGATTTCCCCGGGACCGTACTGCTTAACCTGGTCCGGAAATGGATATGGCGGGCCCAATGTTCTTTCAGGAGAACTCAAACCTGCACTGGGAAACTTCATCGACTGCTGCTTCTTCCATCTCTCAGCTCGCGCTTTCTCCCAGCCTTCTGCGTATCGACGTTCGTACTTCGCAATGTCTTCCGGAAGCGCCTGAAGCGGAAAATGAGGTGCCGTGAAGGCGACGTACTGGAAAAACGGAGCATCCGCATTCGACTGCTGATGATCTTTCAGACAACGAATCGCGTGATCGGCAATGGCAATGGTCGAGTAATACGTGTCTCCATCTTTCACTGCTGGCAGTTGCTTTCCGTCTTCAGCATGACGAGACGGGCGAAAGAACCGCCCCTGATCCTGCAGTTCGTAGCTTCTGTGGAATCCTCCATCTTTCGGCGAACCGTCGATATGCCACTTGCCGGAGTAATAGCAACGATAACCCGCAGGCCCAAGAAGCTGAGGCAGGAGCGGAGCCCATGCCGGTCGGCGGAACTTTGGCGCACCGCCGCCAGGGATTCCCGGCAGCGCATCGCGATGAATTTGCTGAGGGTAGTAGCCAGTCAACAGAGACGCTCGCGTTGGCCAGCAGCGTGCTGTGTTATAGAAGGACGTGTAGCGAAGACCGGAGCTTGCCAGCTGATCAAGATTCGGCGTTTCAATCTCACTGCCGTAACAGCCAGGATCGGAGTATCCGAGGTCATCCGCAAGAATGACTAACAGGTTGGGCCGGCCTTCTTTTTGCCGTTCACCACCAACAGTCAACGATGGCACAAGGAAAACCAAACCACACGCCAGAACCATCAGACAGCGTCGCATGGACTCAATACTCCGATTCAACTCAGCTCAATCGAATTCGTCTGGTGTTAGCACAACAACTTCATCATGCGCGGACCGGAACGAAAGGGCGAACTTGTTGTGTCACCCTCGTAAGACACTCGTTGCGACCAGGAACCTGACTGCAACAACGAACTATGTCAGTTCCCATCCCTTGCGGTAGGCTCGCCGGATCAGTCGATCGGCCTCCGGAGCGTTTGTCGCCTTCATTGCCGCAGCATCCCATTCCAGCTTCTTGCCAACTCGGTACGCCACATTTCCCAGGTGATTCGCTTCGGTCAGCCAGCCAGCATACTGGAAGTTGCAGGTCGTCGGCTCTCCTGTCTTACAGGCACGAATCCATTCTTCATGATGTCCAATCGATGCGGGAATGAATGGATCCGGTCGTTTGAAGTCCTTGAACTTGTCTTCTGGCAGCAGCACGTGCTTACCGTAGTCTGAGAGCAGCATGCCCTTTTCACCAACAAACAGTACTCCGCTGTCCCACGCTGGAATGCTGCCATTGGTGAGCAGCTCCGGCTTGTGAGTTCCCTGGTACCAGGTGAGTGCGACTTTGGGCTGGTCGCCATCAGCCTCGTACTCGTAACGCACATGCATCGACGCCGGAGCAATCTCTGCGTGTGCTGGCGGCCCAAAGGCTTCAATCGTTTTGGGAGCACGCAGTTTCAGTGCCCAGAATGGCAGGTCGACCCAGTGGCTTCCGAGGTCTGACATCGTGCCATTGCCAAAGTCCCACCAGCGGTACCACTTCGGTCCGGGGAAGTACACGTTGTTGTAAGGACGCTCGGGAGCCGGTCCAAGCCACAGATCCCAGTCGAGGTCTGCAGGGATAGGATCGGCAGTTGCAGGCCGATCCGTCACGTACACAATGTCACCGAACTTCTTCGCGTCTTCTTCCGACTGCAATCCCCAGGATCGACCGACCCAGACGTGACATTCAGAAACCGCACCGATCGCACCTGACTGAATCAGTTCAACGACTCGTCGGTAATTGTCTCCCGCGTGAATCTGTGTTCCCATCTGAGTGGCAACACCCGCCACGGCCGCGGCTTCACGAATGATGCGAGCTTCCCAGATGCTGTGAGTCAGAGGCTTCTCGCAGTAAACGTGCTTTCCCAACTGGAGTGCCGGGAGAGTTGCGAATGCATGAGTATGTTCGCACGTGCTGACGACAACCGCATCAAACTCATTCGGCTTGTCGAAGATTCGACGAAAGTCCTTGTCCTTTCGAGCCTCCGTGTAGTTCGCTGCTGCTCGGTTCAGGTTGCCCTGGTTGACATCACACAGCGCGGTGATGTGCTCTGACGATACAGACTGCAGATTGCCGCCTCCGCGGCCTCCACAGCCGATCACAGCAATCCTCAATTTGTCGTAATACGAAGTGGCCTGAGAAGCCGGCGTGATGAACAGCCCGGCTGACAGAGCGGCGGCAGACTGCAGGAAGGTACGACGCTGAAACTGGGACATGGAGGGAGGCTCCTGAGGGAAGCGGTGTGTGTGAGTGGGGAGGGATTAAGATTAAGATTAAGATTAGGAATAGGGCGGAGGTAGTGGATCTTGCTAAAGATCCCCGATCCACAGCACGCCTCACAGGGTCCGCGAACCAATCCTCAATGCCGGCCGAAGCACTAGCCGCCGATCAGGTAGAGGTGAGTATCGGTACGGAGCAGAATCTTTCCGTCAACGAACACTGGAGTCGCTGTCGTGTGCTCATCAGCGATCGTGTTTTCCGCCAGCACCTTGAAACTGTCCGCCTGCGCATCGACGACGAAGACTGTTCCATCCTGACGAGTCAGGTAGACGCGTCCATCGGCGACGACGGGAGACGAGCGGAAGGTGTGACGATTTTTCTTCAGCTGTCCGGACCAGATGGACTTGCCGGTCTGAAGATCCAGGCAGTCGACCATTCCGCGGTTCTCACCACCATCGCGACACACATAGATTCTTCCGTTGCAAATCGCGGGTGTCGGAACGTCGGCTGAAGTGCCCTCGTTGGACCAGATCACGTGCGACTTTGAAATGTCACCCTGACCACCCATTCGAATCGCCGTCAGTGTGCCACCTCGAGAATACGGTGCGACGACAATTCCATCCGCAACGGCGGCCGAAGCGATTGATCGGAAATACTTGTCGTTGTTCGGATTCATTCCGCTCAGACGCCAAAGCTCATGTCCATCATCTGCAGCATGTGCCGTCACATGATCGGCCCCCAGAACAACAATCGTCTGCTTGCCACCTTCGGTCACGGCAACAGGAGTCGCGTAACTCTGAGCCGCCTCTTCAGGAGCACCAAGGTTGCGATCCTGCTTCCACTTGAGTTCTCCTGAATCCTTGGCAAAAGCCGCAAGGTATGACGGGCCGGAATGCATGCAGGCGATGATGACGGCATCCGACGTCAGGACAGGAGAAGTGCCCAGGTCCCACCAAAGAGTATCTTCGCCATACAGCTTTTGAAGATTGTGATGCCACTTCTGCTCGCCATCGATGGTGAAGCAGCCAAAGTCCCCGCTCTTGAAATAGGCAAAGACAAACTTACCATCGGTCGCTGCCGAAGGATTGGCTCCTGTGCCGTCTTTTCCCGGCTTGCCATCGACGGAGCTGCCAAGCGTCTTTGACCAGAGCTGCTTGCCATCGCGACCAACACACAGCACAACGTTCTGCCCGTTCTCAGTGCCGGTCAGAAAGATCCGGTCGCCCGACACAGCCGGAGTCGACGCGCCACGAATCGCCAGCGGAAACTTCCAGACGATATTCTTCGTCGCAGACCATTCCAGAGGATAGCCATTTCCGTCCGCCACACCGTTCCCATGAGGCCCTCGCCAGGTCGGCCAATCCCCGGCAAGTGCGACAGATAAAGAACACATCAACAGCGCGGAAAAGACTGGCATCAGTTTCATAAATCACCCTGAAGAAAAATGGCGGGCAGGGTTGAGGACGTTCGACGGAAGGATATCGGTCTGCCAATGAGGCGACACCAAAGGCACCATAAACAAAAAGCGACGGAGAAACACTCCGTCGCAAGAAGTTTTTTGTATTGTTAGTGCGTGGCCGTGGCCCCGACAGCACTACGTGGCCCTCACAGGAGTCTGCCGGAATTCGCTCGCCCCCAACTTCGTTTGAGTGGGGGAGTTCATCTTGGTGAATCAGTGAGCATGAGCGGCGTGATGGTCGTGACCGTGACCGCCATGTGCATCATGCCCATGATCACCGTGAGAATGACCATCGTCATGCCCGTGTCCATGCCCATGACCGTGATCATCGTGGCCATGTCCATGATCATCTTCCGCGGGCTCTTCCGGGAATTCGCCGAATCGTCCAAAGGCACCGGAGAGCTGAGCGGAACCGCAGAGCAGCGCGATGCAGGTGAGCATTGTGACGTAGATGAACTTACCTGCGAAGTTGGACACAGCAAGCCCAACCATATAGTGCTTTCCACCTTCCGGCGGAGCAACCGCGCCCCAAACCAGCACGGCGGCCAGCATGAGCAGAAGGACGCCAATCATTCCGCCTCGACGAAGAATTGGAAACGCCTTGGTCCAGTTCACACAGAAGGCCCAATAACCGATCCACGCCAGAAGCGGCAGCCAGGGCAGGACCACTCGAACCAGATTCACAACGACGTTCAGCAATGCTGAGAGAACGTCAATCAGACTGCTAAAGAGATCAAACAATGCATCCATGTGTCACCAACGCGGCGAAATGAGCAATTTGCTGGAAAAGTCAGCATCGGCTGACTGTGACCCGTTCGTCGACAACAGTCTAGGCAAATGTGCCAGCGTTCCGCCACTCTGTACGGTTCGCGAGAATTCCGGTTCACCCACTTTCAGTGCGGTGACGATTGCGAGTGGCATCAGCACTGCCTTACCATCCTGATCGCTCGTGAATGGTACCGTTTTTGGCTCGAAAATGAGCTTTAAGATCCAGGTGAATCTTGCCCTCTTTGACTTCACTTTCGACTGAGACACCACTGCTGACTCTGTCTGACGTAGTGCTTGAGGGAGGGCAGCAAAGACGTCTGGATCACATTTCCCTGCAGATCGGCACTGGTCGGACGGCGATTGTTGGGCTTTCAGGAGCCGGCAAAACTTCGCTGCTCAATGTTCTTGCCGGATTTGAAGCCCCTACAGACGGAAGATTGACGCTCGGCGGACAGCCGTCAAACCACCGTCTATTCCGTTACTGGGTGCCGCAAAACGGCGGATTATGGCCGCACATCTGTCTGATCGACCATCTGACGTTCGTCATTGAGCAGGCCGCCGATTCAGAAATCCGCAAAAAGTCAGACGAAATCCTTGGGGCAT
Organism: Planctomycetaceae bacterium; assembly: GCA_016795145.1. GTDB lineage: Bacteria > Planctomycetota > Planctomycetia > Planctomycetales > Planctomycetaceae > SXXK01. The sequence continues at coordinate 48,501 of JAEUII010000123.1, forward strand.
TTGATCTGAGGCACCGTGCGAATGCCTTCCCTGACGAACTTTCGCAGGGAGAACGTTCTCGCCTGGCTTTGGCCCGAGCCTTAATGGCGAATCCTCAAGTGCTGTTGGCAGATGAGCCATTGGCCCATGTGGACATCGTGCGGAAGCCGGAGTTCTGGAAGGCCGTTGATGATTGGATCGATCGTTCAGCAAGTTCACTCATCTTTTCCAGCCATGAACCGGAAGTTGTGCGTCGGCATGCCGATCGGGTCATTGTGATGGAACAGGGGAGCGTGATTTTTGACGGTTCAGTCACAGAGCTCTACGACAACCCTCCGGATGAACGATCTGCCGTGTTTCTTGGTCCAATCAATTGGCTAACCGCCGAACGACTGTCGGACCTTGGAATCCAGCAACAAGGCGGGGATTGTGGAATTCGCCCCGAGCGAATCACACTTTCCGAAAGTCACTCGGGCCAGTGTGTGGTCGTTCAGAACAGTCCGTCCGGATACTTTCAGGAAACACGGTTGCAGCATGTCACAAATGGTTTCGAGCTGACCGTGATTCATCGGGGACTCCGGGTTCTGAGTCCCAGAACGCGAGTTTCAATCACCATCGACCGAATTTCTGACGCGTAACTGCGAATCGCCTTTCTGTATGTCACCAACAGCCCGTCAACCTCAGGCCGACAGAACACGTCGAGACGTTCGAATGCGTTTCCAGGCTGGCGATTCCCGCACGTGTGAACGGAGCGCGATCAACCGTTCGGTACCTCGTTTTCGCATGGCGATTCTGTGCTTTGCCAGTCTGGTGCTGTTCGCAGGATGTGCTGAAACCGCATCAGATCCAGAACTGTTCGTTGAGGAAATTCAAAGCTGGGAAGTGCCCGCTTCCGGTCGTTTCCTGCCAGCTCCCCGCGGTCTGTATTCTGACGAAAACGACAACGTTTACATGCTTGATGATGCCGGGCGAGTTCTTGTCTACGACTCGAGCGGAAAAATCCTTCGGCAGTGGTACATGCCAGAATACGAAATCGGCAAGCCGGAAGGTGTCTGGAAATTGAGGGATGGTCGAGTCGCCGTCGCGGATACTCATTACCATCGCGTCGTCGTCTTCAAACCTGACGGTGTTGTCGACTTCATGTTCGGCACAAAAGGACGTGAACCGGGGCAGTTCAATTTTCCCGTGGCCATTGCTCAGGACAAAGACGGTTTTCTATTTGTTGGCGAATACGGGGATCATCAGCGCATCCAGAAGTTCACAGAATCTGGTCAGTTTGTGCTTCAGTTTGGACAACATGGAACGGCCGACGGGGAGTTTCAGCGTCCGAGCGGACTGGCTCTTCGGGATGGTGAGATCTTTGTGGTGGACGCGTTCAACAACCGAGTCCAGGTCTTTGATGATGCTGGCAAATTCCTTCGAGTTTTGAAATTGCCGGACAATTCCGATCCGCTGGCGTATCCGTACGACATCCGAGTGACGTCGGAAAATTTGGTTTACATCATCGAAAACAAGGCGGCGCGGCTGACGGTGATGCGAACAGACGGCACAATGGTGGGCCGTTATGGTCACCCTGGTCGAGGAATGAACGAGTTTTATCAGCCATGGGATCTGACTGTGTTGAGTGATGGACGCGTGCTGATTGCGGACACAGGAAACCACAGGCTTGTGGAGTTGAAACTATGAAGGGAATCGTCGCATTCTTTCGACGCCTCGTGCCGCGTCCTCATCGTCCTGTTGGCTGGCAGGCGACGATTCCGCTCGTGGTCTTCCTGACCGTATTCGCATTGATTGTTCTCTCGATCCTGCCGACGTTTATCGTGACTGCCGGCAATCCGTCATTGTGGAGCCACAGTAAGCACCTGATTCGCTTTCCATTCCTCACCAATTGGGGTGTTGGATTCCCTCAGTTCGAACTGGTGCGCGAGCTTGAGTTTGCTCGGCCGTGGATGTTCCTGCTGCTCCTGTTGACTCCATGGATCTGGTGGATGCAGGCGGCGGGTCACGCTGGCTTGCCGTTCCGTCGAGGAATGATGGCGGCCTTTATCCGGCTGTGTCTCTGCGGGTTGCTGATTGTCGTACTGGCCGAACCACGAGCGGTGCGCACGAGTGATGTGGTATCGGTCGTTTACAACGTGGACGTCTCAGACTCTGTGAATCAGTATCGTGGGAAGATGCTGGAGTTTGTTGCAGACACCGCGGCGAAGAAACCGGGTTCCGATCAGGCGGGACTGGTGGTGTTCGGGCGAACCGCGGCGGTCGAGTATCCACCGAAGGAAACGTTCCCGTTCGAGAAGTTCATTAACTCCCAGGTCAGCCAGGATGCAACAAATCTGGAGCAATCGCTGGCTCTCAGTGCCGCCATGCTTCCGGAAGAAAACCTGGGCCGCATTGTCCTGCTAAGCGATGGCACCGAAACGGTCGGGCAGTTGAAAGATGTGATTGATGACCTGCAGGCTCGCGGAGTTCAGGTGAATGTCGCCGCGGCAGACTACACATACGACAAAGAAGTGCTGCTGGAACGACTCGATCTTCCCCGTTTTGTACGGCTGGGTGAAACCTACGAAGCCTCGGTTGTGCTTCAGTCTCTGGATGCTGGCAAAGGCACTCTGGTGCTGATGGACGGCGACAAGAAAATCGCCGAACGGGAAGTCAGTTTCGAGGCAGGCAAGAGCCGTCATACGTTCCCGATCAAAGTGGATCAGCCTGGTTACTACGAGTATTCCGCGCGGATCGAAGTGAATCCGGCCGAAGACAAGCGAGTCGAAAACAATGTCGTTCGCAACTATCTCTATCTCGAAGGGCCAGGACGCATTTTGATCGTCACTGACCCGGAAAGCTCCGGCGAGGAAGTTCGATTTCTTCAGATCGCGCTTCAGCAGGGAGAGCGACAGGTTGAGGTGTTGAATGCGCGTGAGTTTCCTTACGACCCCATGAACCTGATGCCGTACGACGCCGTGATTTTTGCCGACGTTGCAGAAGACAGCCTGCTGCAGACTCAAATCCAGGCCATGCATGATGCAATCAAAAACCTGGGCATTGGCTTCATGATGGTCGGAGGACCAAACAGCTTTGGTCCTGGCGGATGGCAGGGGTCAGTGATCGAAGATGCTCTTCCGATTTCCATGGAGATCACCAACAAGAAAATTCTGCCCAAAGGTGCGCTGGCGATCATCCTGCATACGTGTGAGTTTCCCTCCGGAAACACATGGGCCAAGCGAATCACCAAGCGAGCCATTCAGGTGCTGAACTCGGAAGATCTCGTCGGTGTGATGGCTCAGACGATGAATGGAGATGAATGGATCTTTGAACTGACGCCCGCCTCGAAGTACTCCGAACTGGCCACAAAGATCAACAATGCCCAAATCGGGGACATGGGGACGTTCGGTACGACGATGCAAATGGGCTATGACGCGCTGCTGAAATCGGACGCGGCAACTCGCCACATGATCATCATCTCTGACGGAGACGCCCAGGCCCCGGTTCCTTCGTTAATCCAAAAGTTCCAGGAAGCACAGATTTCTGTTTCCACGGTTGCAGTATTTCCGCACAACGGTGACGCAACAACTCTCAAGGAAATCGCCGCACTGACAAAGGGACGATTTCACTTTCCGAGTGACCCAAATCAGCTTCCATCGATCTTCGTCAAGGAAGCGAAGACGCTGCGGCGAAGTCAGCTGCAGAATCGCAAGTTTGTTCCGGACCTGATGGCACCGGACCCAATGCTGCGGGAAATCAACAGCACTCCCGATCTTTATGGTTACGTACTGACATCTCCCAAAGAAGATCCGCGTGCGACAATCGTTCTCGCGGCTCCTCCAACGGAAAGCGAAGCCGCGGCCGGCGACGGAGAACGTGACCCGATTCTGGCCGTCTGGCGTTATGGGCTGGGAGTTACTGCGGCGTACACCGCGGACTTCACCAATCGCTGGGGCAAGGACTGGGTTCGATGGGACCAGTTCCAGCAGTTAATCAACCAGATGGTGACCCGAATCAGCCGGACTCGTCGTGAACAGTTTCTGCGAGTCTACACGTATGTGAACGGCAACGAAGGAGTTGTCGTCGTGGAAGATTTCCATCCTGAAGAGACTCTGCTGGACATCAACGTTTCGGTCACAGGCCCGAACGAATTCGAACAGACTCAACCGGTCCGCCAAATCGCCCCGCGTCGATACCAGACTTCCATGCCGCTGAAGGGTGAAGGTCGCTACCAGGTGATGATCGGTGCGACGGACGGTAAGCGAACTGAGACCGCGTATGCCGGGTTCATTGTGTCGTATTCTCCGGAGTACCTGCGATTCCGCTCTGATCCAATTGTGCTGAAGGGGATTGCCGATGCTACTGGCGGTGTGCAGATCGATCTCAATCAGGAGCCGGAAGAAATCGCCGAACAGTTGTTTGGCAACCGCAAGCCTCGACGAAGCAGTCGCGCGATCTTCGAATGGTTCCTGATGCTGTTTGCTTTGCTGCTTCCAATCGATGTGGCAGTGCGACGCGTTCAAATGGATGTCGGCTGGTTCCTGCGACTGTTCCGTCGGGAGAAGAAAGAATCAACCGCGACAATTGGCGCATTGCTGCAGCGTGCCGAAGCCGTGCGTTCCAATATGAACACGCAGAAAGAAGGAACCGACGGTCGGCGAGAACCAGAACGGGAAGGACGTCCAATGCCTGTCCGTACTCAGAATCGCCCACCAGTTCCGCCAACATCACCAAGCCAGAGCGCACAGACTCAGCCCAGTTCTTCGAGCACGACTCCACCACCTTCAGGCGATGCCGACGCGACAACGTCACGTCTGCTGGCGCTGAAGAAAAAGCGTGAAGAAGGCAAGTCGCAGTAAGACAAACATCGGCGAGGACAAGCTTCCTCGTCACACAAACGAAACACGGTTCCTTTCACTTAACGCCAGATAACAGAACTATGAATACACCGACCACACCCGAGCAACTGCAGGCCGAAGCGGATCAGTTTCGGAAGGAATTTGAAGGAGTCCGCGATGCCGTTGGACAAGTGATTGTCGGCCAGCAGCGAGTGGTCGAAGCAACGCTGACGGCCCTTCTTTGCGGTGGCAACGTTCTGCTGGAAGGCGTGCCTGGTCTCGGTAAGACGGAACTGGTGAAAGCACTGTCACAGGTGCTGAAGCTGCACTTCCGACGTATTCAGTTCACGCCCGACCTGATGCCAGCCGACGTGATCGGTACCAACATCATGACGACGGATGATGCGGGCAAGTACCGCTTTGAATTTCGCGAGGGCCCGATCTTCACTCAGCTTCTGCTGGCCGACGAAATCAACCGCGCCACGCCGAAGACTCAATCCGCGCTGCTGGAAACCATGCAGGAAGGCACGGTGACAACCGGCGGCACAACCTACAAGCTGGAGCAGCCGTTCTTCGTCCTGGCGACTCAGAACCCCATTGAACAGGAAGGTACGTTTCCGCTGCCGGAAGCCCAGCTGGACCGATTCATGTTCAAGGTCGTCGTTCCGTTCCTGAACCGCGCTGAACTGAACGAAGTGGTGAATCGAACGATTCTGAAGAAGCGTTACGAGGCGACTGCGATCCTGGATGGTCCTCGTATTCTTCATCTTCGTACAGTTCTGGATCGCGTGGTTGTCAGCGATCCGATGAGAGACTATGCGTGCCGGCTGGTTCTGGCGACGCATCCGGATTCAGAATTTGCAACGGAGCGCATTCGCAAGTTTCTGCGATGGGGTGCCAGCCCTCGAGCTGCTCAGGCTCTGATTCGTTCAGCACGAGTCCGAGCGTTAAGCCAGGGACGTGCTCACGTGTCATTTCAGGACATTCGCTACTTTGCCCCGGAAGTTCTTCAGCATCGAGCTTTGTTGAACTACGACGGACAGGCAGAAAATGTTTCGATCCGCGATGTGATTGAAGAGTGTATTAACAAGCTGCCGACGGAGGCGTAACGGTTGTGACTGAAACCGCGACCCGCTTCACGAGTTTGTTTGATAACAGCACGCTTAGCCAGATCGAGCGGATGCGTCTGAGGCCGCTTCGTCGTCTGACGAATCGGGCTCGGGGCGAACATTTGTCTGGCAAAGGCGGCAGCAGCACAGACTTTGCTGACTTCCGTGACTACGCAGTCGGAGATGACCTGCGTTACGTCGACTGGAACATCTTTGCCCGTCTGCGCCGTCCGTATATCAAACAGTTTCAGCACGAAGAAGAAATGCACGTCGTGCTGATGGTGGACGCCTCCACGTCGATGATGTTTGACAACAAACTGCTGCTCGCAAAGCAGGCTGCCGCTGCCATGGGAATCATGGGGCTGCACAATGTCGAACGCGTCAGTGCCTACGCGATGCACAGCCAGGACGGAAAGCCCTGGATGCTTCCGCCCGGCACCGGACGTACTCGAATTCGCCAGTTGCTTCAGTTCCTTGAGCAACTGGAAGGCGGGGGAAATATTCCTGTCGAACGTGCTATTGAGACCATGCTGCGATTTCATCGAGGGCGCGGCGTGGCAATTCTGATCAGCGACTTTCTGTCATTCGGTGACCTCGCACGCCCTTTCAATCTGCTGTTCAGTTCCGGGCTTGAAGTCTGGGGACTGCAGATTCTGAGTGATGCGGAGATTAATCCGAACGTTCAGGGAGACCTCCGATTCATCGACAGTGAGACACAGGAAACGCTGGACATCACAAACGCCTCAGAACTTCTGTCGGTGTATCACGATCAGAGGTTGTGGCTACAGCAGAATCTGGATTCGATGTGCCGAAGCCGTCAGGGAAGATTCCTGTCGGTGAGTTCTTCCATGTCGATTCAAACGGTTCTGTTTGAACATCTTTGTCGACAGGGGTGGGTGCAGCGATGAACCTGCTCAAGTTTGTCAATCTCTACGGAGCCTGGTTCTTTCTGGCTCTGATCCCGCTGATCATTCTGTACTTCCTGAAGCTGCGTCGCCCAAAGATGGAAGTGCCGTCACTTGTGCTGTGGCAAAGTGTCGTGAACGACCAGCGAGTGAATTCACCGTTCCAGAAATTCCGTCGCAACCTCTTGCTGCTGTTGCAGATCATCCTGTTGTGCCTGGTCATTCTGGCGCTGATGCAGCCGTTTCTGAAGTCGGAGGCTGCAGTCTCCGAGTATGTGCCGATCCTGATTGACTGCTCGGCAAGCATGTCATCGGTCGATGAAGCGACAGGAAAATCCCGACTGGATTTGATTCGGGATCAGGTGCGGGAGCAAATCGAGAACCTGACCGGGAACCAGCAAATCTCACTGTTCTCGTTCGCCGCGACTGGCAGACGCCTGACCGAATTCACGAACGATCGTCGAGCACTCCTGAAGGCCCTGGAAAAGGTCCAGCCAACGGACCTGCCAGCTCAGCTGGACGACGTGCTGAGGATGGCCGCGGCCTACACGCGATCCTTTCCGATCCAGAAGGTGACAGTGCTGACGGACGGCAATCTCCCGGAACGAGCAAGCTTTGAGCTTCCGTTTGAACTTGAGATCAAGCGAGTCGACGCGGGCGGGCCAAATGTTGGCATCACCGAAATGACGGCGCGTCGAAGCGGACCAACGGAATGGGAGATCTTCCTTCGAGCACTGGGATCCACGGACGACCTGCGCGGGGCGGAACTCGAGATCTGGGAGAACGGTGAGAAGACTCATTCTGAGACGATCGAAGTGTCTCTGGAAGAAGCCGAACGAATGGTCATTCCGGTCGCGGCGGATAAGGCCAGGTTCGTAGAGGCACGCCTCGTCCCTGCCGGTTTTGATTCGATGAAGACGGACAACAGTGTGTGGCTGTCTCTGCCAGCGGCTCGACCACTTTCTGTCTGGATCGCGCCGAAACTCGGGACATGGAAACGAGCAGCCTCTGTGCTTGAAAACGTCACTCTCGAAGAAGGAGACGCGGAGAAACCGAAAGGCTCCGATTACGATCTCATCGTGGCTGATAACGCTGAACTGGAGAGCGTGAATGCGGCGGTGAAGGTCTTTGTCGGAGTGGTTCCTCCAGACCTTGCAGGTGTTATTGAGGTTCGCGACGACATTGCTTCCGTGGTTGACTGGAATCGAACTGCCCCGTTACTTCGCCATGTCCAGATGGCGGATGTTCAAATGGGGGTTCAGCCAGCGTACCTGACAGGCTTTGGAGTCAAGGACATTGAAGATCGCGGTTACGAAGTCCTTGCCGATGGAAACGCCGGGCCATTGCTGCTTCAAAAACGGGAAGGACTGCAGGTTTCCTGGTGGTTCCTGTTTCATACGGACAAATCCACGCTGCCATTTCGCGTGGGATTCCCAATCATCATGGCCAACGCGGTGGATGCGTCACTCCGTCAGGCTTCGTTGTCAGAAATTGCGGCCGCTCCGACAGGCGTCCTGCCAGGAGTCGCACTTCAGGCCGATCGTGATTACGTGGTGAAGACTCCTGATGGTGAGCAAATCGCGACTCGTTCAAATGCGGCTGGAACACTTCTGGGAATCCCGGCCGCCAAAGTCGGCAAGTACGAAATCATGGAAGGCACCGCCGTCGTCAGTGCGATCGGAACCGGGCTGCTGAATGGGAATGAGACCACTTTGAAGGTCGTCGAAGATTTGAAGGTTGCTGAAGCGGATGTCAAATCCGAAGAACTGGACGAGCTTGAGAGCGACCAGCCGATCTGGTGGCCTCTGGCAGCCGCAGCCTTTGCAGTCATGCTGTTCGAATGGTGGTACTTCCAGCGTGCCCGTGGATCGGTGGTGTAGAGATGCAGACACGTTGCAGAACATTACTTCGGATCGTCCTGTCCCTGTTGGTGGCCGCATGTCTGGGAGAAACTGCAGACGCCCAGCCAAAGATCCGGATGAAAATGGAGCTGGTTTCCATCCGTAACCGATCCGCCGGGCCCGTGCCGATCCGAGTGCGTCTGGAATACAACGAACCACAGTTTCTGGAAGGAAGCCTGGAACTTCATGTCCACGATGAAATTGGTTTCGGAGACAATTCAACAAAGATCCTGACTCTCCGCCGCGACAACATTGTCCTCGCAGGGCAGGACTACGAGTTCATCCTGATGATGCCTCCGATGAATCCACCGGAGACTCGCAACTGGTCTATCAACGCGTGGTTCGTGACGGAAGATGGACGAATTCCTCTGTCGTTTCGGCCACAACGAATGACCCCCCCGGAGCCGTTCGAGCTTCTGGTGACAAGTTTCATGGAACGCGGGATGGTGATGTGCAGTGCATCGGCCGATCCGGCAAATCAGCCCGCATCACCAAATCGACGTTTCCTCGAATCAGCGCTGTCGCTCGACAACTACAACCCGAATTTCACCAAACCAGTGACAGCTGAAGAAGCTGTCAAGACAACCGAAGATCGGCGCGACCAAAAGCAGACCGGAAAGTCGATCGTCTTTTTTGCATCACAATGGGAAGCAAAATCTCTGCCCGATGATCCACTCGCGTATTGCGCGTTTGACGGGGTCCTGTTGTCCGATGAAGGCCTCGCCCAGCTCAATAGTATTCAGCTTGAAGGTCTCAAAACATGGATCCGGGCTGGTGGCAGTCTTTGCGTGATTCCCGATGGTCGACTTCAGCCACTTCACCTGGAATTTCTGCGCACGACGTGCAAACAGGCTCTGGGTGCCGAAAGCGATCTAACCCTGGACAGCGAAGGAAAACTGCTGCTCATTCACGACTCGGAGGCTCCGGTTCTAAAGGCCCATTTCGGACTGGGGCGAGTAGTGCTGTTGCCTCTTGTGGATGACCTGTCAGCGAGATTGAGTGAACCAGCAGCGCTGGGCCAGGTCGTTGCATTCCTTTGGAAGGTGCGATCGACCAGCCCAATCTGGGATGGCAAGAATTGGTCGACCGTTTCAGGGCTCGATATTCTTCGCCAGCAGTTTCCAAACCTTCAGGAAGATGAATCGGGCGTCTACATATCCTACGCCGACTACATCCAGAGATCTCAGGCAATGGGCAGTGTCCAGGGGCCCAGCACGATCAAAGGCGACCGTATCTACTTCGACAAGTCGACGGTCGAGACCGCTGGCACACAGGATGACCTGTACCCTGCGGCAGACAATGGAATGGCGCAGCTGGAATCAACGCTGCTCCCTGTTGACGTGGAAATGGTACCAACGTCTGTCATCGCTCTGATTCTGGTGGGTTACGTGCTGGCAATTGGTCCCGTAGATTACTTTGTGCTTGGCTGGCTGAAGATGCGAAAGTACACGTGGGTTGCATTCCCGCTTGTCACGCTGGTCTTCACACTTCTGACAATTGGCATCGCCAATCTGTACATGGGCAGCGAAGACTCCGGAGGCTACCTGCAGATTACGGACATCGACGAAACCAACACGCCAGTGCGCCAGAGCCGTTTTGAAACGGTCTTCGCCGGAAAGTCCGCCGAACAAACAAAGGCACATCGACTGGGTTTTTATGTTCAGGCAACCGACCAGACACCGCCGGATGATTTCATGTATGGAAATCGCTCCGGCCAGGCGAGTGTTGATGCTCCGCTGGAGATCTCCGGGACCTTCCCTCAGAACTATCAATCGATGCAGACACTCGCACAGTGGTCCCCGGTGACGTTTCGCAGTTTCACGCTGACTCCCGAAGCCGTGGAACTGCCGGCCATTGACTGGAACGATGCCGGCCTGGTCTCGACACCCGAAGGTCGCATTCGTCTTGGAAATGCTCTGCGTGAACTTTCGGCGCAGTCGCAGGTCACGTACGCCGCCTGTGTGCTTCATGGGGGCGCCGGAGTGATTGACAATATCACGGGATCGTACTTTCAAGCGCCCACCGGGCAGTTTGATCGAGTGTTCTACTACAGCTACATGGATCGAGAATCGCTGCTGCATCGGTCACTCAGCCAGGTGGCCTGTGTCGGGCGAAACGGTCGGGGAATCTTCTCACTGGTCAGTCAGATCGCTCCGGAAGGTGCTCCACTGCTGGAGGATCTGTCGGTTGCTGACGCCTCCGACCCCACGCAGAAAGTGCTTGTCATTGCCAGAATTGACGGCAATCGAATTGAGATGTTCCGTAAACGGTACTTTTTCGAGCGACCACTATGAATATTTCATCGACGACAGCAGCAGCATTAAAGAAGCACCAGGATCCGTCAGCAAAACCGCTCGCCATCTGCGTGCGTGACCTGCGCGTCAGCTACGGAAAGTTCGATGCCGTGAAAGGCATCAACCTGGATATTCCGGAAGGTGAAGTCTTCGGCTTCATCGGCCCCAACGGTGCCGGGAAATCATCGACGTTCCGAGTCCTTGCGACGCTGCAGCCAAAGTTCCGCGGAATGGCTCTGGTGTGTGGTCTGGATGTCCTGAGCCAGGCACAGCAGGTGCGCGATGTGATGGGATTTGTACCCGACTTTTTTGGAGTCTACGAAGACCTGACTTCTCTGGAGTACCTGCACTTTTTTGCTGCCGCGTACAAACTGCCGGTGTCGCGCAGAAAAGCGACCATCGACGACGTGCTGACGCTGACCGACATGACCCACAAAGCCAATTCCCCTGTGGACGGGCTTTCTCGCGGAATGAAGCAGCGACTGGCACTCGCTCGCGTGTTGCTGCACGATCCGAAGGTCCTGCTTCTGGACGAACCATCCAGCGGCCTTGACCCGAGAGCTCGAATTGAAATGCGAGAGCTGTTGAAGGCTCTTCGGGAAATGGGCAAGACAATTTTGATCAGCAGCCACATCCTGTCTGAACTCAGCCAGTTGTGTACTCGGATCGGGATTATCGAACTCGGCCAAATGGTGGCTCAGGGGTCATTGAATGACATCTACCGGCAGTTGCAGCTGATGCGAGTTGTTCACATCCGCGTCGAGAATCCTTCTGACGAACTGTACGCGCGAGTGTGCAGCATTCCCGGGGTCGGCGAGGTCGAGCAGCAGATTGACCGCTGGGCGATCCGGCTGCACGAAGAAGAGACCTCCATCGCCGACCTTCACCAGAGTCTGGTCGATGCGAAAGCCAGACTCACCATGTTCCAGCCGGAAGCCATGGATATGGAAACTGCCTTTATGAAACTGACCGAGGGAAAGACTGCATGAGCCTTCTGCGGTTCATCCCCGAACTCCCTTTGCTGCGGCGCGAGCTGACGGAACTTTCGGCGCGAAAACGAACGTACGTCATTCGATTCTTCGGCGCGATCCTGCTGCTTGGCTGGGTGGTGTCGGTGATGCACAACATCATTCAGTCCACCGTAGGAGGTATTGCCGGATTTCCTGCGGCCCAGCGAGCACAGGCGATGCTGGGGATGGGGGGACAGGTCATTCAAAGCATTGTGCCCTCTTTGTTTCATTGCGTGCAGATACTGATGCCTGCAATCGTCTGTGGCTCAATCGCCATGGAGAAAGAAAGAAATACGCTTGGCACTTTGTTCGTAACGCGACTGTCTCCGTTGACCATCGTGCTGGAGAAATTCGGCAGTCGTCTGATTCCAATGTTCACGTTCCTGCTGCTGACCTTTCCTCTGCTGGCATTCACCTACTCGCTCGGCGGCGTTGATAAACAGTTCGTCTTCACCGCGGCGTGGCTTCTGATCCTTGAATGCATGTGCTACGCAGCTGTCGGACTTCTGTGCAGTGCCTGGTTTGGAACCACCGTCAGTGCATTTATCGGCTCCTATGTTGCGTGTGGCGTCTTTGTCATCATCACACAGGTCATCAGGTTTCGGTTCTTTTCACCATTCTGCATTTGGGAACTAGTCTTCAGTCGCTTTCAGGAAGTCCACGGCCCAATGGTCGCCTGGAAAGACACAGTTGCAGACTACGCGGCTCTTGATCCGGAATGGGGATTGTTGACCGGATGTCTGTGGCTGTCGGTGCCGTCCCTTCTTTTTGTAGCTGGCTGTCTCGGGCTCACTCGTGTTCTGTTGTTTCGAAGAGCATTTGTCGGGCAGTCGTCGTTTATTCTGCGTCTCTTTCGACGCATTGACAAATTCTTTAACGATCTGAATAACCGTACGACCGGAGGAGTCGTCCTGCTGCAGGACAAAGAATCTCTGCCGGCGTTTGACCCGGTTGCGTGGCGTGAACGAACGAAGAAGTCCCTGGGCAAAGCACGGTACCTGATTCGCATACTCGTGCTGCTGGAAGGACCGGTGCTGTTCCTGTGTCTTCTGTCCATCACGATGACTGCCGATTCCAATACCGATGGACTGCGTGTCCTGCTGGGAGTTGTCTGGGGGCTGGCACTGCTGGTGATCATGGTCAAAGCATCCACCGTGGTCTCAGCAGAACGATCCCGAGAGACACTTGATGCACTGTTATCCACGCCGATCTCTTCATCGCAGCTGCTGCGGGAGAAAGTGCAGGGCATGCGACGAATGATGGTCATTCTCGCAACTCCCATTCTGACAGTTCATCTCACTCTGGTGGTCATGTACGCCTCGGTAGGCGGAGGATTCCTGGGTGGCGCACAGTCACTGAACCTGATCCTGTACTTTATCAGCGCGACTCTTGCCACAGCGACGCTGATGCACACCGTAGCATGGCTCTCTGTTCTTGCAGGACTTCGATCAACAACTCAGGCCAAGTCAGTTGCATTCGCTGTGATGCTGATTGGCACATGGGTTTTTGTCTCCTACGTCTTTCTGGGACCTCCGTATGCCAGTCCGTATGCAAGGTCGTCAGAATACGCGAGTGCTGCCATGAGAGACTCCGCGATCTTTCGGTGCGTGTTTCGGCACGACGGATGGATTTGCGCGAATGAAGGATTGCTTTCTTCATTTGCCGGTGGCCATCGTTATGGGTACTCGATGATCTGGCACTATTTCGATGAGGATTCCGGAAGTGCTGCGTTTGTGGTGTTCGTTGTTGCTCTGCTCCATATCGGCTGGCTGTTTGGCATACGCTATCTGGTGCTGAAGCTGGCTCCCTGGCTGCTGAATCGACGTGACGAGAGCGGCTCTCCGGAGATGTACGGGCGAAGGCTGCCTCATCTTGCAGACGGGACTCCCGTTCTGCCATACACAGAATTTACGGCCGACATTCAACGGTATCGCGGATGAGTGCAATCGTGTTATCACCAATCCATCAGTTGATACCCACAGACGCTGACAAGTCAGACGCATTCCGGTTCCGTTGTGCGGCTTTCGGACCCGTAGCGCGAACCACTTTGATCCTGGCAGCAATGCTGGCACTGCCTCAGATCGGGTTTGCTCAGATCGCGGAAAAAGTCCGGGTCGTTGAAACCATCTGGGGGTTCGACGGGCGCACGATGCAGGGGGAGTTTCAGCCTCTTTCCATCCTACTGGACAACCTGTCGGATCAGACGATCGATGGCACGGTTGAACTTCGCAGCAACTCCGGACTTGTTCGTCGTGTCGGTGGAGTCATGCAGCAGCCGGTGTTCCTTGGACCGAATTCGCGACGATGGGTGCAGTTCTATCCTTACATCTTCGGGCAAATGGTATCCTGGGACCTGGAACTGAAAACGGATTCTGAAACAGTCAAATTCGATGCGATCGACCAGTCTCGTCTGATTGCCGACAGTCAAAGTGAAGAAGAGAAAGAGTACACGTATCGGGCAACCGTCATTCTGGATCCACCTGGGATGCTGCAAAGATCGCCGACGACGATCAAGCACCTTCCTTCCGAGATTTTTCCTCCGTACAGCACAGCAACACACGGCCTGCACGCCGTTTTCCTTGATCATGTTCCAGACTGGGACGAACCTCGTCAGGCCGCACTGCTCGGCTGGCTGCAGTCCGGCGGGCAGTTGCATCTGCTGCAGGATCAGAATCGCCAAACGCTGCGATTCTCGGGTATCCTCGCGCCCCTTAACGAACCATTCCCGGAATTCTCAGTCGAAGCTGGTACAGTCGTACGGCATGAATACCAGCGAGCTGATCTGACGAAGGAGACCGTCAATTCCATTTCGCGAATTCGCAAGAAGCCAGCAGTCGCCGACGAAGAGAGCAAGAAGGCCTTTTCCGGAGGAGGCTCCGGGCTATCGTGGGATGAGGTCATTCTGAATGATGACGACCTCTTTTACAGCCTTCGAAAGCTGACAGAACCGGAACACGCATGGGCTTTGATCCTGCTGCTCTCACTGCTGTACGTCGGACTTCTCTTTCCAGGCGCGTGGGTGTTTTCACAAAAGAAACGTCACAACTATCTGATTCCCTATGCGGCCATTCTGGGAGCTGTTGCGGTCTTTAGCCTGCTCTTCCTGTTTGTGGGCCAGCGCGGCTACAACGAAGAGGCCAGCGTCAGAACACTGGCGATTGCGGTTGGCCAGGACAAGACTCACTGGAGCTGCCTGGAGTTCACTCACCTGTTTGTCACTCAGGGCGGCGATTACCATGTGAACTCAAAGAACCAGCAGGCGTTGCTGGCGTCCGGTTCCAGTGATGAAGCAACAGACTCGACTTCGACGCATGGGGACACCGCAACTTTCGACAGTCTGATGCCGCCATTCAGCAGTCAGCCAGTCATCAGTCGGCGAAGATTGGAAACACCCGACTGGGAGATTAAAGTCAAATCCTTCTCGGCCACGGCGTCCGACCTGACAGCCTTGCAGTTAACCTGCAATGAGAAATTTCCAAGTGATGGTGTTTTGTGTTACGCGATTTACGGCAACCGCATTTTTGCCGTCGCTTTCAATTCAGCAGATCGCACTTTGAATCTGCTTCAACAACAGCAAACTCTTCGAAACTTTGTTGCGACTGAATCGCCGGAAGAAGACTTTACTGTGCCGGCTTATCAACGGCCGGTTCGATTCAGTGACGCCAAACTCCAGTTTCGTGATGAATCTCTTCGCCGTATGCTTCAGCGAAGCCTGACAAGCACAGGCGTCGTGGATCTGAAAGCCTGGTCACTCCCACCAGGGAAGATTCGCTTCCTGGCATTTATGCCGATGCCAGCCGAATTGATGCTGGAGTCAAACGTGAGCACCACCCCGCTCGGAGACATTCTGTTCATTCGAGATTTGCCGCTCACCAGCGACCTGTAATGTCTGGTTCCAAGGGACGATTTGGCGAGTTGTTCCGGCTGAGTTTCGGCCAGCCGAACCGACGGTGCAGAAGGGTTGCATGTTCCCTGAGCTGTTCAACAAGTCCGAGGGAACGGAACGAATTGTTCTCGGAATGTAAAGCGGGCCGCAGGTTCGTTTTCCCAGACGGGAAATTTCGCTACTCTCCGGTCCGAATTGCATCTTGAACTCCCTGGTTCGAGGTGCTCGACTGTTGATGCGAACAGGAGATTTCGCATCGGCCACTTCCCCCCTCTGCATCCCTCCTGGAGATTCTCTATGCGTCTGCAATCAATCATGCTGACCGCTGCCGCAGTGGTAGCTGCAGCATTCTCAGCAACCGGTATGGCCGCTCCGCCGGAAGGCTTTCGAGCCATTTTCAACGGCAAAGATCTGACCGGCTGGCATGGTATGCCGCACTTTGATCCCCGTGACCTCGCCAAGATGCCCAAAGAAATGCGGGATCAGAAGATCGCGGAATGGACCGAAGATGCCAAGAAGCACTGGTCGGTCGAAAACGAAGAACTGGTCAATGATGGGCACGGTGCGTACCTCGTCACTGACGAGGAATACACTGACTACGAACTGATGATCGACTACAAGACGGTTCCACTGGCAGACAGCGGAATTTACCTGAAAGCAAATCCTCAGGTTCAGATCTGGGACTTCACCGAAACCGCAAAGTTCAACCTCGGTGCCGACAAGGGAAGCGGTGGCCTTTGGAACAACAGCCCTGGCGCTGCTGGTAAGGATCCATTCGTCAAAGCGGATCACGCGTTTGGTGAATGGAACAGCTTCAAGATTCGTCAGATCGGTGCTCGCACCAGCGTCTGGCTAAACGGTCAGCTGGTGGTCGACAACGCCATCATGGAAAACTACTTCGATCGAGCCAATCCGCTCTTTGCAAAGGGTCCTATCTGTCTTCAGACACATGGCGGTGAGATTCGCTGGAAGAACATTTTCCTGCGAGAGATCCCGGCTGAAGAAGCAAACCAAATTCTGGCTGGCAGTGCTGCAGACGGCTTCAAGTCCGCATTCAACGGTAAAGACCTGACTGGCTGGGGCGGTGCCTCTGATAACTATGAAGTCGTCGACGGTGCCATTCGCTGCAAGGAAGGCAAAGGCGGGATCCTGCATACGAAGGACGAATATGCAAACTTTGTCGTTCGCCTTGAGTTCAAGCTGCCGCCATCCGGAAATAATGGACTGGCAATCCGCACGGACGGCACCGGCGACCCGGCCTACGCTGCCATGTGCGAACTGCAGGTTCTGGATTCAGAACATGCGAACTATGCCAAACTGGACCCTCGACAGTACCACGGTTCTGCCTACGGTATGATTCCGGCAAAGCGTGGTTTTCTGCGTGAGGCTGGTACCTGGAACTTCCAGGAAGTCACGGTTGACGGCAGCAAGATCAAGGTCGAGCTGAACGGCAATGTGATCCTGAACGGTGACCTTTCCACCGTGACCGAATACATGAGCAACACGCCGCACCCGGGTAAGGATCGCAAGTCCGGCTTCTTCGGATTCGCCGGCCATGGCGACGCTGTTTCGTTCCGAAACATCAGCATCAAGCCACTGCCATAATCGCATCGGTTGAACGCGATTCAAACACAAAAGCCCCGGTGACCAAATCACCGGGGCTTTTTGTTGTGTGCTGTTTCGTTTCTTTGCTTCGCTTCGGTCAAAGCGTTCGGTCAAAGCGCTCGGTCTTTGCCTGGCCGGTATCGCGACTACTTGCGTGGAGCCAGGTCGACGCCGTCGGTTTCTTCCAGAGTAACGCCATCTTCGCCGACCACCTGAGTCGACTTCTTTGCACCGCCGTCTTTGGAAACGTCCATCAGTCTCTCTTCAGGAGCAACCACAGGAGTACGCTCGCTGGTTTGCGGCACATGCGATCCGGCTGGGTCCCAGTTCATCACGACTACGGCTGTCATTGCGATCGCTGCCAGTGCCGAGATCACTGCCATCGGTGATCGACGGTGACGTGCCGGACCACGGGTATCTGCCGGAGCGTCTGACAGAATTGTCAGCGTTGGTGTGTTCGCCCGGGCCGGAGCGACAAATGGTCGGTTCAATTCGGAAGGAACTTCATTCCGGAAGAACTCCCGGAGCAAGCCTTCCAGCTGAGCTTCGTTCAGTGACATTCGGTTGTCTCGTTCGTCATTCATAAACAAATCCTCGCTCCGTTAAGATCTCAGCGAGTCGGCGTCTTGCCCGCGAAAGTCTCATGTCAATTGCGGCAGGACTACAGTCCATCACGGTCGCCATCTGCGCCGCTGACCAGTCCATCGCATACTTCATCACCAGAACCTTGCGGTCATCTTCATTCAGTTCCTGAAGTGCACCGCGAATTTGCATCTGTCGCTCTTCCAGAGCCATTCGATCTTCAGCAGAGTCAGCGCTTCCAGTCATGTCATCAAGACCTGGAAGTAACCGACAGGAGCTGCTCTTCTTCCTGGCAACATCCCGAAGCCAGTTCTGACCGACTCGAAGCAGCCACGCCCGAAGATCCCGGACTGGCTCACCCCGATAATCGTACAGACGAAGAAATGCCTCCTGAACCGCGTCATACGCCCGTTCCGGATCACTGCACATGGCATAAAACAGAGCCCACAACTCCCGGGAATGCTCCCGGTAGTAAGTCTCTATTTCAGCGTCCCTTTCGGGGGTCGAGGATTGTCCAGAATGTGGACGGTTCATGCAGTTTTCCAGCGTCGGACCTGACGCCTGACATCAGTCAGATTTCAGGAAATCTCCGGCTCTGCCGGTTCAAAGACGAAACGAACGGGAACAACTAACACCATAACGAGCAATACGCTGGAATCCCCGCCCCACAGCCCCGGAAGCTCACATTTTGCGGCTGATAGATCTAAGCAAACGTTCAGTCTCCGGGCCCAAAGCCGCCAGGAACATTTGCAGAGTAGAAGACCAGCCGGAACGCGGCTGGCCCCCTCGCACTATTGCCGACTATGGCCAGCCAGCGGCAAAAAGACATCCAGACGCCGTCGCCACGAAAAGCCGATCGCCCAGCGGCCCCATGGCAATGTGTTCCGGAGGATCCTGGGAGATATCTACGGCCCACTGGATCGAGCCTTCGAAATTCAGCAGGAAGATTCGGTTCTCCAGGGTCAGTGTCGCTACACGACCGCGCGTCGCCGAACAGACAACTCGAGACGGAATCCCGTCGATGCTGTACGAACCAAGCTGATTCCCGTCCAGACCATAGACCTGAACGCCATGGTTAAATGCCGCAAGGAACAGACGCTTGCCGCCTTCTGAAATCGAAAGGTCGCCGACGTTATTGTGAATATGCTCCGTCCAGATCTCGCGCCCCTTCAGGTCATATCGACACATCTGTCCAAATTCGGCGGCGGCGATCAGATGAGGCTCTTCGGTCAGGAAAGACACATAGTCCATCGGCCTGCGTGTATCGATGGTGGCAACTTCCTTCTTTTCATTCGTGACAACATGCACGCGAGCGGAATCGGTCGCGAACGCGAGATGGCCACCGTAGGGCGAAATCGCGAGAGCCGTAATTCGTCCGGTCACAGAAGACTGCCACAGCGTCTTTAGATTGTTGTCGAACAGGGCCAGTGAGTTCTCGCCCAGCACCGCAACTCCAAGTTCGCCACTATCGCACATCACCAGCCGGCTCAGCTGCTGAAAACTCAGCGACTCTTTGATGCGATCCCCGGTCTGCGTCATCAGACACAAGCGGCCATTCCGAGTCCCCGCGGCAACGGTTCTCGCTTCTCTTGCAACGGCCAGGCCACTGATCCCGTCCGGAAAGAAATCTTCAAAGAGCGTGTCCGGTCGAGAACCAACGCAATTCTGCAGCAGGGGTGAGCCCACCTTAAACCTCGACAATTACTGAACCGCAAAGCAAGTGATACGACGCCGCAACGTGTTTGCAGGGTATCACAGGCCACCGGTTTTCACGAGCCCCGCAAGTCGCGAAACCCGCTAAACACAACGGTCAGGTCAAAAGCGAAGGCCGTGGCTAAGTCAGTCATGCGGATCAATTGCGAGTCAGCCGAGTCTGCAGGACTTCCAGTGCTTCAGCAACGTCCGGATCAGAACTGATCTCATCGGAAGTGCGATCGCGATAGAACGTCACCTGAGCATCCTGAGGCTCTGGCACCGTGACGTCAGGCTCCAGACCTTTCCCGGAGTAATTGTGATCACCTGGCGAGTAGAACTTCGCCGTCGTCAGCTTCAGCGCGGTGTCTTCCGAAAGTCGAATGATGCTTTGGACAGACCACTTCCCGTAAGTCTTCCGTCCAACAATCGTTCCCCGATGATGGTCCTTGATGGCTCCCGCCACGATCTCACTGGCGCTGGCACTGTTCTCATCCACAATCAGCACCAGCGGGTAATTTCTGACATTCACACCGTGTGCCTGAAACGTCTGATTCTGTTCAGGAGACCGGCCTTTGGTCGAGACCAGAACACCCTGATCAATAAATCGTTCGATGACCGCTGCTGCGGTTTCGAGCAAACCGCCAGGGTTTCCTCGAAGGTCCCAAATCAGTGCTCGCATCCCCTGTCGTTCCAGACTTCGAAGAGCCTCATCTAGTTCGTCAACGGTGTTGTTCTGGAAGCCTTCCATTCGGATGTAGCCAATTCCCTGATCCTGATCGAGCATCATCTTTCGAGTAATGCTGCGAATGGTCACGCGTCGACGAACGAAATCACCGGTGTACGATTTGCCCTCAGGAGTCTCGTAGGTCAGGCTCACTTTGGAACCCGCTGTGCCTCGCAGTAATCGAGCAGCATCGTCGGTCGTCAGTTCTCGGCAGTCGCGTCCATCAATTGCGACGATGTAGTCGTCCGGATTCAGCCCGCCGGCTTCTGCCGGGCTGTCCAGCAGCACATTCACCAGATGCATGCCTCGGCCTTTGACACCCTTCATTTCAATGCCGATACCAACAAGCTCTCCCTGAATACTGCCGAACATGTCGTTGTAACGGTCAGGGGTCAGGAAGTTGCTGTATTCGTCCAGAGCATTGCAGCCACCAAAGACATATTCCATCACGACAGCCGTTCCTGGCAGCGCGAGCTCTTTCTGGCAAAGTTCGCAAACGCTGGTCACGACTGCACGGGCATCCATTCGCCCATCCACTTTGCGGTTCCAGTAACTCTTGATCAGCGTCTGACGGACTCGGTCAATGGCCGCTTCATTTCGCGTTCGGAAATGACGATCCAGGAATCGCTCATTTCGCAGAGCCATGTAGAGGCTTTCTGTTCCGTGAGCCACAAAGCGCGAGGCGGAGACGGGCTCGACATATTCGTACTGAACCCGAGTCAGAATGTCTTCAAACAGGTTCAGAGCCTCTGCACGACCTTTCGTCAGCAGCTTCTCTTCAAAGCTCCGGTCGGCATAACGGCGATCGACACCAAAGTGAATTCGAGTGCGACGCAAAGCGTATGTGAGTGATTCATCCTTCGGGAATTTCTTCAGGCACGCTTCGTACAGCGTGATTGCTTCGACCCACTGGCGACCATTCTCAAAGGTTTCACCGGCGGCAAGAGCTGCAGCAGCATCGGGATACTGATCAACGTCAACAGTCTGTTCATCGGCCCGAACATGGACGGCTGAGCTTGCCATCAAAGCAGCAAGAAACAGCGCAAAGACTCGCACGAATCGCATCGGCCGCATGACGTTCCCCTCGGTCAGACTGATGCAGGGCATCAGACCGGAACTGGCGTTCAGGCCAGTTCGTTCGTTGTGGCGTCATGCCGAATGCTGCCCACGAAGTCCGTTGCGGAGTCCGGCTCCTCCAGATGGCACATTCCCTCGAACTGCCATTTGTGGGATATCCGGACTGTGGTTCAGCGTTTTCACAATAGTCACAGTAACAAAGCTCATGTCCAGCCCATAAGCTCAAAACGACTATAGGGCGGGAATCTAAGGCGGTCAAACAGCCATGCTCGGCACCGTTTCACTTACGCGCAGGCACGGAATTCACTGAAAAAACGCTCAAATCTTCCCGAACCTCCCGGTTTGCCATGGCCCGCGCTGGCCAAATTCTTTGCAACAAATGTTGCAGCCGGGCAACCGGTGGTACCTATTGTGCGTCTTCTGTTGACAACGCCGATGATGCTCAGCAGCACCATGTTGCGAGATAGAACGACAGCCGTGTTCTGAAACAGGAACAGGAAAACTACCCGGCCGGATGAATCCCGCGAGCCAGTTCCTGCTCCCATTCGTCCAGGAGAGGCCAGTCAACAGCGCAGGTCCCGAAGTCAGCCATGTGCTGATATTTGTCCAGTCGATCGATCGCCGACTGCAGCAGCTTCCGGTCATTACGAAATGCCGGGCCGTGACTGGGCAGCAGCCATTCCACACCACTGCTCTGAATCCGCTTCAGCGAATCAATGAACGCTGGCAGGTCAGATCCGTGATGAGCATCAATACTTCCGACGCAACTATCGCGGAAAATGTTGTCGCCTGAAAACAGAAGCTTGCCAAGGCGGAAGGAAAGCTGGCCGACGGCATGTCCCGGTGTGTGCCAAACCTCGATCTTCAGATCACCCAGCTGCAGAATGTCACCCTCATTCACATCCTGGTCGATGGTCAACTTCGGCAGGTCAATTGAAATCTCCTGGGCCGGAATCTCCGCAAATGCAGCAATCCGATCATTCGTTTCCAGAATCGTTCGCGCGTGGGGGTGAGCAAGAAGCTTCGCATTCGGAAGCAACTGCCGTGCTCGCTCAAACCCCTGAACATGATCCGCGTCGGCATGAGTCGCAATGAGATATCTGCAGCTGGCCAAAGGAAAGTCGAGCTGCCGAATCAACTCAATCAGTTCGTCGACCGTGTCCTCATAGCCGATGTCCATCAGCAGTCAGTCACTGCCGGAATACACAAGGTACACGCAGCAGCCGAGGCGACGACGTGCCTGGTAATTGAGTTCAATGACGTTCGGAAACAGTTCACGACGTTCCAGCATCCTGGCGTTTTCCCAACAGACTTCTTGGACAACTTTTGACCCAAGCCCCCTCTCCGTCCGCGCGGAGGGATGCTTAGCCCTTTGAAAACTCTCTGCTCACACAGTTGGCATGCTCAATAGATCGCACGACGGCACGCCGGAGACACCGGGCCCCTGATTTGCCTGTGGAGGCAGATCACTCGCTCTCGTCACGGGAGTCTAGACTTTCGGCCAGATTTTTCACGTGAGACAGAATCGAATGCTGCAAGCTTCTCACAGAGCATCGTGCCTGCTGGCCGGCGTTCCCGCGACTGACCACGCCCGTCAAGGCAATTCCTACCAGGCGGGCGTTTCCAGGATCTTCTCGACCACCTTGCGACGACTGCCCGTCGCTTCATAGATCTCGTTCTGCCGCCGTGCTCCGCTGTTCTGCGGAATGTTGGCGAGCGATTCGAGTTCCGCCAGACACTGAAGTTCAGTCGCTGTCGGCGACAGCCGCTTGATCAGTTCATCAACAAGCTGTGGCACAGATCGCTGCTGAAAATCGCGATAACTGACAAGAGATGCGTCCGCTCCATACCGCGTGGCTCGCCACTTGTTCTGTTCAACCATCATCGGGTGGTATTCCGGAAGGAACGTTCCTTCATCTATGTCATTGGAGATCGTGTGGACAAGACACTGGATCAGTGCGGTCAGTGCAAGTACGTGGTCGAGACTTGGTGGAACGTCGCAGACGCGAACTTCGATCGTTCCGAAGTGGTGGTGAGGTCGAATGTCCCACCAGATTTCTCGAATGGAATTGATGAAGCCGGTGGCCATCAGGTGCTTCACCAGCCAAACGTACTCACTCCAGTTTCGCATTTGATACGGAAGCCCGGCCGTTGGCAGGCCTTCCATGATCTTGGAACGATTTGACTGAAGCCCGGTGCTTCGACCTTCCCAAAACGGTGAGTTCGCAGACAACGCCAGCAACAACGGAAGGTAGTGAAGCATTCGGTCACACACCATGACCGCCTTGTCACCGGAGTCAACTCCGATGTGAACGTGAAGCCCAAACGTCACCAGTCGCCGAACCACATCTTCCATCAAGGTCACAAGACGATGATACCGTTCATGCACGGTGATCTTCTGATGACGCCAGGAAGAAAATGGATGAGTACCCGCCCAGAGCGTTCGAATGCCCATCGGGTTCAGAACGTTCTCAAGCTGCCCCAGCTTCATTCGCAGATCATCGCCGGCTTCCCGAACTGTGTCACAAATTCGAGTGTTGATTTCAATGTAGCACTGCATCAACTCCTGCTTCACGGAGTCCTTAAGATCATTGGGCAGCGCGGCAAGCACCTGATCAATGCAGCTGCAAAGTCCAAGCTCGCGAGCGTCGATCAGCTGCAGTTCAATTTCCACTCCGATCGTCGGCCGGGGGTTCGGAGTGAATCGCATGACAGTCATGAACATCCTCAAATGTGCGGCTGGCCCACAGGTGCCGTCGAGGGCCGTTTTGAAATGCACCGTACTGGAAAATTCACACGCCATGGATTCCGCCACAACGGTTAATCACGCCCAGTGCCGCACAATCCTGGATTCTCAGCCGTTTCCTTGCAAGCTCACCTGTCACTGCCAGCATCTCATGTTTCACAAGGCTCAGAAGGATTGCATTTTTCGGCTTTTCCACGACCGTTGTCGCAATCTCTGCTGAAGTTCATCGCTCTTGTCCAGGAAAGAGATTGTATTGCAAATTCGTGCGACCATTCGCCCGCCGATTGCAGCGGCGAACACTTCTGATGATGATACGACCAGTCTTCTCACTCCTCGAAGGATCAGGGCGTGATCTCCTACCGGGCACTGAAAAAGCTGATCGGTGAAACCAGTCTGGAACGGAAGTGTCGCTTCCTGTTCGGGATCGCGCTGCTTTTTTTGATCACGGCCAGCTTTTGGTGGTACGCGTCACGCACACGCAGACTGGTCGAATACCAGCAGCTCATTTCTGCGCGCACGATGGTGACTCGTCTGTTGCAGCAGAGACACTACGCGAAGTTCCTCGAACGGTCGGAACGAAAGCGGCTGCTTGGAACGTCGTCTCCCGTCGCTCCTCCTGCCGATCAGTCTTCTCCTGCGTCTCCGCCAGCGGCTTCGAATGAAACTCCTTCGGTCGCTTCTGAAAACCAGGACAGCGCTGACTCAGTTCCAAATACGCCTGCTCCTGCGGACTCAACGACTGCTGTCGCAGATCAAAAGACTTCCGAGCCTGCTGCAGAAAAAGCAGACCTCCGAATTCCCTATATGGAACAGTTGCGTAGGACTCTGGACTCCCTTCCATCGGCGTCAGATCGCTTCAAGTGGTCGATCACAGACGCGAATGTTATCCCCGCCAACAATCAGGACTTTGATGCACGGCAGAAGTTCCTCGAACCTGAAGGAACCGAAGATGAGTCGTGGATGATTCGTGAGGAAGAAGACGGTTCCCGCACTCTGCTTTACTACACCGCTCTTCGTATTGAAACGGCGTGCCGAGTCTGTCACCTCGACAATGGCAAGATTGCGGATGAAGCTGAGATCGACATCCTGCTGCGGGCAGAGGCCGAAAAAGAACGTCTGGAAAAACAGAAGAAGGAAGCTGAAGGCTCAACGGTCGCTGAGGCAGGCGACACAAACGAGCCTGCGGCAACACCGGAAGCTGAAGAAGTGAACCGACGTCAGTTTCCACTGCGAGGGATCGCGAGGATGGAGCTTTCCCTTGAAAGCGCCGATGCTCAGCTGGCACGAAATCGAGCCGTTCTGCTGGCAACCGGTATCGTGACGTCTTTCCTCGCAATGCTCGCGGCCTACGCAATCGTTCGCTACATCATTGTGAAACCCGTTTTGCACCTGAAGGATGTCAGTGACGAAATCGCTCGAGGCAACCTGAACCTGCGAGCCGACATCAGCACGGGCGACGAGTTTGAAGAACTGAGCCACGCGTTCAATCGGATGCTCCGACACATGATGACCGTTAACGACGAACTGCGTACGCTGAATGAAAGCCTGGACGGGAAAGTTGACCAGCTTGCTCAGGCCAATATGGAGCTGTTCAACAACAACCGACTGAAGGATGATTTTCTGGCGACCATCAGTCACGAACTGCGGACGCCACTGAACAGCATCCTGGGTTTCAGCGACATCCTTCAGACAGCGGCAAACCTCGACGAGCGTCAGAAGCGTTACGTGCACAACATCCAGACGTCCGGCCAGTCCCTGATGGTTCAAATCAATGACCTGCTGGATCTGGCGAAGATCGAATCCGGAAAGATGGAGCTGCGTCCGGACAACGTCGATCTTGCAGAAATCCTGGAAGTCCAGGTTCAACAGATCATGCCACTCGCCGATCGCAAGAACATCGACCTGCGAATCGAATCGCCTCCGCAGCCGCTGCCATTGCTCTATCAGGATCGCAGCAAGCTCTCACAAATCGTCACGAACCTGCTGTCGAATGCGATCAAGTTTACTCCGGAAGGTGGACGCGTCCGAGTCGCTTCGAAACAGCTGGATTCAGACAGCGTCAGCTTCAGCGTCGAAGACACCGGCATCGGAATCCCGCTCCAGGAACAGGAACACATCTTTGAAAAGTTCCGTCAGGGAACTACCGCTCCTGGCGGACGTGATCACACAAAGCGCGAATACGAAGGCACAGGGCTCGGTCTTTCGATTGTCCGTGAACTGTCCCGACTCCTTGGCGGCGACGTCTCACTCATCAGCGAATTTGGTCGAGGCAGCCTGTTCAGCGTTCGGATTCCTCTACGAGTTCCCGAGCGACGCATTGAGCCTGAACCGCCGCTGGAATCGCGGTCGTCTCCCAATCTTCCTCTGATCACCAGCTCTGATCTGCTCAATGCTTCCGGTGAGCGACAATCCGCTTCGGGGCCTGCATCCAAACTCAAAGTCGAAGTCCATTCGATCGGACATCCATAGGGCAATATGTCGGATCAACATCGGCCAGCGTTCAAACCGCCACGACTGTTCCTCGGATGTCCCGTCTGGGCCTGTGAACACTGGAAGGGGTCATTGTTTACCGCAAAGGCTCCTCGCGCCGACTGGCTTGGACAGTATTCGTCCGTCTTTCAGACCGTCGAAGGAAACAGCACGTTCTATGCACTTCCTTCCCTGGAGACCGCAAAACGATGGGCTGACTCAGTTCAGTCCGGGTTCCGCTTCGCCCTGAAAGTTCCTCGCAGCATTTCGCACGATTGCCGCCTGAAGAATGCTCAGAAAGAACTGGCGGCATTTATTGATGTGTGTCATGTTCTTGAGGCCCACAAAGTTCTTGGACCGTCGTTCCTGCAACTGCCGCCGGATTTTTCTCCCGCCGAAAAGGAGTCACTTCAGCACTTTCTGACCGCACTGCCGGCGCATCTTCCATGGGCGGTCGAAGTCCGACACCAAGACTGGTACGACTCCGCGAAGAACGAAGAATGGCTGGATGGTCTGCTGAAGTACCTGCGAATGGACAAGGTGATCTTCGACAGTCGCTGCCTGTTCTCGAAGCCGCCCTCCGATGCCGTGGAGGAAGTTTCTCAGGCAAGGAAGCCGCGAACGCCAATTCGAACAACAGTCACTTCCCAACATCCTTTCCTGCGAATCGTGGGCCGAAATCAGCTCGATGAAACTCAGCGCTGGATCGAAGAATGGGCACCGATCATTGCCGATTGGCTGCGTCAGGGACTTGAGCCCTTCCTGTTCACTCACGCCCCGGACGATCAATTCGCCCCCGAGTTTGCTCGACGAATGCACCATGCAATCAGGAGCCACTTCCCGGAACTGCCGGAGATGCCCAAGTGGCCTGGCGAAATCCAAAGCACCGCAAGTCGCCAGCAGAAAACTCTCTTTTGATCGCAGGGGGCGGATTGCAAAATCGTTGGGCGTCAGGGGAATGTTCTCTTGGTCATTGGAGGACAATTGAAGCTCAGAAGAATAGCGTATCTGCGATTCAGGCCCGGCAGGGCCGACAGATCCCCTGCCGGGGTCGAAGGCCCCGGTCTGCAGAACTCTGAACTGTAAAGGCCTGAAAGGCCGACACAACCGGTTGACCTGATCGCGTCAATGTGTCAACCCTTCGGGCCTTGTAGACTGACTTGCGCTTCGTGTCCGGTGGCTTACGCACACCGGCAGGGAGTGTGACGGCCTGTCAGGCCTGAATCGCAATCAAGTGACCAAAACGAATACCGACAAAACCAGAATCCGCCCGGACGCAGGTTGCTTCCAGTTGAGGCTCTGCAGAACGCCTCAGGATTCTCGCTTCTCAAAGACCTGCCAGCCAAACTTCGTTTCCAGAAACTTGTCGGACGCAAGCAGCAGGACAAATCCAAAGATCAATGTCATCGGTACGTACAGGAAGTGCCGCAGAAAACTCCCCTGCAACAGCGGCAACCTGGTGTACAGCAAATAGCCGAATCCGACGGTGCAGATCAATGTCGCCATTGCGTGAATGTAACCGTAGGTCGTCATCTTCAACGACCCAGACGAAGTTCCGTCATAGGTGAGACGCATCACGCGTCCTTCCGCTCCAAAGGCCGATGACTCATAGGTCACCTTGATCTTCTCGTTCGCGTCTTCACCAACCGTGTCGCCGTCCTTGATCACCGGCCCGTTCGTGATCAGATAATCTGCCAGACCCAGAAATCGGTTTCGCAGTTCTTCAGCGGGCTCGGGAGACTTCGTCGCTTCCAGCTCCATCAAATCGAAGGCACCAAGTCCTTTGGTGAATCCAGCACTCGCTCCATCCGATGTCTGTGACACACAGAAATTCACCCAGATTGGAAGCGGCATACCGCCGGGGATAAACTCGCACGCGATCTCCGCGAAGTCATCAGGTGGAAACATGAGAGATGAGTTGCACCAGTAAACTCCAACGACTCCTTCGCACGCATCAATCAGTGCGATTGTCGCCTGAGTCATGATCTTCATCATGCTGACTCGATCGCCTTCGCTCATCACGGTGACGATGACGTGTCGAGCATGCTGCTTCATCTCTGATGCAGCTTCCGGCCAAAACGGAGCGTGAGTACAGAGCGGTTCGATGTCCGACCACGGAATCGGCGCTCCCATCAGGCCGAAGATGACATGAACGTCATCAGCACGGAATGAAAGCGAGTGGTCCTTCTTCTCGCCGTCTGTGAGTTGAACACCCTTTGGCCATCGTTTTGCCCACGCTTTTGGAATCGACGAACCCGAAACTTTGGAATTCGCGCCCAGCGCGACCATTGCGATGGAAATGGCCATGAGAAGTCTTTTTGAAAGGCACCTGGTGGGACCGAACGAGCTTCGTTACGAATACTGATTCGGCGAATCTGGAAGACAAGGGTATAGCAAAGTTCAGCCGTGGTTCTGTCAAGGCAACGATGAGGGATAAACCAGATGGCGAACATCCTCACACGGGATTATGAAGTGCATTGTCCGGCTTTGCGACAGGCAAGCGAACTACGGGAGCAACGCTTTGGCAGCGAGCAGGCAGGCTTCAATGGGACCTGCAGCTTCGCCCCTCGTTGAAATTCGGAGAGGAAACCCAGTAAAGCCGATGCCAGATGTTCTCTGGCTGCTAAACTCAGCCAGTCAGAAACGCCCGCGTGTCGCGACTTCCGATTTCGCGGCATTGTCTCATCAGAAGGTTTGCCAGGAGCATGTCGCAGAAAGACAAGGAGAAACGGTCACCCGCTGAACTCGCGTTCCTGATCATCTTCTACCCTGCCATCCTTGGATTCTACTGCATCTACAAGTACCCGTACTGGTTCGTTGCCGAAGGAACCAGCCTTCAGTGCTTTCATGTGTTCGGCAAGAGTCCCGGGTTTTGGTATGCGACCGTGTATACGCTGCTCGTTGCGGGAACCTGTCTCTGGGTGCTGATTGGAAATCGAAACAGCTACCAGCGAAGCCGAAAAAAGGGGCCTTTGTCGAGTTACCAGAAGGCGAAGTTCCTTTCGATTCTGCTGTCTCAAACAATTGCCTTTTATCTGATTCCGTTTGTCCTACCCGCACTTCGACAGCAGGGCGGCTTCTTCAATGATCCAGGCAGACTCAGCACCAAAGCCGCCCATGTGTACGTCTATCCGGCGTTCCAGAGCATCGGGCTGGCGGTTTACATGTTCCTTGTTATCCCAGTCGCGGTCTGGTTCTTTGGCAAGCGTTACTGCAGCTGGTTCTGCTCCTGCGGAAATCTGGCTGAAGCCGTGGGCGTCCTACCCTGGGGAAGTCGCTGGGTCCGGCTTCATACGCCTCGAGGTGAAACAGCAAAACGCCTGGAAGTCATTCAAAGCTGGGTGCTGGCCTTTGCAGTCTTCTTCGGAATCATGCTGTTCCTCGACGGACTAAAGATTCTGACCGCACCATCATTTATCTTTGCGCTTCAGTCGTCTCAGGATTTTCTGATCGACTTTCTGTTTGGGTCCATCGTTGGACTCGGGGCGTATCCCATTCTGGGTACTCGAATCTGGTGTCGTTACGGTTGCCCGATGGCGAAGGGGATGCAATGGTTTGGGTTTCTGACGCGAGGACGCTTTGCGGTTGTGCCCAATGAAAAATGCCGAGGCCTGAATCTTTGCACGGAAGCGTGCCCGATGGGGATCGATGTCGCCAGCTATGCTCATCGAGACCGCAAACCGATCGAGGTCGCTTTTGGCATGGAAACTGTCTGTATCGGATGCGGCGGCTGCATCGACGCCTGCCCCGCTGGTGCTCTGGCCTTCGCGTCGATCAAGGACGGACGTTGGGCCATCGTGTCAAAACCATTGAGCCACCCCACTGAAAACCAGGCGACGCCCAGGTAGGTGACGCCTGCCGGGCGGCACTTCGCGGCCCCGCCGCGACCAGCGACCCCAAAACTTGCCATGATCTTCAAAGCATGTCGTGGAAACAGCATCGCTACGTGATCGAGTTCATGGCGACAGAGGTTGCCCGGCGGCAGTCACGACCTACCGAAAACCGCAACCCGCGACTCCATTCGTTCGCACTCCTTCCCAAGAATCGAACTCACTGAAAACCTCATTCTGCGTCACGAATGTTTGTAAACTCTGACACAGGGCATCGTTCCTGAGAAGTAACAGAGAAAATGTAGCGGAATGGCGCAAGCCGCGCGAGCCCTCCGGTGAAGTCTGCATCGTGAATTCACCGAACGGCTTGAGCCGTTCCGCAAAAGAATCCTTCCCAGAAAATCCCGCTTGCCGTGTGATTCATTTTCGCCACAACCAATTCCGAAACCGCGACAGGGTATTCTCATGAGAGTGTCTCGCACCTTCTTCCTGAACCTCGCACTGGCCTTCCTCGTAGTGACCAGCAGCGTCCGCACGCTCCACGGTGCCGAGCCGGTTCGGCGCGAATGGCAGGTTGACGGAGTCTCTCGGGAGGCTCTAATTTCGATTCCCGACGGGGCCAAAGAAAAGCCTGTCCCGCTCGTGTTTGCCTTTCATGGACACGGCGGGAACATGCGTCAGGCGTCTCGGTCGTTTCAGATTCATGCCGAGTGGCCAGAAGCCATCGTCGTCTACATGCAGGGACTAAATACACCCGGACAATTGACGGATCCGGAAGGCAAGAAGCCCGGCTGGCAGAAGGCTGTCGGTGACCAGAATGACCGCGACCTCCATTTCTTCGATGCTGTACTGAAATCACTCAAGGAGGATTACCGAGTCGATGAAACTCGCATCTATTCCACCGGCCATTCAAATGGCGGTGGCTTCACGTATCTCCTCTGGTCCGCTCGCCCCGATGTGTTCGCCGCAATGGCTCCATCCGGATCAGCCGCTTTGAAACTGCGAGGAACCCTGAAGCCGCTGCCAGTCTTTCACATCGCCGGAGAAAACGACCCGCTTGTGCGGTACGCCTGGCAGTCGATGATGATTGAATCGTTGCGCAAAGACCAGAAGTGCGGCGAAGGCAAACCGTGGAATGAGAAGGCCACACTCTATCCCTCAGAAATCGGCACACCAGTCGTCACCTACATCACAAACCAGGGCCATAAATTCCCCGCCGACGCTCCCGGGATGATCGTCAAATTCTTCAAAGAGCATTCAAAGAAGACGAGCGACAAGGAATAAGGCAAGCCGCCTGCGTCAGTCCTTCAGCAAAAAAGAACTCTTCCCCCACCGGGTTCACCCCGGTGGAAAACGGCCTCTGCACTACCGCGTCCCCAGCGCCACCGGGTAGCACGTACGCAGTGCGTGTGCCGCAGGCGCCGGAAGCCCAAGTGCGCACGCCGCAATCCCAACACAGCCGCAATAA
>JAEUII010000411.1 GCA_016795145.1 Planctomycetaceae bacterium
GAGGATCAGGATTCGGATGTCAGTCCGACCAAATCTTCGGGGATCCTCTGCAGTTCACCTGATCGATTCACGCAGGCGAGCACACTGTGAGCTTCCGCGAGCACTTCGTCTCCTCGAGTCAGCCGGTAGTCGTGTTCCAGCTTTGCCGGAGTGACTCGAGCGATCGAAGTCTGAAGGGTCAGCACATCATCATATCGAGCCGGGCGACGATACTTGACTTCGATTCTGGCCACGACGAAGAACAGACCCAGCTCTTCCATGCGGCGATAGTTCCCGCCCTGTTCACGAAACAGCTCGGTCCGGCCGACTTCGAAGTAGCTGAGATAATTGGAATGATGGAGGAATCCCATCGCGTCCGTTTCACTGTAACGAACTCGAATGGTGATGGTATGTTGCTGGATCATCGCCAGGTCCTGCGGACGGTTGAGTCATTCGGAAAGCCGTTGCATCGCTTCCCGAAACGATGGTGCTTCCTTTTGCAGGCGTGAAGTATCAAAAACGAAGACTCTGCGGCTACCCTCGGAAGCAACGGTCGGCATACATTCCCGCAGTTTTGTATGGCACAGGCTGGATCGGGGCGAATCGGGGCGTTGGTTGGTACTTGGTTTGTTCGTTGGTGGTTTGTTTGTCCCATCAATCCTCCCCTCCTGGACAAAGTCCGGGAGGGGGCGAGCGAGCGCCAGCAAGCTCGGGGGAGGGCCGCGAATCAGCGCGTTCCTGGTTCCCCATTGGTTCCATTCGTGGCAGGAGATTCTAAATGAATGGCCAGACATTCCAGCTATGGCCGGACCTGCCACTCTGGATCCTGCGCCTGCTGTTCGACAATCTCCTTCGTTACATCATGTTCGCCGGGATCGCCTGGATCCTGCTGTACGATGTGTTCCTGAACAGACTGATTCATCGCAAGGTCATTCCAGGGCTGCCGGCAAGAGCGGCCGTGATGAGCGAAGTTCAGAATTCGGCGGTTACGATTGTTGTCTACGCAGTCGTCGGCGTTCAGACCGTGTGGCTCGTTTCTGCAGAGTACACTCAGTTCTATCTGGACATCCACCAGTATTCATGGCTGTGGTTCTGGACGAGTATCGTCGTGGCGATTCTGATTCACGACACCTGGTTCTACTGGACTCATCGGCTGCTTCACGCCTTCAGAATCCTGCGAGCCGTGCACCGTGTTCATCATGAATCGACGAACCCGACACCGTGGACGTCGTATTCATTCTCTCCGCTCGAGGCGTTCATCCAGGCGTTGATCTTTCCGTTGTTGCTGATCACGATCCCGATGCATCTCTTTGCGTTCCTGTTCTTTCTGATCTGGATGATGACGTGGAACGTCGTGAACCATGCCGGGTTTGAATACACACGCCCATGGATGACTCGTGGCTTTCCCGGTCGACTGTGGATGACCCCAACCGGCCACGTGATGCATCACGAAAACGGACACTGGAACTTCGGCCTGTACTTCCTGTTCTGGGACCGCCTCATGGGCACCCTCAGCCCCGACTATGACACTCGGCTTCTTTCCGTGCAGCACCGAACCAAAGCCCCGTAGAGCACCCCTACTGCCCCGGCGAGCGGGACGCGTCAGCTTCCCGGTACTGCGATTATCGAAGCGCATCAACCCCCCTCTCCCAAACGAAGTTAGGGAGAGGTCGAGCGAGCGCCAGCAAGCTCGGGAGAGGGCCGCGCTCCCTTTGCCCCGGCGAGCGGGACGCGTCAGCTTCCCGGTACTGCGATTTTCGAAGCGCATCAAACCCCCCTCTCCCAAACGCAGTTAGGGAGAGGTCGAGCGAGCGCCAGCAAGCTCGGGAGAGGGCCGCGCTCCCTTTGGCCCGGCGCTCGGTATGCGTCAGCTACCCGTCACTGCTAGTCGTGTAACTCGACCACAACCAACGGGTAGCACGCACGAAGTGCGTGTGCCGCAGGCGCCGGAAGCCCAAGTGTGCACCAAGTAAGACTAACACCGTCACAACGAGTACAATGATCGGACAAAAAATGAGTGACAGAAAATAGGGCGAGCCGGACGTGTGAGATTCCCGGTCCTGCCATTATCGAACCGCACCAACACCAACACTCCAAACCTACCATAGGCAGTTCCCCAGCGAGCGCCAGCAAGCTCGGGAGAGGTCCGCGTTCCATGTGCCGCGGCGCCGGACGCATCAGCTTCCCGGTACGCGACTTTGGCTTTCACTCCAGCGTCGCACCAAAACCTACCGGGCCGGCTGACACCAGCCGCTCGCCGAATCACCTGAACCCGCCACCACCTCGCAAAACGGCAATTTGCAGCACTTTTTCAGGTCGTAAGCATCGTAACGAACAGCGAACCGTCCGAATTTTCTCGTGTCTCGAATCAGACGACAACCGCTTGAACCGGAATCTGACTCACGATACGATTCCGCTCGTGTTGGTGGCTATAGCTCAGTTGGTTAGAGCGCCAGATTGTGGTTCTGGAAGTCGCCGGTTCGAACCCGGTTAGCCACCCCTTCGAAGCCTCATTCGTTTTTGCAGCGAATGAGGCTTTTTTGTTGATTTCTGGCCCCGTTTCGGGCCTTTGCGACAGTCGAATTTGGTTATCACCCAAACTGCCCCAAGTGACAGAAAATGACACCAAATGACCCGGATTGCCGGAAGTTGGTGCGGAATTGTCGAAGAGTGACGAGAGATGGAAATTACGGAAACAGAATCGTCGGTGTGCCCGTGTAGATTGGCTGACGGATGCCTGTGGTCACTCCGGGCAGGCTGATGTTGGTTGCTTCGGTGTTGTCGAACAGGCTTTCGATTCGGAGGGTTCCGAATTGTGGTACCAGCGAGTCAGGCGCGCCCGGAACATTCTCGATCAGAATCGCTGCGGGAGCCTGTGAGTCGACAATGGTCGTCGTGGTGCTGTTGATGGTTCCCGTCGAATTGTCCAGATGAATGCCGTGATTCGCACCGGGACTGTTGTTTGACGTCAGCGACAGGAAATTCAAGGCAGTGTTGGTGTTGCTCAGGTCGAGGACTGCACCGGACTCAGTTTGTATCGAGCTAACACTTGTGCTTCTGACCGTCAGGCTCGGAGAGGATGCAACCGACAGACCGGGGCCATTGTTGTTGAAGATCCTTACCAAACCGAGATTCAGGTCACCTGTGGAATTCTCGATCGAGACACCAGGACCTGTCACAGCGGTTGTCGTGCTGCCAACGGTGAGCAGGCCGGCGGTCACACTGTCGATGGCCGGCGTCAAAGGGTTGGTGTCGAACGTGACGTCGTTGAACACGACACCTCCGGTTGCGGCATTCGTGATTGAGTTGGCGGCAAATCCGCTCACCCACACTGTTCCAGCCCCGGCGCTGCCGTCGACAACGATCCCGGAGCCGGAAGTCGAAGAAACTGTCGTTGTGTTGAGCAGAATGACCGCGTTGCCGGTTGACCCGGGGCTGGTTGAAACGTTGACGGCATCCTGCTGGACGCTGATGGAGTTTGCAGCCGTTGTGGTCCCCGGGATGGGGGAAAGTCCAAACAGCAGATTGCCGGCCCCATTGACGTTCACATCGATGCCCTGGATGCTTCCCACGGTATTCGTAATTTGGAGTCCGGATGCGGAGACAATCCCGCCAGTGGCTGACGTGTTGATTTCGAGTGCGGTATCTCCCGAGTTTTCAATAGTCACCGAGGAGAGACTTACGGTTGAATCATCCAGCCGGATCCCTCGCTGAGACGCGTTCGTGATCAGCAGATTATTCATGCTGACACCAGCGGAGGATGTCAGGTGAATGGCATCGCCCGGAGATGATGTGATGCGGTTATTCGCGAGCGAAACTCCCAGAACGTTCGTCCCGATCACTCCGCCCTGGATGTTGAACCCGTTCAGTTCGGTGATGCTCGCCAGCGTCACGTCACCCACAATTGTGGGCGACAGTGAAGTCAGTGTGCTGGCACCGGAGAATGGCAATTGAGTCGCCCCAGATGCTGTGGTCACCGACTGAGCGGGACCGTTGGATAGCAGGGTTGAACCCGGTGTCATCGTGACGTTTTCGGTGAAGGTACCTCCATAGGGCGTGTAGATCACGGCCGTTGGGGCCAGCGGATCGGCCATCGCGGCGGTAATCGTTCCGTAAGGGTCTTCGAAGGTACCAGTCCCGGTACCGCCGGGGACCACATGAAGGAAATCGAGCGAAGCTCCGCCTGGCCTCGTCATTCGCACGGTGTCATCCTTCGTAACGATGTTTTGACGACGATACACCGGATCGGCGAGGCGGTGCTGAATCGTCGTGCCGTCGCCGACTCCATCGCGATCACGGAACTTGTGTCGCATAGACCGTCGAGCCAGTGATGTCCGGTGGAGGACCGTGTAGCGCAGTTCGACCACACCATTCACTGTCTGGCCGAACAGTTCATCATCCTGAAATGAGACGCCGACGACGACGTTGTCACGCCACGTCGCTTCCGCTCGAACACGCCACCCGGCAGCTGCAATGGTATAGCTGGAATCGTAAAAGTAGCCACCTCCGAACAAACTGGTCGCAACCTGATAGAAGCGTGGAATATTGAGGCCCATTTCAGCATCCAGCCCGGAGAGCGCCGCGGTCGACGGCAGCATCAGACCGTTGCCAACGAAGAACACATCCCCCTGCTGATACGTGTCATTCACCGCAGGTGTGTAGCCGTTTGCTCGAAAGTCCACGAACTCACCTAGTGACTCCACACCAATTCCGGCCTGGTTATACAGCAGCGTATTGCTGTTTCGCGTGTCCCAGTAACCGTTGACCCCATAGATGCGATTCTGATCGTCGACGAACCAGCGATATCCGCTGCCTGCGTTGCTCCCAAATTCGCCGTCATTGAACATCAGGCCACGGAAGTCCCCGAACCACATCGTGGCATCAGATTCCGCAGAAAGTGGAAGGAACCAGTCGAGCGAACTGAAGCCACTTGTATGTCCCACGCCTCCTCCCGCGACATGGCGCGCGGAGAAACGTGTGAGCCACGGATCCGGCGTGTCTTGCGCTGCGGCTGATTTTGCCGCTGCGATCAGCGCGAAAGTGAACAGGATCAGGAACCAGCGTTTCATTTGGACGTGCACCGGCGGAAAGGCAGATCAATGAGCACAGTTCCAGTAACTTCGGCCGTGTCGATTTTGCCGAGCAATCCAATCGTGATGGCTGAGGATTCTGCCGAAAGAACCGAAGTTGTGGTTCCATTAAGGAAAGCGGTGCGCGACGTTATCGCCTTTGCAATGCAGTGAATTTGGGGGAGATATGCCGAGGGAACACGGTGTCACAGTTGGCGAGCTGCCTCAATCGCGGGATTGTCGCTCGTGGGGAAGGAATGCCGAAGGTACGGAAGTGCTTCCCAACAGTCGACTCCCGCCAGTTTGCGTACCGAGATTGTCCTCTGGTACAACTGAAAATGTCTCTGTCGACCTGACGTGATTCCGAGGCTCCGGCACAGAGGATCGATCGCGATGGATGCACCCTCGTGTGCCGTCGGCGTTTTACTTCTTGCAGATAGTCTTGAACATGGCGGCGTTTGAACCTATTGCTGGTTCGGTGGAAGAGGAGTTTGGGGTGCCGATTCCTGGGGTGATTCAGCCGCAGGAGTTGTGGGCTCGGACTGCGCTGAAGAAGGTGCCGGAGGGGAAGATCGCGTGGGCGGAATTGTTCGGGCGAGTGGCTCCGGTGGTGATCGATATCGGGTGTGGCAATGGCCGGTCGATGCTCACCAGCGCGATTGCTCATCCGGAGTATGATTTTCTGGGAGTCGATATTCTTCCTGTCGTTATTCGGTATGCGACGCGGCGAGGCAATCAGCGAGGGCTCGCGAATACTCGCTGGGCCGTCATTGGCGGGCGGGAACTTCTGGCGAATCATGTGGACGCTGGCAGCGTCACCGAGATTCACTGCTACCATCCTCAGCCGTATTATCGCAAAGACCAGGTGGGCCTCCGGTTGATCACGCCCGATTTTCTATCGCTGGTTCACCGATCACTGGTGTCGGGTGGACGTTTTGTGATTCAGACGGATCATCCAGGATACTGGGCGTACATGACAAAAATCCTGCCCGTGTTCTTTGAATTTCGGGAGCAGAAAGGGCCCTGGCCGCATGCGGTGAAAGGAATCACTCGACGCGAGATCATTGCTCGCAGCCACGGCCTTCCGATCTTTCTTGGCGAAGGCATTGCGCGTTCGGATCTGGATTCGGAGAAAGCAATTTCGCTGGCCGAATCGCTGCCGCTTCCGACTTTCAATGCGGATCGCCGGCTTCAGGCGCTAGATCAGATGGAGCGAGGCGACATGGGGGGCTCGGGGCGGTCAAAGAACAGGCCGGCCCGGAGACGGCGGTAGCGTTCTTGGTTCTTGGTTCTTGGGGCGAGAGTGTAGAGCGATTGTCCTCAATCGCGGATGGCTGCTGCTTGGCTGGAGTTGACCGACGTCCTGCGAGCGGAAATGGCCGCCCCGTTGGGGCTTTGACGTCATGCCGAATCGATCACCTGGGCCGAGTGGCCCAGGCTAGGTAAATGGCTGGGCCTTTGGCCCGGATTTTGTGCGAGGCCATTTGAGAAATGGGGAGGGAACTTTAGCAAGTTCCACTACGAATTCTGGGGAAGGAACTTTAGCAAGTTCTACTACGGATTTTTGGGAGGGAACTCTAGCGAGTTCCACTACGATCTGAGGGATCTGAGGAGAAGGGTTAGTTCTTGAGCGGGTACTTGCGCCAGAGTTTGCGTTGTTCGGACATGATGCGACTGAAGGGGATCTGAGGGGAGAAACTGACGGCGAGGCAAAGGTCGGATTCTCGAACGACCTGGATCATCCCTGAATACTCTTCGCCTTCCGAAAAGAACATGGTGCCTGCGTCGGGAAACAGTTCACGTTCCCACTCGTTCTTTTTCTCCAGCCTCGCGCCGCTTTCGGACAGGTCCAGGACCACGAATTCTGCATCGCCGACGAACAGCACGGGCCGTTCCGGTTTTGGATATTGAAGCCGATAAAATCGTCGACGCTGAATCATCGTGACTCAGTTGAAATCCGCGGGATGATATTTCGATCGGGAAACTCTGGGGTGTGAGACCCTGTCCACTGGAAACGCTAGGTCCTGCGCTGGACGGGCTTCAGACTTCCCCTTCGAAAGACCGTTCGGTGGCATGAACGACCGTGGAATTGTTCCGATTGTGCGGATCCTGCAACCCTGTCGCTTGAATCACTCGAAGTTCGTACAGCGGGGGTTTGCCTGGGCAAAACCACGAACTACAGTCAAAGCGAGGGGCGTTCCGGAGCTGACGAACAGGTCATCAACGAAACGCTCTTCTGACAGTTCGCAGCCCGAATCGTCAGTGAGGGATCAACGGTCACAACAACCCCTCGCTCACGCAGCGGGTTGAGATTCTGTCAACAGGTAAATACAGCCTGGTGTGCCGATTGCCGAGTACGCAGCATGAACCGCAGCCTACGACTGATTCTGATCTGGACGGCGTTGATCACGCTCACGGTTCGGAACGTATCTGCGGCCGACGACACGGTCTACACCGTCCACGTCTCACCCTTCATGCAGATCGATGCGATGACTGCCGATCGGACGGCGACGCATCCATTAACCGCCGGCAATGTCTCCTTCACAAACAATCGCTGGTTTGCAAGGACGAGTTCGGGAACCGGTTCGACCGTTCGGTTTTCGACAGACCATGCGTTTCAGCATGTCGCCAGTCCGTCCTCTCAGCGCGATGCTCGCCTGACGCTGACGAACATGGTGGGCAATTCCAGTGGCCGATGGCAATACGATGTCGTCACGGACGTCACGAACTATGCGGCCGGTGATGGCACGGCAACCGTGCAAGTCTCTTCGAGAGCACCTGGCACCGCGATCATCACCATGCGAGTCGACTTTCTCACCGGCACCGCTTCCACGCTGCGACAGGGGCAGTACCAGATGACCGTCATCGGGACGATCTCGGAGAACTGATCGATACGACTCCCTTGCTGACGCCGCGAGTTGGGATGGCATCGACACTCTGTTGGAGGGACGTTTGCCAATCACGCAAGGCCTGTGGGTAACTGGTGCATTCGCCTTGCAGGAGATACCCTGATCCGACTACGCGAGTCTCTTTCAGGCGATTGAATTGCTGACGGTTCGCACCCCGACACGTCGATGAGGGATATGAAACGCATGCTGATCAATGCGAATCCCTCGCTGACGCCACGGGTTGGGATGACAGCAGCTGCCTGCTAAGACTTGCCTGGAGTAATTCAATCCACGGTGAACTTCCCGAGTCCCACGTCAGGAAGAAAACAGCATGGCCGGTCCGGAAGAACTGTTATCCGCAGGTGCATTGGTCTCTCTCGACCAGAAACTCAGCAGTGAGCACACAGCGGACACAGTGAGTGCTCGCGTTTACCGTCACCCGGCCCTCGGAAGTCGCCCTGTCGTGCGACTGACGGCGGATAACCTCGCTGCGGGCGATGACCTGACGATGGAGTTTCTTGGCTTTGAAGCGCCGGAAGTCCACGGGCCTCTCGCAAAACGGCAACGACAGGCGTTAGGGTTTCCGGGCTGGGCCATCATCAACGATCCCAAGCATGCTCGCTACGCACTGGAGCTCGTGAAGGAGTTCAAGAAGGCGGTGCGACGTTCCAAAGCCAAGCCTGGTCATGGCTATGACGCCTTTGTGGAGATCGCGAAACGGCTTGGCAAAAGCGTGGCGCATTTCCTGCCGTCGTTCTGGGAACAGGTTGGCCGTGAGTTCATTGCGCTCGACAATGCGACGTATGCATCGCGGGCGTTTGGTAAGGCGCGAGAAGCCGAGAAGGTGCATGCTCTGAAGGTCGATGAGACTCTGCGGAAGGAAGCGTTCCTGGAATTTGCTCTTGCCGGTGCGGTCAGCATCAAGGCCCTCACGGAATACGGTCGTGATCTTTCCGCTGCGATGGAACCATTGGAAGCGTGGGCGTTCTTTCGAGAACTCTGCATTCGTCGAACACTGGGCGGGATGCCTCCGTGGACTTCGATGATCAAAGACATTACTCCGCTGATCAAGGCGGCGAAACTGGATGTCCTTGAGGAGACTCAGAAGATCGTCGTCGAACTGATTGAATCACCGGCCATTTCTCGCGCGAGTTTTGCGTTCTGGGAATCCTTGTCGAAGGCCATGCCGCCTCTTGTCGCATCGAATGCTCATGTCGCAGGCGTACTGTTGAATTTGATTCCGCAGACGTCTTCCTGGAAGAGTGAATACTGTCGCTGGCTGGACATCCTGAACGACTGGGGAATCCTGCAGAATGCCTGGAAGGACGGCGTTGATCCCGCCGCAGGCCCACGAGGTGGCAGGTCCGCGTGGTTGACTCGTGCGTTGCAGCAGGGAGCCGGGCTGACTCAGGTAGTATTTGACTGCGTCGAACACATGAAGGAAGGCTTGCGAAAAGAGGCCATCCCCGTCACGCCGTACTACAAGGCGCGCTGGGGCGACAGGTGTTTTGTGGAAGTTGATCTGCTCGATCTGCTTCTTGAGTTGAAGGTTCCGGTCGCCGATCCACCGCCGGAACTTGAGATCCCACTGAATGAATGGGCAAAGCCTGACGACAAGACGGCAAAGAATCGCCCACGCGACCCTGTATGCCTTGTCGCAGATTCTCGATTCGCAAAGCCGTTCAATCTGGCACTGCAGGCGTCGATTGGGGAAGCGACGTTTGAAGCGGCGGCCACAGGCAAGGCGGCGATGCGTGAAGCTCGACGGCAGTGGCTGCTGAATCAGATTCGAGGAGTCTCTTCGTTTGGTCTTCCGGATTCTGAAGCGTCCATCGACCGCATCGAAGCCAAAGCTTCTCGCTTGATGTTCCAGGAGTTTCCCGAAGCATTGCCTGAGCTGGAAAAGGCGTCCTTGCTGGAACCTCTGACGCGAACGCTGCAGGTTGGTCTGATGGATGAATATGGCTGGCCTGCCGTTGAGCAGGTCTTTGAGGAATTTAAGGCCGCCGGTGTCTTGTCGCCTCAGGTGTTTGGCCAGTTCCCGTACGTCATTGTGACAGACCGATTGAAGGCGGTCGTCGTCCGAGGAAACGAGATCGTCCACCGCGCGGAATTGAAGATCGCTGCCGGTGACAAGCTGAAGCAGCTGATGTTCATTGATGGTGATCTCTTTGTCTGGGCGGGAGCGAGTTATCAGGCCTCCGGATTCTGGAACAGCAATCCTCAGCCCGTGGATGCGGGATACATCTTCTGGGATCCAAGCCTCAAGGGAGTCACTGCTGATTTGCCTGATGGCGGAACAATCGTTGGAACGAAAATTGTTCATCGTGACGACAAGACACCGCCAGCGGCCGACCTGAATGATGATCTCTTTGGGGACGGAAAACACTGGTGGAAGAAGTCGTGGGAGTACGATGCTACTGCCGGACGTTCCCTGGCACAGCTTCAGGAGCTGGATCCACGGACCGGACAGCTCGGACGAAAATCCATGCCGTCCTGGTTCGAGGATTTCATTGCCGATGGGACGACATTCAACCTTGGTCCTTCGTCGCTTCTGCCATTCGGTTCTTTGTTCCCAAAATCGCCGCTCGGGGCAGCGAACGGCCTGATCGGATTTCGAGTCCGTTCGGGCACGGGCACGGGAACCGTCCGCATTGAGGGCGTTGACGGACGCGCGGTGGAAGCGAATACGACGCGGAATTACTCAATGCTTCTGAGTCAGCCAGCGACGGCTCAATATCTTCCGGTCGAACTGGAGGTTGAGTACCGAGGCTGGAAGCAATTCCGAATCTGCGATCCCACAGGTGAATTTGTGGGGTCTGAGATTCGATCCGGCACCGGCGCGTACAACCGTGGCCAGGCATTTTCTCCTCCTCCTCAGTATCTCCATTCGTATGAAGTGCGTGATGTTGAGTCTTCGAAAAAGCTGCGAGCCATCACCAGCGCGGATGTTGAGAAGCTGTTGGCTGCTGAGAACCAGGACGTTGAGAATTTTCGGGCGAGTGGATCGTCAGCGAAACCGGACTCGGTGATTGAAAAGATTCGAGCCGGCTCCACTTCGACCGAGACCACGCGAGCCATCAGTGAGTTTGCTGATTTCAAACTTTTGGATGCGGCGATCGAGAACCTTCTTGGAGCGAAGTCGAATGAGAAGCTGCGAATTGGTATTCGAGGCGTTGTGATTCGCGCCGGCAACAAGACGCGTGCACTGGCCAAATTGATTTCGAAAAGAAAAGAACCGTCGTCTCAGGCGGTTGTTGCAAATGTTCATGAGGCTGACGCGGCAATCGAAGCGTTCATAAGAAAGGTCAACAGCACCTTTCGAACGCTTCCCGGACGATCTTTTGTCGAAGCTCTTCATGAGCTGGCGCCGTTTCTGAATGGAACTCAGGAGCTGGTCCTTTTCCCTGGACCATGGTTCAGCATCCTGCCAAACCTTGTGAATAGCCTGGCCGAGAAAACATGGGCGATGTATTGCATCGATCCCCAGGAGACTCATTGGCGGCCATTCGTTGAGATGTGGGTGAAGTCGCCATTGGCGGGCCTGAAGGGACGTTTCCGAAGGTATACCGGAACCGCTGCCGCCGGCGATTTCCTCGCCAGCCAGATTGCCGCCGTCGAAGCACGGACCAACTTAGTCTCAGCGGTCGGTCACACCACGAACTTCTGCATCCCCGTGACACCCGAAGGGAACCGATACCTGGTTCTCAAAGCGCAGGCGCAATACGAGGTCCTGGAATATGCGCCGGACGGAAATTTCCGAACGCTCGAAGGTCTCATTGTCGTGCAGACGTCCGTTCAGGAATACTCGTCGTTTGTTTGGGACGCCGATCGCTGGACATCATTCCTTCGCTGCACGGCGGACAAGAGTCTCCACGTGCCAGCGCCAGCATTCGTGGCTCAGCTCGCGAAGGATCTGAATGCGTCGGCAGCGGAAGTGGCCATTGTTTGGTTCGGTCTCCCCAACGTGGATTCCTACCAGGCGAACTTCATGCCGACTCACCTGCGTGATGCCTGTAAGCTG
Organism: Planctomycetaceae bacterium; assembly: GCA_016795145.1. Classification (GTDB taxonomy): domain Bacteria; phylum Planctomycetota; class Planctomycetia; order Planctomycetales; family Planctomycetaceae; genus SXXK01. The sequence continues at coordinate 11,961 of JAEUII010000411.1, forward strand.
AAGTCGAAAGAATGTTCTGCCGCGAGAGAGTCCCTGAAGGCACTTTCGCCAGCGCGGCGTTTTGAACTTATCCGTTCTTTGCTGGACGGAGATCCGGCGGAGCTTTGGGAAGTTCCGCCAGCAAAGGCGGCTGAGCGGCTTTCTGCAGTCTGGTCGAATGACAAACAGCGATTGCCGTTGTCTGCGGAATGGGTCGAAAAACTGTGTGATGCGTTTGAGTGGGCTCAGAACAAGAACCGCATTCTTCAGGCGATGAATGCGCCAACCCAGGATCCCCTTTTTCACGTGGCCACTCGCTGGACCGTCCGACCGAACAAAGGAGGGTACTACCAGGGCATTTTTCCGGAAGATACGGAATCAGAATTCTTCGATGAGACGGCGCTGCGAGGATCTCTGATCGGAATTCTGATGCTGAACTACGGTCTTCCCGTGGGCGATCCGGCTCGACAAAAGATGCCGGAGCTACACACCACGCTGTTACAGACCCTGAGTTCTTCCGATTTGGTCCTGCAGCTCGGCAACTGTTATCGTCACGATGAAAAGGACCCGGAATTTGCCGCCAAAATTGTTGAATCGATCGTAGCGAAGCCAGCACGGACTGACAAAATGTTGTCCGCAGATGATGGTGCACTTTGGGCCGTCGTTCACGGACCTCAGATCATCCTGGGATTCAGGCCGGCAAGGCTTGTTTCAAATGCTGCCTGGACAAGAATTGAAGGGCAACTGCTTGGGTTACAGCAGGAGACCTTTGCCAACGTGCCGGTGTTTGAAGGTCTGTCTGTCGTCACCATTTTCCGCAGGGTTCAGATCGCTCGATCCGATGAACTGGCGGCAATCATTCAAAGAATTCTCGAAACGCCAGTGCCAGTTGGCGGATGGGAGTGCAACCCAGTGCATTCGACTCCGGCAACAGTATCGGCCGTTGCGAAGAAGCTTAAGATCTCTGAAGCTGCCGCAGCCTACTATCTTCAGATCCTGACACTCGCCGATCCAACGGACAAGAACGTTCAGGTTTGGAATGGCTGGAACTCCAGTGCTCTAAAAGCCGCGGGCAAAGAGCTGCTTGACAAGGGATTGCTGATCGAGGCAACTCGCGCGCGTGCAGGAAGAAAGCTGTTCCTTCCAGGCGGCTGGGAAGATCTCAAATCGCCGCACTTGCCTCTTGAAACATGGAAGATGCCGCTCTTCCGGATGACTCGTGAAGTCACCGGCAAAGCGGTTCCTCCTCTGTCGCGAATTGTGCCGCTGGAACCCGTGCATCAGCTGTTTGAACGAGCATGGAAAAGAATCGCGAGCGGCGACGTACCGAAGTACGAAGAGGTGTGAGTGTAGTTTGAGTTCATTATTCGGACAAAAAATGTGTGACAAAAAAAGGCGAGCGGGGCGACGTCAGTCCCCTGATTGCGATTCCTCGCCCCCAGCCGGCTTGCCCGACTGGAGCGAACGGGTCGCGGGCTAGCTTCTGAGCCTGCTTCACCGGACGGGACAAGCCCGTCGGGGTCGGTTGGAGGAGGGGGCGTTTCTTGCTGTGAGTTGGTTCTAGCTGTCAACCGGCGGCTCCGATGGGACGAGCCCATCGGGGGCTGATTCACTCGCCCCCAGTTGGCTTGCCCGACTGGAGCGAACGGTTCGCAGGCTAGCTTCTGAGCCTGATTCACCGGACGGGACAAGCCCGTCGGGGTCGGTTGTAGGAGGGGGCGTTTCTTGCTGTGAGTCGGTTCTAGCTGTCAACCGTCGGCTCCGATGGGGCAAGCCCATCGGGGGCCGATTCACTCGCCCCCAGTCGGCTTGCCCGACTGGAGCCAACGGTTCGTTGGCTAGCTTCTGAGCCTGATTCACCGGACGGGGCAAGCCCGTCGGGGTCGGTTGTAGGAGGGTGCGTTGCTTGATGTGAGTTGGTTCTAGCTGTCAAACGTCGGCTCCGATGGGGCGAGCCCATCGGGGGGC
>JAEUII010000431.1 GCA_016795145.1 Planctomycetaceae bacterium
TCGGCATCCACAGAAACGCCCTGTTCCTCCTCCATGGCCAGAGCCAGCACTGACTCAAGGCCGCGTGTCATCACAGCTTCCAGTCGCTCCTGATACACGCCCGCTTCCGGTTTGCGAACAAGAAGTGCGCGAGCATTCACCACGGCGATGCGATCAAACGCCGCGGAAATAAGATCGTCGAACCAGTTCATCCACCGAGCTGTCGGACGTGTCCATTGCAGCGCCAGAGGCTCGGCTTCCAGTTGTCGCAGCAGGAATTCAATCTCCTGTTTCGTCTGGCCGGTTCGTCGCAGGATCGAGATACACTCGCTGATCAGCTGATCTTCCAATTCGATGCGACGCAGCATCAACGGTTCCGCATGAGTCGTCGTAAAGACGCGAGCATCCTCGGCGGCCTGTTCGAATCGTCGAACACGACCGGCCTCAAGAATGTGGAAGTACCGACTGATGAATGTCGAAAGCTCATCGCCCAGTTCCGGATCCAGCACCTTCGCCAGATACTGTTCCTGAAGTGCTTCATACAGCGCGGTTCCTTCGCCAGCGGACACTCGTCCGTTCTGCGTCAGCGCTTCCAGCTGAATCTGGAACAACAACCCGGCGCGATCGTTCAGGAACACTTCGCGGGTCGTTTCCATCAGCAGAGTCTCCGCGGCGACGAATCGCTTCTGACGGATGAGATGCTGAATCTGGAAATCAATCATGGCCAGCAGTTCCGCCGATTCCTTATCGCCGGCGTTCAAGGCTGATCGAATTTCCGTATCGACCAGCGTTCCCGCTTTCTCCGGTTCTGATCGTTCAACCAGTCGAGCCATCAGAATCGCGATCGAGAGGCGACCTGGTGTTCCCGGCTTTTCCTGAAGCATCAGACGCTCCATCGCATCCCATCGCGCTGAGGCGACGACTTTCGATTTGAGAGTCAGGTTGTGGTAACGCAGAGCGATTCGCTGTCGTTCCGTGTCGCTCCAGTCGAACTGTTCAAGTTCCTTCAGGGCAGCGATCACGGCCCGTTCATGCGGTTGAGGCTGATTGGTGACGCGTGTTGCAGCCGCAGACGCCTGCAGCTCCAGGACTCGCAGTCCCATCAGATCCAGTCGCTTCTGTGCTTTGTCACCATCGCGAGTTTCGGGCTTCGCAAGGATTCGTAACCGTTCCGTTTCGATGGATCGCAGAAGGGCATCAGAGCCCGCTTCCTGGTCGACATCGTTGATGGCCGATTGAGTGTATTCCAGCACATCAAACAACAGTGCTCGCGATCGCCCCGTGACAAACGGAGCGAACGAATCCATCACCAGCGGATCATGAGTCGCCTTGTACCACTGAGCGAGCAGCCGAACGGCGGAATCAAGATTGCTGGTGCCCTGAAGCAGAATCTCCAGCCGCAGCCGAACGTCTTCAGATGATTGAGGCGTCCGTGTCTCCGGTGAATTCTGCCAGGCCTGCAGTGCCTGATTGAGATCGCTCATCAGCTCTTCCGGAGTCTGATGCTTCCACGAACGTCGAATCGAATTCTGCATGTCCTGACGGCGATCGAGTGCATGTTGCCAGACCGACAACTGCTGCCATTCCTGAGCACTCAGTTCATCCCTTGTCCCTGCGGATTCGTACAGAGCGACGGCTTCTTCCAGTCGATCCAGTTCCGCAAGAACTCGGCCCAGTTGAATCCGCCAGAGATCGGCAAGATTTCGACGGCTGCTTCCTGCCGCGGTCTTTTCTCCGCGACGCGTTTCTTCGGCCGTGAACCACAGACGCAGTCGTTCTTCCAGTAACTTCGGTCGGTCGAAAGCGATCAGCAGACCGAACTCAGCGGCTCGCCAGACATCCGGGGCGACAGGGTCAATCTCCTGACCGCGACGCACATAGTTCAGCAGAACCTGGCATTGAGCCGGCAGCGCCTTGTCCTCCGGCACGGATTCCTGCACAGATGCTGCTGTTCCGGCCGGACGATCCAGCTGGATTGCCATCAGCATCCACATGGCGAACGCTGTATGTCGTTCGATCAGATCAAAGCGTTGTTTCCATCCGTCTTCGTCATTCGCTGGCTTGACGGATGGGTCCGGCGACGGTTTCGGTTCAGGACCACACAGCTTCTGACAATCCTCAAGGACCAGATTCTGAAGCTGCGATCGTTCTTCGTCTGAAACACCGAACGCAACTTCGTAACCGATCAGCTCACACTGCAGCATCAGTCGATGCAGCAAAACAAATCGGAAGATCGATGCGGGAAGAGAACCGGCTAGGTCGGGAGCAGCGTTTTCCCCAGCCGGCGCTGCGGCCACATTCGCCTTTTGCTGCTTCTCATTCAACACGGCCACCATCTCGCGAATGGCCTTCACGCGACATTCTTTGGTCACATGCTGCTGCCGTTTGGAATCGAGGTCATTGAACCCCGGATACTCCGTTTGATGATGAGCCGCACGCTTCGACACCATCGTTTCGACCCATCGATTCAGTCCAGGCACTAATGCGGCCGTGCATGCCTGCTCTTCTTTTGGCTCAACGGGATTGATGATCGAAAGCAGCGTCCATGTTTCCTCTTCCATTTCGCGAGTCCACGCCTGACTGACCAGAGTCTCGAACAGACGAGACGCAGCTCCGGGACGTTCAGAATCTCTGGCTTCAACGAACTGCTGACGATGCCATTCCAGATTGCGTGCCTGGTCGAAACCACTGTTGATGACCTGCTGAACCAGCGAGGAGAGTTCTGCACGGTCCGTCTGAGGAGCTTCCTTCCAGCGTCGAATCAGAACATCAAGCCATGCCTGACGATCCTCTTTCGTGGTGCGAGTATCATCGCAGACATGAAGTTCGATCAGAATGAGCTGGGCTCGTTCATGCGCCATCGTGGCGAGGTCGGCGTGCAGATGCTTTCGCAGAGCCACCATCAGTTCCTGCCGTTCCGGGCAATCATGCAGTCCGGACTGCTGGAGCCATGTCATCGCCGCATTCAGGTGAGCGGGTTTGGCTGTCGCAGCGGTCTCGGTCAGCCAGCGAACGTACGTTTTCACAACGTCTCGACCCGCCGGTTTGATCGCGATCACGGCGTTGTCAAGGATCTGTTTTGCGACTTCGAGATGACGTTCCGATCGAGCATAAGTCGCCGCCAGAGCCACGAGTGAATCGTAGGTCGCCTTCTGCGGTCCTCGAAGCTGCAGTCCCGCAACGGATCCCAGCCCGAAGCTAATCGCGGCGTCGCGTCGAGCCATCATCTTCGGATCGAGCGTCTGATTCAACGACGCTGCATCGTCAGGAGCTTGCGGCAGCCTGCCTTCCGTCAGCCAGCGTTCGACGTCGGCCATAACAACTTCCGGCTGATTCAGTTCGATCAGGGATCGCAACCGATGCTGCCATGCGGAGCTGCTCATCGGGCATCGTTCGGTCCAGCGATCACACAGCTTCAATCCGGCTTCGAATTCTCCGCGTCGACGCAGCCAACCGAGGAATGATCCGAAAAGAGTATCCAGCTCCGCCCGAGTCCATGCCTTGTCCGCCGCGAGCTGCGCTTCATAGAGGGCACGAACATCGTCTGTGCGACGCTTCGCCTGCAGCAACTGAACCTGCCGCAGCAGCTCGTCCATATTCCATGGCCAGAGTGTGCGAATCGTCTGCTGCAATGCTTCAACCTCGGAGGTTCGATGATGTGTCTCCAGAAGCCCTCGCTTCTGCAGCAGCAGTTCCAGCAGCGCCGTATTGTCGGTCACGGCGGGATTGCCCGCCTGGAATGCTTCGGTCTCTGTGACGAGTCGGGCCAGAGCTGACTCCAGCTGGCGTGCGTCCATCGTTTGTGTCGAGAGTTCACGCAGCCTCGCAATGAACGACCAATGAAGAGCCCACTGCGGGAACGGTGACAGCAAAAATTCCTGAGTCGCCGGCGATGGAGCCGCTTCTGCCTTCAGCACGTCATTGGCTGACGTGAGCAACCCGACCGACGTGGTCTGTTCAACGTCCTTCCGCAGCACTTCAAAACGACGTGCAAATTGAAGCAGTGCGGCTCGCACGAATCGACCCGCTTCGGTCTGCTGAGTTTCTTTCAGAGTCGTCTCCAGCAGCGACAGGCTGTCATCCCATTGAGCCAGATAGGCCAGTTCAACGAGACGGACGAACTTCTGCTGAGCCGTTGCGTGATTCGCCTGAACCGCTTGTCGCGATTCCTGCAGGCCCGGAAAAGAGACTGGAAGCAGAAGCGTTCGCGAATTGCCCGTCCCGCTATTGTCGCTAAATCCTTCGATCAGATTAGCAGAGAGTTTTTCAATCAGGCCTTTGGCTTCTTCACCCGGCAACACTTTGATGGCGAGTCGAGTTTCGCCAACTGTTCGAAGAGCCCCGGATAGCTCTTCATGCTCTTCATCAACGATCCTTCCCGCACGCCATTGGCTGCCGATCTGAGCATGCTCGGAGAATGTCGTTCGGCGGAGAACTGTTCCACCGAGAAGCCATTCTGTCTTCAAAAGACACTTGCGTTCACGATCAATGGTCCATCGCATCTGCTCCCACGCACGCTCGCGAAATGTCAGCAGGATGACAACCTGTTCGTCGTTCGTTGATTCAATCTCAGCAGACCACTGAGAGGCAATCCGCACGGCGATTTGATCGCGGAAGCTCATGGGGATTGAGCATCGCTCGATCGGCCGGGAGAGCTTTCCGACCATTCCGGTCCGCGTCGCAGTGCGAATTGAGCCACTGTGTTCCCCGACGCTCCAGTGACGAAACAGGCCTTGATCGCCTGCGATGTCCAGGATCCAGCCCGTTGCCGGATGCCAGATCAGATGAGTCGCCGCCTGAGTCGTGCGGGTTCCTCGAGTCGGATGCTGGTCTGTTCGTTCGAACGTGAGTTCCACGCCATCCTGAAACTCCGCGTCGTCATTCTCCAGCCCCTGCAGAATCGAGCGGACTTCCTGAGGCCATTCACACTTCTCCCAGTATTGCGCATCTGGTGTGTACCTGGACTGCCGATGAATGGGATTCGGAAACAGATCACGCAGGGCATCAGGCAATGTCGTCTCATTGGAGACCGGTGCCGGAACAGCCGGCAGAACATCGGTGAGACCAAAGACAGGAGGCTCCACCAGAATCGGCGGCGGTGCCTGGACCGGATTCACACCGCGGAAGCGATACCCACGTGAGTTTTCATATCCGAGGCCCTCTGCGTAGTCGTCTCCATTCGTCACATTCAAACCGAAGTAGTTCTCCGCAGGAGCAAACTTCGCCCGATGCCGCATCGATCGCCCCAGTTTCCGCCCCAGCTCCTCTGTGCCAAATTGGGATTGACCCAATCGGAGCTCAACATCATCGTCGTAGCGTCCGGTTGCAAATTCGACTGCTGGCAACTCGGACGCAAGCGTCAGCGATTCAATGCTCGGTTCGGGCGGCAAAGCGAAAGACAGCGACCGGGAAGGTTCTCGCCCCAGCGCAGACCATCGATGAATAGTGTCTGAACGGTCTCTCAATCGTTCTTCAACGATGAAATCAGTCGCCTCCTGGTAGGCCCAGAACTCGTTCTGTAGACCATCGTTGTCGTTGTCGACATCGATATTGTTGGAATCGAACCACAAGCGAGGATCGCCCTGGCCGGACTTTTCTCCTCGCACTTCTGCACCACTTCGATCATAGGCATCACTTCGGGAATAAAATTTGTGAAACACCGGAGCCCCTGGCATTCCTCCGGTCGTGCCGCCGCGGTTGACGGAGACATAGAACGAGAAATCCGGAGTCGCGACCACCTGTGGCGCCAAAAATTCATCACGTCCATACCGATCAATCTGCTGCTGAATCACCTTGTGCAATTGCTGCCGCCAGAGCTTTGCAATCTGCAATTGCTGTTGCCGCAGGGAGTATTCTGCTTCCTTGCGTCCTTCAGCGAAGAACTGTTCGCCGTCTCGCATTTGAATGGATCGATCAACTCCAAATCGTCGACGATCCTCATCCGTTTCCAGCACAAGAAGTGACGTGTAAGGAGTCATCAGATGAAACTCCTGAGACAGTGCGATGATCCGCTGCTGAATCTCGGGAGTCGCTGCTTCCTGAAGCAAATGATCAATGTGCTGCTTTGCCCACAGGCGAGGAATGAATGAGGAGTCCATGCTTTTTTCAGACTGAGCTTCATTCCCGGCCGACTGAGCGTCTGAAGTTTGCTGTGCAGCTTCTTCCGGCTTTGCAGATACTCGAGCCACATACTTCACAGGCTCATCCCCGCGCAAGCCAGTGATGATGACTTCTCCGTTCACGGCTCCTGACGAAGGGCGGAACCGTCCGGTCAGAATGTGCTGCATTCCGTCGGGCAGATTCGGAAGCTCAGCCGGATAGACAGCTGCGACTTCCAGACCACGGAACTCCACTTTCAAATCACGCAGCCCGGGCCGCGTTACTTCGAACAGCAGCTCACGAATCACGTCGCCAGGTGCCGCTGAGGTTGATGCAATGCGAGTTGTTCCTCGACCTGTTCGACCGATGGCTCTCAGCACGGTCATGTCATACGCATTTCCGACGGCGATTGCATGGCACGCCGGGACCTTCTGAATCTTTGCGACGCGATTCAGCCACGATGCAAAACTGGCTCCTGCCTGACTGTCCTGAGCCACCACGGTTCCGTCGCCAATGTAGACGACCTGAGTATCCGGGCTAGTGGCCTTGAAGATCTCTTCAAAGCCAACACCAAGATTAGACCAGCCTAGCGAACGTCGATCTTCCAGTCTTTTCACGATCTTTGTGCGAACTTCTTCGGTGACCGGCAAGGCATCTTTCAGGATCCAGTCGCAGTCCGTATCGACACAGGCAACTCGCACTCTGTCAGATTCTGCAAGGCTTCCAAGGAGAGCAGCGACAAGTTCGTGCTGCTGCCTTCGAGCAAACTTGTCCATGGATCGCGACGTATCACACACAACGACAACGTCCAGTGGCTTACCGTCTCGCACCATCATGCGAGACCAGTTGCCATCGCCAACAGCCGGTGGCGACAACTGAAGCACAAAGTACCCATCGCTTCCTCGAACATGAGGAACAAACACGACGTCAGACTGTCGGCCATCAACTGCACACAACATCTCAAAATCGCGCTGAGGCGTGATGTCGGACGCTTCATAGTGCAGTCGGCCCGAAAACCGAGTCTGCTCGATCGTGACCGGTCCCAGCTGACGAATCCCAGCGGTTGTCGTCGGCCCGTTTGCCGCCTGTCCATTTGTCGCGTGCCCATTCGCAGCATCAGCCACCGTGCTGTGCGACGGGCATGCGAGACTGGCGAGTGGCACTTTCGAATGGATCAGTACATCAATCGAAAGATGCTTCAGCGGAGTCTTCTGCAGCAGCTCACTTCGAAGCGGATAGTGATAGCGATACACCCCATTCTGAAGCGGAAGAGTCTGCGTGTAGGTGATCCGAATTCGCTTCTCACTGTGAGCTTCAATCGGAAAGACTCGGGCTTTGAAGATGTTCCCACCTTCCCATTCCAGCAGTCCAGGATCACGATTCTCTCGCAGGATCGTTTCGTAGATTTCGCGAGCCCGCTGTTTTTCGACGACATCAGCTTCCACGAGCTCATTGCCAATCCACATCCCAAAACCACTGATGGAGGCATCATGTGGAAGCGGAAAATGGAACTGTCCTTCCAGTCGCGTGTTGGTGTTGTTTACGAACGATTCTTCGATCGTCGTGCGAGCAATCTGGTCCCGCACTTCGACGGTCACATGATGGAAGCCCATCGTCAATGACACATCGCGCCCGTCGACCTGAGCCACCAATGATCCGAGCGATTCCGCGGTCAGGGAACCTCGCAGTGATTTCAGCCATGCCGGTTCGACATCGAGGACACGAACTGCCGAAGGCTCCGAACTGACGCTCAGCAAAACCGGCTCCGTGACGGTTCGCTTCGAACCATCTGCGAAAGCCACTTCCAGTCCCTGAGTCACAGCGGTGCTAACTTCACCTGCAGGGGCCGAACTCTTTGCTTCGGCCTCACCCTGCAACAACTGAATGCGCGACGCCGATGTGAGCGAAACGACTGCGGAAGGCCCCAAAGTCACCTGGGAACCGGATGTCAGCCGGACTACGGCCGCGTTGGCACCTCGAGTCTCACAGCGAATCTGATCTCCGGGAAACAGACTGAGTGATTCCGAAGCGGGCGTCCAGCGATGTCCCGGGAACGAACGAACATACACCAGTCCCTGAAGTTCGCTGATGGTTCCAATGCTGCCCGTCTGCTGCAGCGACCTCGGTAACGTGAAGGCATCTTTTCGTACGGCCGCATTCATGGCAACAAGTCGGACATCAGCCAGCACGCCAGCGTTCTCGTCGGAGACCAGCTGGAGCGACGTCAGTTGCTTCGAATCTTCGCTCGCGATGGCTCGCAGCGTGGCGGCTTTTTCCTTCAGAGTGACATGGGCTTCGTAGATCAGACTTGGGACCCCATCAACGACATCACGACGAACGGGGCCCGTCTTTCGAAATCGATCCGGTGATAAGTCCGCAAGCTGCAGCAGAGTCAGTCCGTCCAGACCTTCGGCGGGAAGCGGCGATGCTTCTTCTCCAATGACAGCGTTCGACGAATCAACCTTCCACAGACGTGACCCATCGGCAATTCGATAGTCTCCGTTTGCATCATCCCATCGCACAATTCCGGGAGCCTGAAATGACACTGTCGATGAACCTTCCGGTGTCTGCACAACAACAGACAAGGCCGAGGCATCACGCACGGCTTTCAGGAGATCGCCAAGCGTCGGATCAGCCTGCACCACATTGGGTGACAGCAGCCAGATGGCGAACATCAGTGATGCGGCCATCGAAAGCAGCGCCATCCAGCGTGAACCGGACGCAGGCTTCTGGAACGGTCGCCCCGTTCCTCGGCCTGCAGCGTCACTGGTCACATCGGTCTTCGCCGAACTCTGCGCGGCACGAAATGCATCCCGAGTCTTCTCGCGGATTGCCGCCAGCACCTGCAGATCCGGAGTCACTGCATCATGCTCCGCGGTCTTCAGGATCCGGGCAAGTTCGGGTGATTCAAAGTCCGAAGCGTGTTGAGTCGTCATAAGTCACCAAAGAAAGATCACTCGCGATGAACACAAACTGAGCCGCGAGGCGCTAGCCGCGGGTGTTTTCCACCTGTCTTCTAACAATCACCCGCAGCTAGCGCTTTGCGGCTCACTACATCAACAGACTGCTACGTGCGAACGGTTTCAAACAGTTCACGAAAACGATCGCGTGCTCGCAACAGTCTCGATCGCACAGCGTCAACGGTGCATCCAAATTCCACAGCCAGATCCGCCATCGATCGGTCATCCAGATACCGAGCAATCAGGATCGTTGCCATGTCTTCCGGAAGCGTCGCCAGCATTCGACGAACAGCCACACTGGTTTCAGCAACCAGCAGATGATCCGGGTCAGTCGGACCTTCAAACAGATCCAGGTTCAGGCCACTGTCAGGAGGCGCGGTACTTTGTCGACGCCAGAAGAGGGCCGCGTGTCGGTGAGCAATGCCCAGCAGCCAGCTCACCAGGGTCCCCCGTGCCGGATCGAAGTTCCGAAGCCCCTGAGCTGCCGCAGTGAAAACATCCTGAACCAGATCAGCGACCGTATGCCGATCTGCTCCCGTCAGTTTCGCAACATAACTCCAGACGCGTGGACCATATCGATCAAAAAACGTCGTCCACGCCGCATCATCGCCTCGCTTCAAACGTCGACTCAGGTGTTCTTCATCGGAATCGGAAGTTATCACAACATCACGTCTTCCATCTCAGAGCAGAACATCGAACAGGCAAAACAGAATGTCGCAAAGACGCAGGTTTCAGCGAAGAGTTCCCGCCACAGCCGGAAACCCTCCATCCCCGTATTTGCGCGGACGAAGACACCGTGTCGCGAAATCTCCCAAAATCCCCCGCAGCAGCAAAAAACCAGCATTTCTCCTGCGATTATCCGCGCCCATCCGCGCTATCTGCGGTTCCAACCTGCGATTCTGCCGCACCATATGGAACCGCATTTATTGAACCGCGAATTCACGTGAATCGGCGCGAATAGTCGCAGCGGTGGAAGTGCAGCAAACCATCACGCATTGTGACGCAAAACCCCGAAAACCGTCTTCCATCGGCGAAGACCAGCTTCCCTCTGTGCTTATCCGCGTCCATCCGCGCTATCCGCGGTTCCAACCTGCGTTTCCGCAATCCCGCTCTCACGTCGTGCATCAACTGCGAGCTCGCCGAGTCAGACCGATGCGTCTTCGAGCCACATCGACTTCGGTCACGGTGACTTTCACGATGTCGCCCACGGACACTTCTTCCGACGGGTCGCGAACGAAATGGTCTGCGAGTTGCGAAATGTGAATCAGTCCGTCCTGATGCACTCCAACATCCACGAACGCGCCGAACTTGGTCACATTCGTCACGACGCCTTCCAGCACCATCCCCGGCGTCAAGTGTTCAATCTCACTGACCGCCTCCGCAAATCGCGCGGTGCGAAATTCACTGCGAGGATCTCGGCCCGGCCGCGCTAGTTCTCGCAACACGTCCTGCACCGTGAACTCACCCGCTTCGCCACTCACGAACTCAGCGGCCTTCAACTGGCTGACAGCTCGTTCATTCCCAACCAGTTGCCGAACATCCAGCTTCAACTGCGAAGCCATCCGCTGCACCAGAGAATACTGTTCCGGATGCACGGCAGAATTATCCAGCGGTTCTTTGCCGGAACGAATGCGAAGGAATCCTGCCGCCTGCTGAAACGCCTTCTGCCCAAGACGCGGAACTTTCAGAAGATCTTTGCGAGAAAGAAACGCTCCGTTCTCATCACGCCACGAAACAATGCGCTTTGCCAGCACGGCACCAATGCCAGCAACATAAGAAAGAAGTGACGCACTCGCCGTGTTCAGGTCCACGCCAACAGCATTCACGCACGATTCAACTTCACGGTCCAGTGTCTTCTTCAGCAGAGTCTGATCCACGTCATGCTGATACTGACCGACACCGATCGAACGAGGATCAATTTTGACGAGTTCGGCCAGAGGATCCTGGAGTCGATGAGCAATGCTGATGGCTCCTCGCACCGTGACATCCAGATCCGGATATTCTTCAATCGCCGTTTCACTCGCGGAGTACACCGAGGCACCGGCTTCACTGACAGTGACTTTCGTGATCTTCAACTGATTGCGCTTCAGCACACCATCGACAAAACGCTCCGTCTCCCGCGATGCGGTGCCGTTGCCGATCGCAATCAATGTCGCGTTGTGCTCTTTGATCAAACGGAGCAGGACGGTTTCCGCATGAGTCAAATCTTCGCGCGGTGGTGTCGGGTAGATCGTTTCGTTGACCAGGAATCGTCCCGTGCTGTCGACGACTGCCAGCTTGCAGCCCGTGCGGAATCCCGGATCGATTCCAATCGTGACTTGTGGCCCCGCGGGAGCCGCCATCAGCAGATCGTGCATGTTCTTCGCGAACACTTCCACAGCTTCCTGATCTGCTCGCTCCTTCAGTTGCTGAAGCAGAGTACTCTCGGCGGCAGGCTTCATGAGTCTGTCAAAACAGTCAACAACCGTCTCTTCCAGTTCGCGTCGGAATTCGAAGTTCGGGGAGGTGATGACGCGGCGCGAGAGTTCCCGCTGAGCCGATTCTTCATCAAGGTCCAGGCCAATCTTCAGAAAGCCTTCCGCTTCGCCTCGTTGCATGGCCAGAAAGCGATGAGTCGGCATGCGAGCAATCTTCTCGCGGCAGTCGAAGTAGTTTTCAAACTTCGCTCCCTCTTCCTGTTTCCCCTTTCGCACTAAGGAAACCAGTTCTCCCTGCTGAGCCTTTTCAAAGACGAGCTTGCGATTATTCGCATCGTCGGCCCAGACTTCCGCCAGAATATCGCACGCACCTTTCAATGCCGCGGCTTCGTCAGGCACATCCTTGCCGGGATTCACAAACGCCTTCAACAGCGCTGCCTTTGGCTGAGCCAATGGCTTCTGTGCCAGAAGAACATCGGCGAGAGGCTGAAGTCCTCGCTCCCGCGCCATCGCGGCGCGTGTCCGTTTCTTTGGACGGAAAGGCAGATAGATCTCTTCCAGCGTTCGCGCATCGGAACACTGCTCGATCTGCTGTCGAAGTGCTGTCGTGAGGCTACCCTGTTCAGCGATTGTCTTGAGGACCGTGTTCTTGCGGGAAGCCAGTTCTTTGGCTTTTGCCAGAGCATCCTCGATCGCACGCAGTTGCCGTTCATCCAGCCCTCGTGTTGCTTCCTTGCGATACCGGGCGATGAAAGGAATCGTGTTCCCTTCTTCCAGCAGCCGAACCGCGCCTTCAATTTGCGGGCTGGAAACCTGAAGGATCGTTGCCGTGTGTTTCGCGAACGAGCCGGCGTCAAACACGATCTCGGTGAGTTCTTCCGGCTTGACGATCGTTGTTCCCTGACTGGCCACGGGTGCATCCTTTCAATGAGCGTAATTCGGCGCCTTGTACACGGCACCTTGGTCACACAGAAGTGAAGAAGCCCGGCAGTGTGAATGCCGGGCTTCCTGTTTCCTGCCGTTACGGAGTGTATGTTGGATGGCCGGTTGCGACCATCAAACAGGTCCGTTCCGTTACTCTTCTTCCTCCGTCGCAGCGGCCGCTTCCACTTCCGCCGGAGCGCTGGAGGTCAGATTCTTCAGTTCCAGAATCCGCTGCTTGATCTCTGCTGCAACGGTTGGATTTTCTTCCAGGAACAGACGTGCACGATCGCGTCCCTGGCCAAGCTTGGTGCTGCCGTAGTTGAACCAGCTTCCACTACGATCGATGATCTTGTTTTCGGTCGCCAGATCCAGCAGGTCTGCTTCGTAGCTGATCCCGCCGGTGCTGTACATGTCGAACTCAGCCACGCGGAACGGAGGCGCCACTTTGTTCTTCACAATCTTCACACGCATACGCATGCCGATCGTGGTTTCGCCTTCCTTCAACTGGTTGATTCGACGAACATCCAGACGTGCCGAGCTGTAGAACTTCAGTGCGCGACCGCCAGGCGTCGTTTCCGGGCTGCCGAACATCACACCAATCTTTTCACGGATCTGGTTGATGAAGATCACGGTTGCCTTTGCACGAGCAATCACGCCGGTCAGCTTTCGCATCGCCTGGCTCATCATTCGAGCCTGCAGACCGACGTGAGAATCGCCGATTTCGCCGTCGAGTTCCGCCTTGGGAACAAGAGCCGCGACTGAGTCGATGACGATGATGTCGACAGAATTCGACTTCACCAGCATCTCCGCGATCTGAAGGCCTTCTTCACCGTACGATGGCTGGCTGACCAGCAGTTCATCCAGGTTGACACCCAGTCGTCGCGCCCACTGGGGATCGAGTGCATGTTCGGCGTCGATGAACGCGGCGATCCCGCCTTCTCGCTGAGCACTCGCGATGGCGTGCAGAGCCAGAGTGGTCTTACCGCTGGATTCCGGTCCGAACAGCTCGATGATTCTGCCGCGAGGAAATCCACGGCCGCCGAGGGCCAGGTCCAGCGACAATGCTCCCGTGGAAATCCCCGGGAACCCACCGACCTGTTCGGTGTTGTCGAGCTTCATGATGGAGCCCTTACCGAACATCTTTTCGATCTGCCCCAGAGTATTATCGAGCAGAACCTGATGTTCAGTCTGCGGCTTGGTGGCCGGTAGTTTCTTGTTGCCCTTCGGTGCCATGATCTGCTTTCCTGATTTTCGCTGAAAATGTGGCTGTCGAATCCTCGGAGAATCTCGTGTTCCTCCGGCTCATCGTCGTCCTCGTTCGATTTGAGGCTGGGAAGTCTAGCGAAACCGCGTCCCGCTGGGAACTTTCGCCGCACTCCTTTTTTGCCGACTCGAGGGGATTTTAGCCAATTAACCCTAGGGTGTTGTATTCGAGGGAGATTTCCTCACAAACTGGCCCTCAATCCCGGTGCGCCGGATGCGTCAGTGCTCCCGCACCGGGATTCAAGCACGGTCTCAATCCAATGCCAATCGCAATCCGACCGTCATGGGACGCGACTGATGGCACGAGGCTTCGTCAAGAGAAGCCATGGCGTTTCGGCAATCGTTCGAAATCGGAAGCAGGTGCCATCGCTGCGAAGCACGAAGCAGGTGCCATCCGAAGCCGACCGAAACACCCCAAAGCAGGAGCCTGTGTGCACGTGGCGAAACCAACGCAGCCGCAACGAGACCGATCGTCGGACAAAAGATGAGTGACAAAAAACAAGGCAAGCGGGGCGACATCATTCCCCTGATTGCGAGTCTTCACTTTGCTAATGTGCCCCGTGGCTCCGCCGCGGGAAACTCAACACCGCCGCCAAAGAACCACTGACGTGAACGGAGCATTGAAACCGCAGATGAACGCGGATCCACGCGGATAAAACAACGTACTCGTGGCTCCTCGCTTCCGTCGGTCCCGCACCGGCGGAGCGTCAACTTGCAGCACCAAACGAGCGGGGCGACGTCAGTCCCCTGATTGCAACTCTTCTTTTGTTGTGATTCCCTGACCTCGTGCTCGTGCTCGTGCTCAGCGCAGCGGTGCTCGTTATCGTAATCGATGTCAGCATCCTACGCCGCGACCCGCTCGCGTCGAGCATCAAACAAGGGCATCCTTGAGATGGAGCAGGGAGAATATCTGCAGTTGCTGGACTGGACCGCTCGCCAGATTCGCACCGACAAACGCGGCTCGACACCGAAGGAACTCGCCCCGATCTTTGAACGCCTTCAGATCTCGGCAGAGTTGTGGATCGAGAGCGTGCTCAACTTCCGCAAATGGTGCCGCTCCGCTGTCGTCGTCCCGGGAACAACGCCCGGCAGGAACGAAGCTCGAAGCACAACGAGAGTGGCCTCCCCGAAATCGTCTCGCCGCACACAGGCTTAATTGAGGGGAACACGAACCGCAAGTTGAGGCTTGCTGTGACTTTGCGATGTAAGGTCAGGTTTGGTGTGCGTTACTGGCGTCATGATGAATGCGGCGGACTTACGCTGTGGCTGGGCTGGTCACGCCGCGTGCACACTTCGGCTACCGGCGCCTGCGGCACACGCACTGCGTACGTGCTACCCGGGTGCGATGCCAATGCTCGGGCATGTGTGGACGCTTAGGACATGCCCCCGATACCTGCTTCCGTGCAATCCGTGATATCTGTGGTCAAAAGCGCATTGCAAACCACGGATAACTCGGATGGCACGGATAAACCACAGGCCAGGTTGCACCGGATGCTTCAAGAAATAACATGGGTACCGGTGGGTTGACATCGCACCGCTCGCCGTGAACGACACGGAGGTCTAACGTCGTCCTGCCGCTCGCCATGTTCTTGCTCAACACTTTTTTGCCAGTGCCGCAAAATCGCAATCAGGGGACTGACGTCGCCCCGCTCGCCTGTAGCTGGGCGCTGGGCGTTTGGCCCGGGACGGTGCTCGTGAGTTACCCACAGCAGAATGCTGGTCCTTCAGGATAATGAAACTAACGAAGGTGCATGACACCTTGATGATTCTCTGATCAGTTTCCCCGGCGGACTTTCAGCCGAGTTCTTATGGTTCCAGGGGGGATTGTTGTGGCGGGGAACTCCAGCGAGTTCCACTACCAGACAACTTTTCCGTGCAGCAGAATGAATACGCGACCAGTGCATGGCACTGTCGTGACTCGTTGTTATCCTTTTGAGCTTCCGCGGTTACGGTTTTGGGGCAATTCTGGTAGTGCCATCCGGGGTTTGGCTATGAAGCGATTTCGCCTCCGTTGTCCGGCCTGCAAGAGCGGAATCGAAGTCCCCGCCGAGACGATATCAACGACTTTTGAATGTCCACAGTGCCACAGTCCGCTGCGTCTGAAGCAACCAGTTTCAGACGCGCCGAGTGCTCTCGAACGGAGCGACGACTGTGATGAAAGCAAAGGTGTTGGCCCCAAAACGGCAAATAATGCGGGCGTGAGTTCGGTACTGCTTCTTCGCTCGAAGTACACAGTCGCATTTCTGGTTCTTGCTTGCCTCTTGTTTGGTTTTTTGTGGTTGCGACTTTCTGATGCACCGGATGGTCAAACGCAGCAGCATCGTGACGACTCGCTCCCACCAAGGAGCGACTACGAAACAGCAAGGCTGCTTTTCCAGAAGTTCGATCCCGCGGTAGTGAAGGTCGATCGAACGCCTGGAGCAAACGCTCAGTGGCGTTATTCTCTGGATGAGCAGAAATCCCGATGGAATCTTGAAGTCGACCCGGGACCGTCGTTCGAAGACATAGCAGAGCTCTCGCTTCAGTATTCGCTGATCCCGGTGGATTCAACCGACCAGTTGGTTCTGCTTCAGTTCCCAAATAGTTCGACCGAACAGATTCTGATTGACGTCGTATCGCGACGCGGCAAGCGACTTCGCGGCACCTTACTGCCGAGGTCGAAGACGAATGGATCAGGCCTCGGGCAGAAACAGTTCTCACTGCAGCTTCAGGGGCGGAGCCCGGACGGTGAGTTCTTTTTGCAGAGTGTCATGAGCCACGATGGTATAGGAGATCAGCTGTTTGTCACCGTTCACGAGTTTGATAATTCACTGGTCAGGGTAATTCGAAACGCACATGCGGCTCAGTTTGTTTCGAAGCAAAAGTTTCTGACAGCTACCCGTGATGACAACGCACAGCATCCTCGTCGAAAGGATGATTTCGCTGCTCAAACATTGAGTTTCTGGGATTTGGCTGGTGCCGAACCGCAGGGCAGCGTCCGCGTCGCTGCAGGTGGGCACTGGGCACTTACGCCAAATCGCAAATACCTGGTCGTTATTCAGCCAGACGAGGAAACGGTCCGGGCTATTGAGCAAACTCCGGAGGAGCCGTATCAGTGTCAATGCCAAAGCGTTCGACTGCAGTTATTTGATTCTGCCAGTGGGGAGCTTCTTGTTTCCTGCGAACTGGACCACAAGTCTGTTGGCGAGTCTGCTGTGTTCTCACATGACGGTACGAGGCTTGCCCTTGTAAGTGACAATGATCTTCTGATAGTGAGTATGGCTGACGGCAAAGTCATTGCTGGCGGGAGTGTTCCGGAGAACCCGGATCAAAGTCCCAACAAGAAGCGATTTCCGAGACGCTGGATAGCCGGTACTGACTATTTTCAAATCGGAGACCGAATCATCGCCGTAAAAGATGGTCGGACCATCTGTGACTCAACGACGCGAAGTGCAATTCCAGTGGAAGTGAAAGCCGATTGGTACGCGAGGGACACGATCGACGGCGCATACACGAAGCTAAAGCCCGAATCTTTTGATCGACGGTACAGATATGTCACACCGAATACCCAGCCGCCTGACAACGATCGTGAAGCCGCGACCCTCGATCTGAAAGGAACAGATTCTCGCGTGCTGCAGGAATTGATGAGACTTATCATTCCGGGGCAATTGCACTTTCGAATGGCTGACAAGGCTGGTCCGTATGTATGGCACGTCGAAATCACCTATTCTGAGACTTCCAGTACGACATCCGGTGTCGAACTCTTAGTGACGTGCAAAGATGACAGAGGGCGGCTGATTTCTGAAGAGACCGTTCAGGCTGATGTGCCTCCATCTGAATGGATTTCAAGCGTGCCGGCTGAACTTCAACTTCGGGCGATGTCCCTGGTTTCAGCATGCAGGAACCTGAAGCCCTTGCCCGTTCCAGCTCAAACCCAGCGCCATGATCTTGCGCCTGATTCATTTATCTGGTCGGGGCAGGCCAGGTCAGAGCAGAGAAATCCCCTTTCCGGCGAATTCACGATCGAGAATACGACGGTCGATAATTCGTGGATTGGTGGTTCCCACGGAATCCCAATTCCAGAGTAGCGTTCGGCAAAACGAAGTTGTTCGCCGCAAACATCGCAACGGCTTGTATCTCAGGCCGTGAAAAGTTCTTGCCGGACTGCGGCTTCTGTGTCGTCAGCTCCGCGTGATCTCTTTCCCTTCACGATAAGGCGTGGCCCAGCGGGAGAAT
Organism: Planctomycetaceae bacterium; assembly: GCA_016795145.1. Classification (GTDB taxonomy): domain Bacteria; phylum Planctomycetota; class Planctomycetia; order Planctomycetales; family Planctomycetaceae; genus SXXK01. The sequence goes on from JAEUII010000431.1 coordinate 17,858, forward strand.
TCCGCAGGCGAACCAGAAGAACCAGAAGACGAGCCAGAGGAATCCTCTCAGGATCCGCGGGGCTCGGTTTACTGGTCTCCAGAGTGATTGCGAAAGCAGTGCCAGAAGCGGCAACGGGAAAGCGTACATCAGGACAGATACGGATGTGTCGAAACAGCAGCCCTGTGTGGCTCCCCGGGAAAATGCACCAACCATGGGGCTCGCGAGTGTCACCAGCGGAGTCATGATGACTCGGAAGGTTTTCCCCGGCTGCGGGTCAAGAGCCTGGGAGACAATCCACGCATACAGTCCTCCAAAGAACAGCCACAAGAGCATGAAGCTGATTAGATGGTATCGCCCAAACGGGTTGCTTCGGGCAGCTTTCGGATGAGGCGATGTCTCGAATGGAGGCTGGTACGGATTGGCTGACATTTTTCCTGCTCCTTCTCGACTCACGTGATTGGCATCTGATCCCTCACTGACGTTTCGGGTTACGATGACGCGGTAGAGCAGCAGGGAGTCAGGGGCCCAGCGCGACAGTCGTTCGATCATCAGTTTCCGGTTCGTCTTTGCCCCGTGATTATTCGCTCCAGTTCTTCGATCGTTCCAGTGCTTTGTTCCAGCCTGCTCGAAGACTGTCGACATCTCGCTTCTTCATTGACGGTTCAAATGTGCGATCGACCTGCCATTGCGAATTCAGTTCGGATGAGTCTTTCCAGACACCAGTTGCCAGCCCTGCTAGCCACGCTGCTCCCAGTGCCGTCGTCTCGAAGACTTTGGGACGGACGACTGGTACCCCGAGCAGGTCCGCCTGGAACTGCATTAGCATGTTGTTGACCGCAGCTCCCCCGTCGACGCGTAACGACGTGATGCGAATTCCTGAATCTGCCTTCATCGCATCCAGCACATCAGCGACCTGAAAGGCGATTGCTTCAAGTGCAGCTCGGGCGAGATGTCCGGACGTCGCCCCTCGAGTCAGACCGGCCACGATTCCCCGCGCGTGGGCATCCCAGTGAGGTGCTCCGAGTCCCGCGAACGCTGGGACGAGATAGACTCCGCCATTGTCCGGAACACTGGCCGCGAGTGCTTCAACGTCAGAAGACTGGCGAATGATCTTCAGCCCGTCTCGCAGCCACTGTACGACAGCTCCCGCGATGAACACGCTGCCCTCGAGGGCGTATTCGATGACACCATTTCGCTGCCATGCAACCGTCGTCAGCAGATTGCGTGAGGAGCCTTTGGGCTTCGTCCCGGTATTCATCAGCATGAAGCAGCCGGTTCCATAAGTGTTCTTCACCATCCCGGGCTTGTGACAGACCTGGCCGAATAACGCGGCTTGCTGGTCGCCAGCGATGCCAGCAATCGGAATCGGTGAGCCAAACAGCGAAGCCGTCGTTTCGCCGTAGACTTCACTGGAACTTCGAATCTCGGGAAGAATGCTGCGAGGAATCTTCAGGGCCTTCAGAAGATCGTCGTCCCACTGCATCTGATGGATGTCGCAGATCATCGTGCGAGATGCATTTGTGACATCTGTCGCGTGAACCTGACCGCCAGTAAGTTTCCACAGCAGCCACGAGTCAATTGTTCCAAAGCAAAGGTCGCCGCTCTTCGCCAGCTTCTTTGCTTCAGGGACATGGTTCAGCAGCCACGCGACTTTGGTTCCGGAGAAATACGCATCGATGACCAGCCCCGTTCTGGCGCGAAACTCCGGCGCATGTTCGCTACGGCGAAGTTTAGCACAGAGATCTGCAGTCCGCCGGTCCTGCCAGACGATTGCATTGTGAATCGGTTTTCCTGTCTTTCGATCCCACAGAACCGTTGTCTCGCGCTGGTTTGTGATTCCGATCGCAGCAACATCACTGGCCTTGAGGTTTGCCTTGCGCAGTGCGGCCTTAGCGACGGCTAGCTGAGTATTCCAGATCTCTTCGGCGTCATGCTCGACCCAGCCTGGCTTAGGAAAGTACTGTGTGAATTCCTTCTGTGCGACAGCACGGATCGTTCCGTCCTGGTTGAAGACAATGGCACGGGAGCTGGTGGTGCCCTGATCAAGCGCAAGAATGCAGCGTTCCATAGTCACTCCGTGGAATAACAGCGTGGAAGGGAGAGCGAGGCGGTCAGATGGTGGGTTCACACTGTAACAGGAGGCGACTCAACTGCCATCTGACAGCGATCGCAGATCGGCGTGATCAACCTTGTCGCCGGGCCGGTCACGTGAAGTGGCTCGAAGGTTAACCGGCGGCCTGCTGAGACGCCGCTGCTGGCTTCCAGTCAATCAGCTGCAGTTCAACCTTGTTGTAACCGTTGAACGTGCTGATGACCGGAGCAAAGCTGATCGCAAACGTTCCATGATGTGCCTGCAGTTCCTCGGCCCACTCGCCTCGCCCAAACGCGATGGCTCGCATTACCGTTCCGTTCTGACGAACTCGGATTGAAAGATGACGATCGCCCTCACCCATGGTTCGCGGCGGTTCCGCCAGTTCGACCTGACTGGTCACAAAACGAGGCTGAGGATTCGCCTGACCGAAAGGACCCAGTCGCTCAAGTTCCTGAACGGCTCGGTAGTTGACTTCAGACAGCAGCACTTCTGCATCAATTCGCAATTGAGTGTCATCGGCTGTCGGATGAAAATTTGCGGCGGCCCAGCCAGCAAATGCGTCGCGGAATGCAGCGAGTTCCGTGGCCTTCAATTTGACTCCAGCGGCTGCTTTGTGCCCGCCGAATGTCAGCAAATGATCGCGGCAGGAAGCGAGTCCTGTGTACAAATCAAACCCAGCCCAGCTTCGGCCTGATCCAGTTCCCGTTCCGTCTTCTCGCAATGCAATCAGGATTGTCGGCTTTCCAAATTCTTCAGCAACGCGGCTTGCCACGATCCCAATGACGCCTGGATGCCAGTCATGATGAGCAAGCACGAGGGTCTTATGCGTTTCCCATTCCGGATGTTCCGCGACCATCTCTTTGGCCTGTCGCTGAATCCTTCGCTCCACGGTCTTGCGGTTGTCGTTGAGCTGATTCAGATACTCGGCCAGCTTAAGAGCACGTTCGGGGTTGTCCGTCGTCAGCAGTTCGACAGCCAAACGTGCCTGGCCAAGTCGCCCGGCCGCATTGATGCGAGGAGCCAGCGAGAAGCCGATATCGTCAGCTCGCAGTTCTTCCTTGTCCATCAGGCCAGCAACTTTCATCAGTGCCTTCATGCCGATGGAGGATTGCTCTTTGAGTGTCAAAAGTCCGTAGCGAACGATGACGCGGTTTTCCTCTTCCAGCGGAACGACATCCGCGACTGTTCCGACCGACGCGAGCCCCACCGCCTGTTTCAGAAACTCCCTCATGCGAGGAGACGCTTTCTTTCCGTCCCCAAGTCGCTGGCAGATGGCCCATGCAAGTTTGAACGCGACGCCAGCTCCGCAAAGTTCACCGAACGGGTACTCAGATCCGGGCAGACGAGGATGCACCAGCACCTGAGCATCCGGCAGCTTCGCCCCGATGTGATGATGGTCCGTCACGATCAGGTCGAGACCGATGGATCTTGCCAGAGCTGCTTCTTCAACACTTGCGATCCCACAATCGACGGAGACGACGAGCCGCTTCGGATCTTCTTCATGCAGCTGCTGCAGGGCGGCTTTGTTCAGGCCGTAGCCTTCTTCCATACGGCAGGGAATGTAGTAGTCGACGTTGGCGCCACTGAGCTGCAGGCAGTGCCAGAGAATGCTGGTGCCAGTCACACCGTCAACGTCGTAGTCGCCGTAGATGGTGATTCGCCGTTTGTCGCTGACGGCTTTGACGATCTGATCTGCCGCCTGATCAATACCAGGCAACAGCGCGGGGTCATTCAGGTCACCCAGCTTCGCGTCGAGAAAACGACGAGCCACATCAGCATCCGCCTTGCCTCGTGCAATCAGAACCTGCGCGAGCAGCGGGGAGACTTTCAGCTGACCACAGAGACGCCGGATAGCAGATGCATCGTGAGGATGAAACGTCCATTTTCGAGACACAGGATTTGCCCCAGCCTAAGACTCAGACGGAGGGACCATCGGAATCTCGCGAGTCGTCTTCTCGTGAATGTCCGCGTCCGTTGAATCGATCTCCACGATCAGTTCTGTATCACCAAGCAGGATCCGATCGCCAGTCTTCAGAACGACCTGATCGATATCCTGTTCGTTGACGATTGTGAGATTCGTCGATTCGTTGTCGACCAGCTCAAAGCCGCCAGTTTCTGAAAGACGAATCTCCGCATGAATCCGGCTCAGCAGCAAATCATGAATCGTAATGTCCGCGCGGTGACTGCGTCCCAGAGTCACTGGAAGGTCGCCTGGAAGCAGTTGGATGGCCCCGTCCGTGAACACCGCGGACTTCAGAATCAGTCGAGGCATATGGGTCTGGCACTACTCATCAGAGAACTTGAAATCACAATCGCAGGGATGATAGGAAATTCACCGTCCGCTGCGAATCAAGCACAGAAGCCAGTTTGCCATTCTCGCGGGAGTCGGTGATCAAGGGGCCGCGATCGTCACTACCAGACGCTCGCAAGACGCTTGTGTTTTCAGCGAAATGACATGCGAGGACGCATCGGGTGAAGAGCGAACCGACCAATTTCGGCTGTCGATTCCAGTTTGAACCGTCACAGAAATCGGCTGCGTTGAGTCGATTTTGAGTGTTCCCGCGATTTCCTGCACCACCGCTTTTGCGGGGACGCGGACGGTAAGATTCTGGCGTTTCGGCGAATCAGCCGAGGCGAAAGTCTCCCCAGCCAAAGTCCATAAGGCGAGGAAAAAGCAACAGGCGACGAACGGTCGAATGGACACAGCCCGCATGAAATCGGAGTTCCGACCGACAGGCTTCCTGTTCTCCGAACTGCAACGCATAGCAAACTGCCGAGAGATGAAATCCACACTCAAAGGTGTCCAGAACCGCATCTCCCTGCAGGGCACGTCTCGATCCAATTCTCCCAGATTTCGCGGTCTCCGCAGGCCTCCCCGGCGGTTCACAGAGGAGAACAGTGCTTCCGGACCGGCAAAATTCGTGTTTTCACCCAGAGGGGATTTGACCGAGGGATTTCCCGACCTAGGGTTTTTCAGGTACCTGCAGTAAAGCCTTTCCAATCATAGGTTTACGGAATTCAACAAGTGTTGCGTTTAGGCAACAGGAAACGTTTGTTCCGTGGCCATCTGTAAAGATGGGCTGAGTTTGCGGATCGTTCTGATTTCGCAAATTGTGCAGGTGTTGGCTCATTCGGAAATGGGGGTTTTTCCGAATACGAATCTTGGTCACGAGTGCTCGTCACTGAGCCACTCACGGGAGTTCTTTCCATGAAGATGAACATCAAGGGTTTGCTGAAGGTTGTCTCGGCAGTGGTAGTGATGGCCGGCTGTCAGTCATTGATGGCCCAGACAACGGACACGCAAAAATTCACGGTCACGGTTCCATCGGCGCTGTCGATCGTCGCGCCGGCGGATCAGCTGCTGACACATGATGCCACCAACAACAACCAGGTGTTTTCGCCTGGAACCGACACGGCGAATCACTGGGCAGTGCTCTGCAATTCCGGTGCTGGTGCGACGGTAAATCTAACGACGTCCACCCCTTTCACTCATACGACGAACAGCAGTTACAAACGAGATGCTCGTCTTGGGCTGGCTGTCAGTTCCACTGACAACAATGGCGGCGGATCGGCGATCTGGACAGTGAGTTCTGCGTCGGATCAGACGAACTACACGTCTGCTGACAACAATGCCACAGTGACAGCGACGTCTTCTGCACCCGGAAAGGCAACGCTCGCTTTGACCGTGACCTTTATCACGAACACCTATTCGACCCTGTTGCAGGGCGACTACTCCATCGACGTCGTAGGCACAATTGCTGCCAACTGATCAGGCTAAGAAAAACGCATGGATGCGAATCTGAAAAATCGACAGGACCGGATACGGCTGCAGACTGCTGCAATCGTACTGGTCCTGTTTGCATTTGCAGACGTCGCGCGAGGGCAATGGGTTGAAATTCGGTCGATGGACAAAGATCAGTCCATGATTCATCCCGTCAGCTTCAGTTCGACGGCATTCTCTGAAGTACGCTGGGATGTTCATAACAGTTATCAGGATGATGTACTCATTCAATGGACGATGGACGCCTTTGAATCCAGCCAGGGGTCATTAAAGAAACCCGCTCAGGCAGATGTTGGCCTGAGTGTTCGTCTTCGAAATGGCGGGCCGAAAAATGCCTGGCATGTGACTCAGGCAACGGATCGAACAGCCATTCTTAAAGGTGACAGACAAGCGACCGTCACAGCGATAGGAACTCACCAGGGCGACGCATCATTTGGTGTGACGGTCGCTTTTCTGTCACCGGGAAACTCCGTACCGGCAGCCGGACGTTATGAAGCACGACTGATCGGAACCATTGCCGCACCTTAAGGAGGTCTTCGTTCACGCCATCTCACAGCTCGGTATCTCTGACGGACATTCAGCTCGACGTACATCTTACACCTTCGGAGTCTCATGATCACTTGTTTGTCACAGCGGACTAAACCGTGGCAAAAGGCACGATTTGTTACGTGCCTTGCATGGTCGCTGTGCGCGCTGATCGCTGGCTGTAAGGTCTATCCGGAGCCGGAACGAAAGAGCATTAACGAACTCTACTTTGAAGCGCTCGCCGCCAACACACGAACTCCGGAGCAGACACTTGGGGCGAATCCTTCCGCCGGTTCCACCATGATTGCGGGCGGGGCGACAGGTCCACGGAATCCCAAAGCGACTTCGATGCAACCGCAGAGCATCGCTGAAGCACCCACGGTCTCTACGAATGAACAGCCGCAAACGGAAGTTCCGCCGGTCCCTCCCGAGTCTGCATTACCACTGATTCCGCCTTCCGAGGCTGAACCGGCTGCCGCTGCTCCGCTGATGACTGTTCCGGGGCCTTCCGATTCTGGAACTTCAACACCATCACTTCCGTCGGCTGACATCGGCACCACGTTGCAGGGGACGGCTGTGCCTCGTCCACGGCAGGGGGCAGAACTATCGGTCAATCAGGATTCCGCGTGGTCTTCGACGCTGGTGGTTTCTGCTGACAGAAATTCAGCGGGCGGCTGGAAGAAGCGTCAGAATGCTTTCGTGCGTTCGTCGGGCGTACAACCTGTTTCGCACAGTTCTCAGGAGCTTTCGTCAGCGATCGTTTTAACTTCGCACGCGGCGGGTAACGTCACCGAGAGTTTTGACGAGACCGACATCCGGCAGGCGCTGCAACTGATTGCAAGTCAGGCCGGCGTGACTGTCATTGTTGATGAAAATGTTGAAGGCAGCGTGACGACACTCATTGAGAATGAACCCTTCGAAACAGCACTGAAGAAAGTCGTGCTGCCACTTGGTCTGATATTCCGAAAGACCGGGCCCTCGGAGTACATCGTGGCAACATCGGACCCGGCTTCGCCTTTGTTCTCACGAGTTGCCGATCGCAACGAGTATCGTCCACTCCATCTGGGACCGGATGAACTGGTCAAGCTGCTGCCGGCCAGAGAGGCAAAGTATGTCACGGTGATCGACAAACGTAACCTGCTGATCATCGAGGCACCTCAGGAGATTTCAGCCCCGATTCTGGACCGGCTCAGGGCTGCCGACAATCCAATTCCCCAGGTAGAACTCGAGGCGATCGTCTGCGTCATCGCTCCTGACAGATCCTTCAAGTCCGGACTCGACTGGGGCCATGCCGTGACCTTGAATGGCAGTGACCTGTTTCGAATCGGAATGACAGGACTTGCCATCTCTGGAGCGGGTTCCGGCACCGGGACGTCTGACGCATTTTCCAGTTTCGCCGTGACGTCAACGTTCGTGAAACTGCTTGCTCAGGAAGGCTATCTCACCATTCGAGCTGCGCCACGAGTCACCGCACGCGATGGTGAGCCGGCAAAGATCGCGATCACCCGTCAGTCGTTCTTCGCGACTCAGCCCAACAGTGCCAATGCATTTTTCCGTCAGGAACTGCAGGACGTCGAAGCGGGGATTACGCTCGAGATTACACCTGTCGTTCGCGGCGAAAACATCACCGTCAAGATTGAGAAGGCGGAAGTCAGTGAAGACATCCGTACGACCGACGTGAACGCGAACATCGCCAACAATCCTTATCCATTGATCAATCGTCGCTCTGTTGCCACCACGGTCAATGTGAAAGACGAGGAGACGATTGTCATCGGCGGTCTGGTTCAAAGACAAACGGTGGATCGAATCGCACGGATCCCGGTACTGGGCTCTATTCCCTATGCAGGTCGAATGTTCCAGACCGTCGAGAAGCTGGAGCAGGATGCGGAAGTCGTCATCTTCATTTCACCAAGAATCGTCACCAGCGGTCCTGCCTGTACGGCCGCGACGACGCCGGCCCCTGTTTCACCAGCAGACGGTTTCGATGTACCCAATTGATGAGTCGCTTCGATGAAGAATCACCCACTCCTGAATGCGTTCCATTTCCGTACAGCCCGCCTTCGACTTGCGATGCTGTTACTGCCCGCGCTGGCTCTGAATCTCCCCGTCGCCGCTGCGCAGGATGCGACGGTAGAGATTAAGCCCGACGAAAAGAAGACGGACCAACAACCTGATGATCTGAAGGCCGTTCAGATCGAACAGCAGGTCAAACCGGCCTTCCTGATTACTCCTCTTGTGCATCGACTTCAGGCTCGTAAGGGGCAGTTGCTGAAGTTCGAGTTTGAAATTGAAGCGCATGATCGGCCTTCGAAACTTGAGATCCGGCCAGTCGCGATGACGCAGCAGGAGAACGGCGTCATCATGCCCGACGAACAGGCACCTGCCCCCAGCCTGATTCGAGTGACCAGCGACACGACATTGGACCTCACGAAATCCGAAAAGCACACGATCCAGGCGGAGATGCGGATTCCTCAGTCAAATGCTCCGTTCCTTTCGTACGGCATCCTTGCAAGAGAGATTCCAAACGACGATGACGGAGCGAACAGCACCGACGACGAAGCGCGTGTCGGTATCCGATTTGTCACGCAGTATCTTTTGCGAGTCGACGTTGATGTGCTCGGAGTCAAAGGAGATTCCGTCGCCGAACTGAAGCTGTATGACGGTGGCTTGGTGTCGCAGAACGGTCGCTGCCTGGCTCGTGTCTTTGTGGAGAATCCGACCGACACAGCGATGGAGTTCTCCGTCAACACTCAATTACTGCGCGAGGAAACTCAAAGCGTCGGCAAGAAGTTCGGGCTGGTCGTTCCGGTGCGATCCGGACAACAGGGGCCCGATCGATACAAGGCTCGAATTCTGCCGAAGACGAAACTGAGGCTTGAGGAGTTTCTGCCGCACGCGGTCTTCTCGGGCGATTACACGCTAAAAGCCGAGTTGCTGCATCAGAACCGTGTGCTGAAGACAACGACGTTTCCTGCTGAAATTCGTGACGGTGACTTCCCCGAACAGGATGCCCGCATTGTTCGAGTCGCCCAGGACATCACAGTCTCGCCGACTCAGCTGGAATTGTCTCTTCGCAAAGGAGGACGTCGAATTGAGACACTGACGGTGACGAATGGCAGTCTTCAGAAGGTTCGAATTCAACTGGGCCCTGAGTCACTTCAGGGGGAATTGGATAAGTCGCTGCAGATCCGACCGGCGGAGTTTGAGCTGGAACGCGGACAGACTCGAAAAGTTGTTGTGACGGTCGACGCAGCACGCGATGTCCTGGAACACAGTTACGCGAACATCGTTCTCAAGGCTTCACCGTCGGTTGGCGAAGCCCTCGGAACGATTCGCATTCCCACAGCACTGCTGACCAACAGTGAATCGTTCGGGAAACTCACGCCGGGGCAGCCAAACTGGATCATCAGCAACGAGCGAGCCGGGTTTGCGATTCCGGTCAGCAATGAAGGCCTGATGCATATTCCGCTGCGAGGCCGACTGTCGCTGACGGATTCGTTTGGTCGCGGGTTCGTCGTGGAGGCTGGTTACGGTCGCTGGCTGCTGCCGGGCCAGTCGGACCAGCTCTTTTTTGGCTTCCGGGAACCGCCCCCGCCAGGTGAATATGAAGTTCAGGTGCTGCTCAACCAGAACGAAGGGCTTCCGCCACTTCAGATGCGGCAGAACATTCGTCTACAAAGCCCGCTTGAGGAAGTCCCGAAGCCCGACAAAGTGTCAGAGCTTCCGACGGAGACGAAACAGTGATGCCCGGTACCTGGACACTTACCAAACGAAAAGAGCCCGACTTTCCGGTCGGGCTCTTTGCTTTTGCTTGAGTGGCTGTGTTCCGGGTTTAGTGACCAGTCACCACCGGGCCAGAAGCACCTGCTTCCTTCTTTGGCGGATGGAAGAACAGAGCCATCGCAAGTGAAGCGACGATGGCTGCTCCCATCGGAACGAGGAACAGGCCACGGTAATCGGTGACACCGTCCTTCGTGTAGACCTCCTGCATCAGGTAAGGACAAAGTGAATTTGCCGCGAGTGCGCCGACACCAAGGATCATCACGTTGAAAAGTCCCTGAGCACTGGTTCGCACGTCCTTCGGGAAGTACTCATCAACGAAGATGTAAACAGTCGCAAAGAAGAAGGCGTAACAGATGCCGTGTACGATCTGAACAACGATGATCAGTTCCTTCTGAGGCATGAAAGCATAGACAGCAAATCGCAGTGCATGGCCAAGCACACCGATGATCATGGTTGCTCGCCATCCCAGTTTCTTCAGAGTCATTCCAAGAATGAACATCGTCAGAATCTCTGCAATCTGGCCGATGCTCATCACAGGCATCACCCAGTTGCCGGGAATCTTCACTGCGTCACTGGTCAGGAAGGTTCCAGTCCAATTGAAGTAGCAGTTGTGAACAAAGGAATCGATGAAAGCGACAATCCAGAGGATCATCACGAACGGATGCTTCAGCAGCGACAGCGCCTCCACCCAGGCCAGGCTTTGTCCGCCCTCTGAGGATGTCGACTTCTTTGGAGGAGTATGAGGCAGTGTCATGCTGTAAGCAGCAAGTACAATCGAAGCAACACCGGCTACGACATAGGTCCACTTGGTCGCGCTTTGCAGAGCCTCGCCAGTGAGACCGCTTCCGAGCACTTCACCCAGCCACGCAACGAATCCCTGTGGGTTAGCTTTCTCAACCTTCTGCCAGTCAACCAGAATAAACGTGAATGGCCATGCAGCGAAGATCCAGCCAATGGTCCCGCCCATTCGAACGATTCCGAATTCCTCCTGGGCATCCTTCATGTTTGCGAAGGCAATCGAATTCGTAATCGAAATCGTCGGGACGTACAGAAGACAGTGGATCGACATCAGAATCATGAATGGCCAGAACGACGTGGTGAAGGCCAGACCAAGAATCGCAACGCCACCCACCAGATGACTGAACGCGAGGAATCGCTCTGCCGCAAAGTGGCGGTCAGCAAACTGGTTGCTGAAGAACATTCCAATGATCGAGGCAATCGGGAACGCGTTCAGAATCCAGGATTGCTGTCCCGGAGTAAATCCGAGCGATGGCAGATAGCCGAAGATCAGCGGCAACCATGCCCCCCAGATGAAGAACTCCAGAAACATCATGACGAAGAGACGCGTTTTCATAGGCAGACTGATTGAAGAGGTAGGAGAGTTGAAGATTCATGAAAGAAGCCCGGCTCCAAGTTGAAACCGGGCTTCTGACGCCATTCAGAAACTACAGAGGGCGAACAACTGAGATCGGACGCAGGTAGTCGTTCAGAGTATCCGGGCTGACGACTCCGCCACCCATGCCGCTCTTGCCAACACCAGCGTATGGGACGCCGTGCACAATCACGTTGTGAGCATTGATCCAGCCATTGCCCGCTCGGAATGATTCGGCCACTCGCGCACAGCGCTGAAGGTCGCGGGACCAAACGCTGTTGCCAAGACCGTATTCCGTATCGTTGGCCAGACGGATGCCTTCTTCTTCCGTTGTGAACGGAGCAAGGTACGCGACTGGTCCAAAGATCTCTTCACGAGCCGCAACGTTGTTCAGCGATCCTGCGAGCAGTGCTGGCTTCACATAGAAACCGTTCTTGCCGGTAATCTGAGCAGCTCCGCCTTCCAGAATCAGGTCGGCGCCGTCAGCCACGCCCTTTTGCAGGTAGCCAAGAACGCGAGCACGCTGCTTCGCATTCACCAGCGGACCCATCTGGGCGTCCTTATCGAACTGGTAGCCGATCTGCACGGACTTCATGCGAGTAATGCACTCGTCCACGAAATCGTCATAGATGTCTCGCTGAATCAGCCAGCGAGTTGCATCGCAGCAAACCTGACCGGTGTGGAAGGTAATCGCCTGAACCAGCTTGTCGGCCGTTTCTGCAATGTCGACGTCGTTGAAGACAACCGCAGCACCCTTGCCTCCGAGCTCGCACTTCACTGGAACAAGGTTGCGACCGCAGGCTTCTGCAACCAGTCGGCCCACTTCAGGCGACCCGGTGAAGCTCATGCGACGGAACTTTGGATTCTGCGACACTGCCGCACCGGCGGTTTCGCCCAGGCCCGTGACGACATTCAGCACGCCGGCTGGAAGGAGTTCCTGCTCCTGAATCACTCGGCAAAGATACAACGCTGACAGCGGTGTATCTTCAGCAGGCTTCAGCACGCAGGTGTTACCAGCGGCCAGAGCTGGAGCAAGTCCCCAGCCAGTCAGAAGGAACGGGAAGTTCCAGGGAATAATGAAGCCGCATGGGCCCCATGCATGTCGTGCGACCCACGCCTCGTGATGCTTCACGGCGATGACCTGTCGATAGTTCACTGCCTGAGACAGGTCAGCAAAGTAACGGAAGGTGTCAATGAAGTTCTGGATATCGGCGATGGCCTGTGCGTAGATCTTGCCGCAGTCCAGTGATTCGATCTGTGCGAATTCATGGATCCGCTTTTCGACCGCATCAGCAATGCGATGAAGGCAGGCAGCTCGCTCAGAGACCTGCATCGTTGCCCAGCCACTGTTGTTGAATGCATCCTGAGCCGCGTCAACAACCTTGTCTACATCCGCCTTCTTCATGCTGGTGACGGTTGCAATCTTGTTGCCACTGCCAGGATCGAGCACATCAAAGGTCTGGCCGTCAGCGGCTTCGACCCAGCGACCGCCAGCGAATGACTTGTGGACAGGTGTTGCAAGGAAACTGGCAACCGCAGGTGCAAATTCCGTAGTGCGTTCAACGGAGGACGTTGACATGGAAGAACTCCTTGGTGGGCATGGACGAATGACACAAATACGAGTCGTCTGAGTGTTCAGACAGGAAGCAGTTCCTGGCCTCGGCAGGCCAGCAGGAGACTGCTCCGTTCGCAGGTCTCAAAAGATGATACGGCGGTCCACGAACGTTTGGAAATCAGATGCTCATAAACCCCGATAAAATCCGCATGCGGCCGGTCAAAAGCACTAATGTCGGCTGCGCATCAATGCTGCTGATTTCGAGTGAAAATCCACGTTTGGATGCCTCAGGTGCCATGCACCGTGACCACACCATGACCTGCACCATGACCGGATCTCTTCAGGTGCCGTGCGCGGTGACCTGATCTCCAATGGCTGTGACCTGAGGTGCGGAAGGATCTTTAGCAAGATCCACTACTGCCAAAGCGATGCACTACGGCCGATCCGAACTCCTTACCTTGAAGACGCATTAGGCTGGGAAGCTGGGAGGTATGGGGCGGCCTACTGTTGTGTTTCGATTACTCGGTTGCCCTGAATTCTGCGGCGGGTTGCGAAAAGTTGTGGCGGAAGTTCTGGCGCCAGTTACCATTGCCAGCCGCGTTATGGAGCCGCCTGTTTTCTGACCCACACACGGAGGACACGATGCCAGCGCTCTTTTTTCCACGATCACTGGATGCAAATGAGACCGAGTCGGATGCTCGGCAGCTTGAGGCCAGTATCCGACGTGCGTTGCTTGCTGAAGACGGACTCGAGGTTGCAAGCCTGGCGGTCCGCCGCCTTCCAAACGGTGTTTGCCTGGAAGGCGTCATTCGAGTTCACAGCGACGACATGGACGTCTGCCGTGCGATCAGACAGATCGACGGAGTCGGCAAGATTGTGAACCATCTGGTCGTCTGCTGGAACTGCCCCGATCCTGGCCCGGCAGCCCCGGACGAAACCATGTTCTGAAGAAATCTCCTGGACTAATCCCAGCGGAACACCTTGAGTGCGACGACAAAGGTGCCAACCGCCCACGCAAGCATGATGCCGATGTTCGGGAGGATCTGCACCATCGTTGCGCCTTCCTGCATGACATGGCGCAGTGAAGCAATCACCGGGGTGAGCGGCAGGATCTTGATCAGTGGCTGAACAAGATCCGGGAATCGACTTGCCGAGAAGAAGATTCCGGAACCGATCCACATCGGAACCATCGTCAGGTTCATTAGTCCAGCGACAGCTTCCAGCGTGCGAGCACGGCTGGCGATCATCAGTCCGATCGAAGCGAACTCAATGGCTCCCAGCAGAACGATCACGCCCACCGAAAAATAACTGCCGTTGTTCGTGACACCAAACATGACGCGTGCCAGCAGCAGGATCACAATGATCTCGGGGATCATGAACACCATTCGGCTGGCCATCATCGCGGCCACGAAATGATGCTTCTTCATCGGTGTTCCCAGGAACCTTTTGAGTACCTGCCGGATCCTCATATCGACGATGGCATAACCCACGCCCCAGACGCCGCCGCCCATCAGTCCCATGCCAATGAGACCGGGCACCAGGAAGTCGATGTAACGGCTGCCGGGTTCCTGAATCGCTTTGTCAGAAGTCGTGAGCAGGTCTTTTCGACCGGAAGCTCTCTCCAGTGCGTCGTTGACTGTGTTACGTGCATGAACGCTGCCGGGACGAGTTGGATCGTAGCGGAATTCGTACGATGGCTTTTCCGCGGTCCCGGTCACAACAACGATCAGTTCCGTTTGCCCGGCTCGCAACATTCGTCGGCAGTCGTCTTCACTGCCGCTTGTGACCTTGACGGCCTTGTTGTCTGCCAGCAGCTTCTGAGTCGCCTCTGAGAGATCGCCATTCTGAATCGTGACGGCCACGGCTTCGACCGGTTCGCTTCGAAACGCCAGCCCCAGCGCGATCATCATGACCAGAGGAAAGACGTAGGACCAGAAAACGGCTTCCGGCGTTCGGATGAACTCACGAAACCTGGCGAGGAACAACTGAAACAAAGGCTGCATCGTCCACGATTGGCTCATCGTCGTGCTCCTTCGCTCTCGTCGTTCAGACCATGACCCGCATAATGCACAAAAACATCCTCAAGAGTTGCCTGACGAGTCGTCAGTGATGTGAGCTGCAGACCCTGCTGATTGATCAAAGCCAAAAGGGATGGAATCGCGATGTGTGGTTCACGCACCGACAAACATCGATGCTCACTTTCCCGACGTACGCCAATCACACCTGGAAGGCCGGCTCCAAAGTCATCAGCGGGATCCATCGAACCACTGACCGTAAAGACCACCATGTGTTCGGCACCGAGATCCGCGATGAGTTTTTGTGGCGAATCGATCGCCAGGATCTTGCCTCGATCAAAGATCGCGACTCGATCACAGAGTCGTTCGGCTTCATCCATGTAATGAGTCGTCAACAGGACCGTTCCACCGGCTTCACGAAATTCCGTGATGATCCGCCACAGATCACGACGCGACTGAGGATCCAGGCCAGTCGTCGGTTCATCGAGGAACAGCAGCTTCGGATTTCCAACGAGTGCCGTGGCGACAGCGACTCTCTGCTTTTGGCCTCCCGACAGCGACTTGATTCGAGCGTTCGTCTTTTCCTGAAGCGACACTTTGGCGATCGCTTCCATCGGATCCAATCCGTCGCGATAGAAGCTGCGAAACAGTGTCAGCGTTTCCAGGACGGTCAGTTTCTCCGACAGGCGAGTCTCCTGAAGCGACAGGCCGATCTGCTCACGGATTTCGTCTGGATGAGTCTTCCAGCTGCGACCCAGGATCAGTGCTTCCCCACTGGTCGCTTCCAGAAGCCCTTCGCAAATTTCGATGGTGGTTGTCTTGCCCGCTCCGTTCGGGCCCAGCACACCAAAGCAGGTTCCCTGGTCAACCGCCAGGTCAATTCCTCGCACAGCTTCCACAGGCGGATTTCCCGGCCATGTCTTTGTGAGCTGGCGACATTCAATCGCGTAAGTCATGAGGAGCAGTTTCAGATTCGAAGGAAAATCCTCTGTCGGTACAACCACAGAAGAAACAGCCAGAACAACAGGAATGTGGTGGAGGGCAGCACGAGCGGTGCATACCACTCTGGGTCCAGTGCCTTTGGTCCAAAGACCGTTTCAATGAAACCCGCAAGGTGAACAGAAACCATCCGGTTCCTCGTCCAGCCTCCAATCAACTGTCCCATCATATACGCAAGGATGGAGTTCGTCCCGACGACAACGAGCGGAAATGCCAGAAGTCTCAGAGGCGCGATATCAAACAGCAGATAGAAGAGGGCAAGCATCCCGATCACATATCCGCCGCTGAACAGTACCCACGACGGCGTCCAGATGCGTTTGACAACCGGGCAAACGGTCATGTGAGCACCAACGCCCAGCCCAAAACAAATCAGTGCCAGAAGGACCAGAAGTCCCAGCTTCTTCGCGGAACTCAACGAGTTGCTCATCAGCCAGTGACCACAAATGATTCCCAGCAGCGTCGTGCCGATCGATGGGACAAAGTTCAGTGTGGTGTAGCCACCGGAATTGAACGTGTAGGGATCCGGGTTACTAAACAGCACTTTGCGAATCCACGATGGGCCCGACTTTGCGGGCTCTGTAGATTCCGATTCCGATTCTGTCGCCGGAGGGAGTGGTGTCGTTGCGTCTGGCGTTCCAGGAGGTGCAGCGGGAGGTGTTGCAGCAGGAGTCTCAGCAGACTGAGTCGGTTGATTACCCGCGGGTTGAGCTTCAGCAGGAACCTGTGGCTGAGGTTCATCGATCAGCGGAGCCGGAGCTTTGCCGTTCAAAGCATCATCGGGCTTTGATTGTTCTCCAGCAGGCGGTGTTGCTGGTTCCTGAATCGTTGCGGGCGTCGCCACCGGAGGATCCTGGAACGACACCGTCATCCAGCGAGAAGCAGATGGAAGCGAAGCCTTTGGTTCAGCATTCTCGCCGGCATCTTCCTTCACCGGCACAGTTCGAAACTGTGGCAGCAGCCACTGATCAATACGAAAGGCAATGTTGCCGTTCTTTGACCAGGCCGACCACGAGCCTTCGAAGATTTCTCGGTCCTGCAGCGGCGTATCGGCGAGGGGAACTTTCACTCCGACTGCTTCGTAGTTGTAATCGGCAGGCGGCGGATTCAGCTTGAACCAGGTCCAATGCACGGAAAGAAGAATCGCCAGCGCGGCAAACTGCACGGAGCGCTTTTGATCCAACAACAGCCAGGCAAAGAAATATCCAAAACCAATCTGACATAGAACATTCGGAAAAATCCAGACGGTTCGCGACGCCTGTCCCGTGGAAAGAAAAACGCCCAGCAGCACCAGCACGACAGAGCGGCACAGTGCATGGAACGCACGTGAGAACCAGCCATGGCCCTGCTCTTCGCGGCGTGCGTAAGAGAACGGCATGGAGACGCCGACCATGAACATGAATGCGGGCTGGATCAAATCCCAGAACGACACTTTCCCGTAGCCGAACGCACTGATCCATGCGGGATGATCAAAGTGGAATGCCAGACTCTTCCACCATTCATAATTGTGAACCTTCCAGACCGGTAGATCTGGGTCAAGCTTCGCAAATGCCGCGATGCCGAACCCGGAGGCGGCCAGCATCATCATGATGAAGCCCCGATAGGCGTCGAGCGATACCAGGCGAACAGCAGGCTTCGGTGCTTTTGTCTTTCCGGATCGCCCGGCTGGCGGATTGGCTTTCGGTGGTTCGGCTGCAGGCGCAGGGCTGATCGGCGGTTGCTTTTGAACCGCGTAGGTTTCAACAGGAGCAGACTTCTGTGGTGAAGAGGTTCCAGCATTCGGTGTCGCGGCGGGTTTCGGTAGGCTTGACGGAGAAGTACCAGGCGATGGTGTTCCGGCCGGCATCGGTGACGAAGGCTTCGCGGGAATTGGCTTGCCGACCATTCGCGCTTCTTCCATGTTCACAATTCTCGCCACGACAGCCAGCCGGTCATGTTTCGTTCGCATCGGATCACCACTTTCACGAGGTATGCACGGGCGGGATATCGTACCAGCAGGGAGGGAGGGGTTGTCGAGGAAGGAGATGTGTCGATGGTCAAACGCGGCGGACAAAGGGTTGCAGTCGAGTGGGCAGAGAACTAAATGGTTAGGGTTTAATGGTTAATGAGAATTGCAAAATGGAAATTGTCTTTTTTGCGGCACGCTGTTGTGTTCAGCGGTTCGCCGTTTCGAGTCGTTTCTTCCAGCGAGTGACTTCTTTTTCCAGCAGTTCTTTTGGCTTCGTTGTGAAGTAGTCATAGCCAACACGATTTTTCGCGGCCATTTCACTGTACGTTGAGTAGATGACGCCGTCTTCGGCCCCGGCAAAAATTGGTTTTCCGGTTTCAAAGTCGTAGAAGCGAGCCCAATAGATCTCCGTCGACGAAGCGTCTGGGACATAGTCCGTTTTGCCGTCAGCGTTCTTCGTCTTCTTCAGGCCAGTGATTCGATGAGTATCCAGCCAGGACAGAGCAGGCTCAATGATCGCCTTCGTTGATTCATCGGTGGGGCCTCGTCGCATCAGGAATTTCAGCATCGACGCGCTTTCGCCGCCGCTGAGAGAAACGGGTTCCTTCTTTCGAGCACTGATGGGAGCGAGGCTGATGGGATCATGCTGAGCACACCAGACCGTTGGATGCTGATCGATCCGGATTTGCATTCGACTCAGACAAATCAAAGCACGCTGGAAGGACTCGCGTGCCCTGGTGCGAAGAGCAGTCTCCGTGAATTCAAACGGACCATTTCCCTCTGCCACGTCCAGCATCACTTCCATCGCGTGCAGCATGGCATCATCGTTCAGCGTGATGGCTTCGTGATAACCGGATTCGATCGGATAATTCTGCGGCCATCCTCCGTTCGGATACTGAGCATCGAAGAGCCACTTCAGTCCCTTCAGCGCGGCCTGCTTTGCTGTTTCGTTTTTCGTATGCTTGTAGACTCGCGCGAGAAACCGAATCTGCTCGGTCGTGCTGCGATTGTCGAGCGTTCCGCAGTAATGCCAGCCATCGCCATTCTGTGAGGTCCAGTGAGTCCCCTTCGCACGCGGTCCCCTGGAGTAATCGATGGACTTGGACCAGCCACCTGAGGGAGTCTGATAGCTCAGTACGACTTCCGTGAGCTTTCCAGCCTCGTCGGTCAGATACCAGCTTTCCGGCACGTCGTTATCCGGTTCGAACTCCTTGCTGTTCGAGGGAGCAGGTGCAGACTTGGTTTTTCCAATCGACCGACATTCTTCGGCGAGGACGGAGCGTTCCGTCTCCTCGAGGTGCTTCGAGCGATCCAGGTAGTCCAGCCAGACGAGACGTTCGCCATCCGGTAACGCAGCAATGCGGTCCTTTGTGAGCGTCTTAAAGTCATCATCTTTTGTCAGGGCCGCGTCTTGAGGCGTTGTCTTACCATGAACAAGGATTGGCAAAGTCACAAGCAGCAGAAGGATGCTCATAGGTTTTCGCTCACACCAGAGTTTCCGAAGGCACCGGAATGATACCGGACCTCCACGCGTCTGTCGCCTGGCTCGCCAGTCGAAGAGTGTCTCAGGACACGTCGCCGCATGATTCGTGATCTTCGCCAGAAGTCGAGCGATGCCATTTTCCCGAACTTTCGCGACGCCATTGATGAATAGTGTGCTCTGTTGTCGACCGGCGTGAAACGCGATAGCCTTCCCGATGCGGTAGCCGTCGCCCGGAAAACTGGGGGACGCTGGCGCCGTATTTGGCTCACACGCAAATCACCAAGACAAAACAGGGCCTGATTAGCTCTGTGGAAATGACTGGGCATACGATGACCGAGAAAGTGACGATCATTGGTTCCGGACCTGCCGGATGGACTGCGGCGATCTACACAGCGCGTGCGGAGCTGAATCCGATTGTGTACGAAGGGGCATTTACGGAGGAAAATCGCCAGAAGGGAACTCTGCCGCTGGGGCAGTTGTCCCTGACAACGGAAGTCGAGAACTTCCCGGGGTTTCCTTTCGGCGATATGACAGGATATCTGGATTCCTCGATTGCAAAAGACAAGCGCCAGTACATGGCTCCTCACGGAAAGCATGGCGTGAGTGGTCCGGAGCTGATGGAACTGATGCGTCAGCAGGCGACCAACTTCGGGACTCGTATCGTCACCGATGACATCGTCAGCGTCGACCTGTCTCAGAGGCCCTTCAAACTGAAGACTTTAAGCGGCGAAGAGTTCACCTCCCACGCGATCATCATCGCCACCGGCGCGAGGGCCAACTACCTGGGGCTGCCTTCGGAAGACGCGTTCAAGAACCGAGGCGTATCGGCATGTGCGGTGTGCGATGGTGCTCTGCCGCGATTCCGCAACAAGCCCGTCGTCGTTGTGGGTGGCGGCGACAGTGCGATGGAAGAAGCGAACTTCCTGACGAAGTTTGCGTCGGTTGTCTACATCATTCACCGTCGCGATTCGTTCCGTGCCAGCCGCATCATGGCGGAACGAGCATTGAATAATCACAAGATCCAGGTGAAGTGGAACTCCACCATCGACGAAGTCCTGGGCGACGACAAGAACGGAGTCACCGGCGTTCGAATTCGCAGCACGGTGGATGCGTCGAAGACAGAAACGCTGGAAGCAACAGGTTACTTCGCCGCCATCGGGCATACTCCCAACACCGACTTCCTGAATGGACAGGTGCAGACCAACGAGAAGGGCTACATCGTTTGGCCAACCGCCCATCGCACCTACACAAGCGTTGAAGGCGTATTTGCTGCCGGCGACGTTGCTGACGACTATTTCCGCCAGGCGATTACGGCCGCGGGATCCGGTTGCATGGCAGCCCTGGACGCAGAACGCTGGCTGTCGGCTCAGGGAATTGAATAGTCCCTCGTTAAAACTGAGCCGCAAGGCGCTAGCCGCGGGTGTTTTCCCAGTATTCTCCGGACACTCACCCGCAGCAATCGCTTGCGGCTCACTTCTCATTGCTGAGTGCTGAGATGTCTGAGCTTTCGCATTTTGCCAAAGACGGTTCGAGCCATATGGTGGACGTTGGGGGAAAACCCGTGACCCACCGGATGGCTCGAGCGGAAGGCTGTGTGTTAATGCAGCCAGCGACTTTGCGGTTATTGCAGCAGAAAGAGCTCGCAAAGGGCGATGTTCTGGAGGTTGCACGGCTAGCCGGGATTATGGCCACAAAACGCACGTCGGATCTGATTCCCCTGTGCCATGTGCTTCCTTTGGAACATGTCAGTGTGCAGTTTTCGTTTCCGTCGGAAAACTGTGTTCGGACAGAAGTGCGAGTAGAAGCGACGGCGAAAACGGGTGTAGAAATGGAGGCTCTGACGGCCGTTTCAGTGATCTGTCTGACCATTTATGACATGTGCAAAGCGGTGGATCGAGCCATGGAGATTGGCCAGATTCGTCTGCTGGAAAAGTCAGGTGGTCGTTCAGGACACTTTGTCAGAGAATAGATTCGGTCCTGATGGAATGGGGCGTTTTGGTGTCCTGAGACTGCACCAAAGTGCATCCTTGAAGAGTGAACGGGTATGTCGGCAACAGCATCACAGCGTGATTTACTGAAGCAGCAGATTCAGGACCTGCTGTCTTCCGACCTGCGCGCGGTGCAGAAGCTGTTGTCGCAGCAGTTCAGCAATCCGAACATGTTTGTTCAGGATGTGGCTCAGCACGTCAGTCGCTTTCAGGGCAAGCAGATTCGCCCCATCCTGACTCTGTTGAGTGCCAAAGCCTGCGGAGCTACTGCGGCCCAGATGACGAACGTGATTCGACTGGCTGCCGTCGTTGAGATGATTCACTCCGCAACGCTCGTGCATGACGACGTGATTGACGACGCGGACCTTCGTCGACACGTTTCGACCGTCCATCGCCGCTGGAACACGGAAACCAGTGTTTTGTTTGGCGACTATCTGTTTTCGAAAGCCTTTCATCTCGCCGCGACAACGGGTGACGCGGAAGCGTGTCGCCTGATTGGCCGAGCAACCAACCGCACGTGTGAAGGTGAACTGAATCAGATTGCTGCTCGGCTTGAACAGTCAAAGCTGGAGAGCGATTACTTTCGAGTCATCCATGGCAAGACGGCTCAGTTGTTTGCCGTCAGCTGCCGCCTGGGTGCTCGCTGTGCCGGTGCTTCGGAAGACGTACAGAATCGATTGAGCCTCTTTGGATGCCGGCTTGGTTTGGCATTCCAGATTGCGGATGACATTCTGGATCTGACCGAGACGGCCGAACAGACGGGCAAGGACTCCGCGAATGATCTCGCAAATCATCGACTGACGCTTCCGATTCTGCGTGCTCTGAAAGAAGCGTCCGGGGAAGACACCCTTCAGCTTCGCGAGCTGATGGATTCCAATCTTCCTGCTGATCGGCAGAGACTAAAAGAACTTCCAGCTCTGCGACACGGTGTGCTGTCCGCAAAAGCAACCGCCGATGAACTCGCCGGACGGGCTCAAAAATCGCTGGCCAGTTTGCCTCAAACGCAATGCAGACGTGTTCTTGAACAGCTTGCGTTGTTCTCTGTCGGACGGTCAAACTGAGCAGGCGGCCTCCGGAAAGCGGAGGGCGGAAAGCCGATAAGATAGCGCTAACACACCGCGCAGCAAAAAGGGCTGCCTGAAGAGGCAGCCCGGCAATTGAGCGAATTCTCGCTGGATTAGCCTACGAAGGTCTTTCGCTTCAGCGAAGCCAGTCGTGACTTTGTGCGAGATGCTGTGTT
>JAEUII010000008.1 GCA_016795145.1 Planctomycetaceae bacterium
TGGGTTTAGGCGTCATTCCCGCGCAGGCGGGAACCCAGAACGTTGAAAGCAGGTTGCCCGCCTGCGCGGGAATGACGAACCCCTCTACGTTTTCGTTGTTCTGACGGAACTCTGGCGAGTTCCACTACGAGGCGGTGTCCCCGCCCTTGTGATCAAGGCTTTTCTCAGAGTTTTGACGCCTCGATCACAGCGCATTCCTGTATTTCGACAGGCGAATGATTCAGTGAATTGACAACTTTTCGGTGAACAGTAGTCTGATGATTCTGGCGAACGTCATTCGCCATTTCACGACTTTTTACACATGCGGTAACTGAACGGTGTGCTTCCGATAGCAGGTGCCAGTCAGTTTGGCCGCATGCCTGACATCCTAATTAACCACCAGGAGATGATTCATGGCTCGTCCAGTCACATTGTTCACAGGTCAGTGGGCCGACCTTCCTCTTGAAACACTCTGCAAGAAGGCTCGCGACTTTGGATATGATGGTCTGGAGCTGGCCTGCTGGGGTGACCACTTCGAAGTCGACAAAGCACTGTCTGACGATGCTTACTGTGCTCGCAAGCGTGAGCTGCTGGAAAAGCATGATCTGAAGTTGTTTGCCATTTCCAATCACCTGGTGGGTCAGGCAGTTCTGGACAACATCGATGCCCGTCACAAGTCGATTCTTCCGGACTATGTCTGGGGCGATGGCGATCCAGCCGGCGTGAATGCACGTGCTGCCGAAGAAATGAAGAACACCGCCCGCGCTGCTCAGAAGCTGGGCGTTAGCATCGTCAATGGCTTCACCGGATCATCGATCTGGCATTTGATCTATGACTTCCCGCCCACACCAAAGTCGATGTATGAAAAGGGATACCAGCTGCTGGCCGAACGATGGAACCCGATTCTGGACGTCTTCCAGGACTGTGGTGTGAAGTTCGCTCTGGAAGTACACCCAACGGAAATCGCGTTTGACATTTACACTGCAGAGAAAGCTCTGCAGGCGTTGAACCATCGGGAAGAATTCGGTTTCAACTTCGACCCAAGCCATTTGATCTGGCAGGGCGTTGATCCGGTCGAGTTCATTCGATACTTCCCAAATCGTATCTATCACGTCCACATGAAGGACGCATCAGTCACGCTGAATGGACGTACGGGCATTCTGGCCAGCCACCTTTCGTTCGGCGATGCACGTCGAGGCTGGGACTTCCGCAGCGTTGGCCGAGGCGGCGTTCGCTTCGAAGAGATTATCCGTGCTCTGAATGCCGTGAAGTACTCCGGCCCACTGTCGGTTGAATGGGAAGACAGCGGAATGGATCGCGAACACGGTGCCCGCGAAGCCGCTCAGTTCTGTAAGAACGTCGACTTCGAACCATCAGGTCGAGCATTCGACGCGGCGTTCGGCGACTAGTGGATCTTGCTAAAGATCCCGAGTTCACAGCACCATCCGAAAGACCCTCAAACGAAGAAAGGCTCAGGGACATCCCTGAGCCTTTTCTTTTTCGTGTGCTCTCGGTCAGAGCGGATCAGCCGCCTTCTTCGCCACCGGAAGAGGATCCGCCAGAACCGCTTCCCGCATCGCCAAGTCGTGGCGTTGGGGTTGTGTCGCGGTACATCTGATTGATCATCTGAACTTCGGCAGCCGGACGACCAACTTCCTGACAATCGCGAACGGTGACGGTCACTGAATTGTTGTAATTCATCTTCGTCATGTTCGCGTTAACAGACTCGGTGCGAAGAGCATCGAGAGCTGGATCGTAGGTTGACTGAATGTAGACTGCGCGGCGTTCCGCGGGGACTGCATGCAGGATGTAGCTCAGATGAAGTTCGCCGGCTTTGGTCAGCTGCTGAGTCATCGGATCGAAGTGACGATCGTAGATCGTCGTCTCTTCCTGCCATCCCAGAGCTGTCTGCTGCTCAATGTTTGCCCAGACAGCCTGAGCATCCTGGCAGGTGTACGGCAGCGGCCAGTAATGAGCCGAGTGGTATGTATGAATGAACTGCTGTGGTTCCTGAGTGGATCGAGGACGCGCGGGCCAGACTTTGCCCTTCTTGCATTCCTGACGCACGCCTGGCGGCAACGCAGCCTTTTCAGCCCACCATGCATCTGAGCCTGGCTCATGACGGCTGGTCTGATCACGGTGCCCAAAGAACTGGGGCCCGGTTGAGCATCCCTGAAGAGCCCCGACAAGAAGCAGGGCGATTGGAAGAGTCAACTTCCTCATGGCGAGTTCCACCGCTTGAGTTCACGCTTTTGATGCTGACCTCCCAGTCAGCCCTCCTCATTCTTCGGCCAATTCTGCCGGTGAAGGCATTCGTGGCGAAACCGGAGGAGTCCATATCTGTTCTTCGGCGAAAACCTGCAGCGCGTTGCATGGAATCCGGCTTGCTTTTTCTTTCGTCAGTACTTCCGGTGCTGCTGCCCGTAAACTCCCGCTTCCGTTGCCTCCGTGCAGTCATCCTGGCACCGAAAAGGCCCTGAGAAGTCGGGTGTTTGATCGGATAATCGCTGCAGATTGACCTGTCTGCCTGATCGGAATACTTAGCCGGACCAGCATTTCCCGGATCATCTCGCAGGGATGTCCATCTTTTCAGCCCCGTTGCATTTTGGCATCGGGTGTTGCCGGCGCGCCTCGGATTCATGGGCTATGTACTCCATTAGGTTGCAATAGAGCCTCCATTTTTCGAAGACGCTGCAATCGTCAAAACCGGATTTGTCAAAACGCTGACATTCCGGGACGTGAGCCGTCATGTCAACTTGTCGAATTGCGACCTGACGGAGACTTTGAATGTCGGTCAAGATGAAGCCCCAGACGGGACGGTTTGCCGGACGCACAGTTCCAGTGCTGATGCCTTTGTATCGCACGGACTTTGGTTCATGGCAGTTCACCGAAGACGGCGACTATCGCTGCGGTTCTGCTGCGCATTGTGATATCCAGATCGAGGCAGACGGAATCTCTTCAGAGCACTGCGCGCTCGCTTACCACGCTGGTCATCTGTCCGTACGCCGCGGCAATGGTCGGGTTTGGGTGAATGAACTACCCGTCCACAATGAATGCACGCTGAGTCCTGGAGATACGCTGAGTTTCGGAGCAATCTCGTTTCGCATTGACTCCGCCGAACCAGCACGCCAAGCATCAATTACGGCTGAAGCACCAGTTGCAGCAGTACCGGCACCTCCGGCATTTGCAGTTCCGCCAGCCATCCCAGCTCCGGCGCCGTACGTTGCGCCGCTCATGTATTCGCAGCCTGCTGCTGTTGTTCCTCCACCAATTCCGACGATCGTCACAGTCACAGATTCGTCCGAACTTCAGGAGAAACTTCGGGCTGTTGCGGAACAAAAGTCATCGCTCGACGCACGTGAACGACAGTTGCAGGATGCTGCGCTGGCATGCAAAGAACGCGAACAGGCCCTGGCCGAACGGCAGAAGGCGCTGGATGACCGCAGTGCGCTGCTGACCCAGCAAAGAGCATCCGTGTCGGAGCAGATGCGGGAGATCTCTGACCAGCAAACATCGCTCAGCACTCTGGAACAGTCGCTCCGAAAGCAGAAGTCGGACCTCGACAGGAAGATTCGGCAGCTGGATGAGCGAGAGCTGGACCTGGATTCACAGTCCGAAAGAAATGCATCACTCTACTCAGAGCTTGAACGCGGCCGCCTTGAAGTGCAGCAGCAGGCGGATCGGCTGAAGTCAAAGGAAGCGGAACTTGTTTCAGAGCGGCAGCGCATTGAAGCATTGCGGCAGGATGCGGATCGAGCTCGTGCGACGAATGAGACAGAACTGCAAGACCGAGCGACCGCGATCGAGGCTCGTGAGCAGCTGCTGAATAACCACACCGCTGAGCTTGAGCAGAAGTACGCTCTGCTTCAGTCCGAACTCGCGCGGCTTGAGGCACTTCGAGACGAAGTAGCGAATCGCGAACAGGACTGTCTGCAGCGAGATGCAAGGAGTCGCGCGTTCTCAGAAGAGCTCGGCCAGAAAGTGCAGCAGCTGTCAGAGCGAGCAGCAGCCATCGATGAACATTCGAGGCTGAGCGATACGCGAACACGCGAACTTGACGCTCGGATTGAAGCGTTCCAGCAGTTTGTTGCATCCACAGAAGAAACGCTGCACCTTCGCGAGGTTGCCGTTCAGCAGGACAGGGAGTCCCTCGCTCAACGTGACAACGAACACGCAGCGACTCGACTGGAACTCGAGCAGCTTCGTGCCGAGATCGAACAGACTCGTCAGTCACTCAATGATCGTGAAACCCTGCTGAATGAACGCACTGCGGCTCTGGACGCTCAGGTCAGGCAGATGCTCGAGCAGGCTCGCAGCTCCGAAGACG
The DNA here is from genome assembly GCA_016795145.1 of Planctomycetaceae bacterium. Taxonomy (GTDB): domain Bacteria; phylum Planctomycetota; class Planctomycetia; order Planctomycetales; family Planctomycetaceae; genus SXXK01. The sequence continues at coordinate 4,307 of JAEUII010000008.1, forward strand.
GTGCGGTTCAGGCAGCGACTGTTGAGCAAATGGCTGCTTTGCACGCCGAACGAGAAACCCTGATGCGCGTTCGTCAGGAGGTTCTTGATTCTCAAAGTGATCTGCGACGGCAAGAAGCGGCACTGGCCAGTCGCTCATCTGAACTCGATGGGCGCGAAGCAGCATTAGCCGGAAAGTACCAGGCGATTGAACAGGCGGAATCAGAACTTCAGAGCCGCCGAAGCGAGCTGGAGTCTTCCAGCCAGCAGCTTTCAGAGCACCTTGCAGATGCCCGCGCCGCCTCTGCTCTGAAGGACGAACTGGCAGCGCAGGTTGAGATCCTGGCCGCCGACCAGAATCGCCTCAGTGAGGAACGAAGTGAACTGGCTGCATGGAAGCAGGAGCTGGATGTTCGTGCCGAGGAACTGGCTGCCCGACTGACCGCATTGAAAGCTCATCGCCGAGCCTTAGCATCATCGGCGAGTGCAGCAACCGGACTGGCTCCTGCGGCTTCCGATGAGCAACTAAATGCACGCGAGGATGAACTTCGTCGGCTGCAGCTTGAACTGATGGAACGTCAGTCCGCACTCGAGCTGGAACAACAGCGACTCACGCTCGAACGCGATCTTGCCCGACAGCAGACGCTTGCTGCCGAATCGGAACGCGAAGCTCTGCAGGTTGCACATAAAGCACTGCTGTGCGAAAGAAACTCGGTCAGTCAGTCTGTGCAGGACCTGAAGACTCGGGAACAGGTCATTCGCGATCTGGAAGCCAAGCTGAATCGCCAGAGCGATGATATCGCGTCTCGAATTGTTGCGGTGGAACATCAGGTTGCCCTGCTTCGATCCCGAGAGAACGAACTGGAATCACGAAGCGCGGCACTGCATCGCAATGTGCAGGACTTTAAGCTCGAGATGGCTGAACAGCGTCGCCGTCAGCTCAGCGATTATGTGTCCGCTCCGGAAGGTGAAGACACTGTTCCTAAAGATACTCAGCTGACTGAACTGGCCGACTTGCTTCACACGGCAGAACGTCAGCGGGATGGTGTGACTGCGGAACGCGACGCAATGCTCGCGGCCGTTCGTGAACTTCAGAAGGCCCTGACGGATGCGCGGGACGATGTTGAAGAAGCCGCGAAACTGCGCTCCGAAGTAACGCGACAGTCACAGGAGCTTTCCAAACTCTACACGACGCTTGAAGAGAAGAATGCTCAGCTTCAGATTTCTGAAGCCAGGATCGCACAGGAAGAAGAAAAGGTCACCGCACTTTCTCTGCGGCTCTGCCAGTCCGGGGAAGGTACTGCTGTTTCATCGGCGTCCTATATCGGTGATGCGGACGACGCGATGGAAGCGAGACTGCTTGCTGAACTCGAAAGCGTCCGTGCCGAACTGGCTCAGGCGACACAGGGTGACGGAACTCGCCTTGCGGAACTTCAGCAGGCCGTGACGGAGCGAAATCGTCTGATCAGCGACCTGCAGGAAGAACTTGAGCGACTTCGCCGTCAGACAGGCTTTTCCGGTTCACTGTCAAACGACGCAGCACCGTCTGGCGACTCTGATCAGCTGAAGACGCAGCTTGCGGAGCAGGAGTCGGCACTCAAAGAACGGGAAGAGATCATTCGTGAGCTGCAGGCTCGCCTGAAAGAGCAGACGTCTGCCGAGCCGACAGGCCGCGACTCCCTGATCTTCGAATCGAAGGAACTGGATCGTCGGGCATCTGTGCTTGATGACCGTGACGAAGAGCTTCGCGAACGTCAGCGCAAACTGGAACAGTCGGAAGATGAAGTCGAACAACAGCGACGCCAGCTGCTGGAAGCCCGGCAACAGCTTGAACAGGCTCGTGCCGAAGTTCAAATGGCCATGCGCCAGCACGCGACTCATCCTCCTGTCGTTCCTGCCACGGCGAATACTCAGGTCGTTCGCCACGACACGATTGTGGATGAACCAGCACACGACTTCTCTGCGCAGGCATCCGTTTCATCGCAGGGTGAGACTCCAGCGTCCGGCGGAGAAGAATCAGGAGCCAGCGCGCTGCGAGCTGAACTGGCCGCCTTGTTTGGTATTGGCAAGTCGTCCGAATCAGACAAGTTCGCTCCTCCGCCAATTCCGGAATACGTTGATACCTCAGAGCCTGCCGGCAAAGCTCAGGCGGTTTCTTTGAGCTTCGGTACCGATGCTTCTGCCATCGTCAGCGCTCCCACTTCTAACGAAGCGGATGAAATGGCTGATGAGTCCGAAGCAGAGTCTGAGGACTTTGTGAAGGACTACATGGAACAGCTGCTCGCACGCAGCCGAAAGTCCGCGGGGACAACGCTGCCACAGGAACTCAAGGGAGACTCCAGGAAGAAGTCTGGTGGCGCTGCCAGCAAGTCCAGTTCAGCAGCCGCCAAACAGGAAACCCCAAAACTGCCGAAGGTGACATCATTCATTGAGCAGTATATGGCCAACGGCTACGGTGAAGTCGATTCTGCAGCGGTCGCTACAGCACCGTCTGCGGAAGCGGCCGGCTCGCCGGACAATTCGTCGATGCCGTCAACACCACGACAGAAGATGGACCTGCAGAAGCTTCGCGAGAACATGGATTCGTTCCGCTCACTCTCCACCCAGTCGGTGGAGAAGGCCATTGTGCATTCCACGCTGAAGCGGGAACGTCACAACATCAACGGCCGAATCATGCTGAGCGTGGTACTTGGCACGATGACGGTATTCCTGGCAATCGCGAATTTCAAAGGCGTAATTAACCACGTTATCGCTGTCTGGATTGCCCTTGCGGCCACCATCATTTCCGTTGCCGAGCTCGTCCGAAAGATGAGCCAGATTCGAAGCAAATGCCGCGAGACGCTGCAGCCAGACGCGGAAACACGAGCCGCCTCGAAGCGCGTTTCGGAGTCTTCTGCTCCGGAAGTCAACAGCAGTGAAGGTGTCGCCGACAAGGAAGCACTATCAGGCATGCCTGCCCTGGCGAACATCCCTGCTCTGGCTTCTACTGCTTCTCATCCAGGTCATCCAGCAAGTGCTCAGTCGAGGCATGAAGTGCAGTCGGGGCTCCATTCACCTTCGATAGGAGCGTCACCTTCAGCCGATGCTGCGTCCAGTCATCCGGAACGCTTGTTGACCGGACAAACAGATGCTGGCGGCGGAGCCACAAATCAGAATGCTGGCGTTGGGCCAATTCATGGTGTTGAATCTCTGTCGGCTGCCGAAGAGTTGTTGCGGAGCATTGCCCAGCAGGGGACTCAAGCGTCTCCGGCGACGGCCGCGTCAGCAAAGCCACGATTCATCAGCAACGACAACGACGAAGAATCGCAGTACTTTGAACTGTGACCGGTGGCATGCAGGAACAGTAAGAGGGAAGAATTCTCGTCCTGGCGGTTGATGGAGTAATGCCGCTTCATCGGTGCCGCAGCGTTGAGTTGCGGACGACATGCGTGATCGTGGCGAATAGCGAGCAGCGAACGCGTCGAGTGTGTCTCGTGTGTGGCGGGCCCAGCAGAGAGTCGGCGAGTTACGGTGTGGAGGCTGTTTCGCGTGTCAGCAGTTTGGACCAGTCGATCTGTCGACCTCGGATCTTTCTGATTCGCTCATCAACATCGATACCTGAAAGTGCATATCGTGTGCCGCTGAGGAGATCGCATCCGATCAGGAATGACCCGGCAACATCAGATGACCAGCGGACGTGTGCGGAGACCGAACGGCGATTGGCGACTCGGTCTTCAGTCTGATCTTCCCAGTGGAAGATGACGGTGGATCCTGATTCGACCTGCTGTTCGCAGGAGAGACAGAAGCCGTCGCGAGAGTAATTCAAAGCGGTCGCCCGGCAGATTTGTCCATCCTGAGCCATCCAAAGTTCGCCATGGATCGATGAACGATAGCGAATTGCATCCCGTGAAGAACCACCAGCCACGAAGAGCAGCTCTTTGGGAGCGGGTTCCGGGAGAGCAATTCCAATTTCCCAGGCATCAACTCGCGGTTGCTGCCAGTGAACGACCCCGGAGAGCAGATACGGTTCTGGCTGATCGTGAACTTTGAGGCTCAATTCGAGCCTTGAACCGACCGAAACCGGCGAAGGGATCAGGAGCAGGACATCGAATCCTGCAACGTCCAAAACGATCGCGGATTGAGTGTTGCCATGCAGATCCGTCAGCGTCCCCGCGGCTTCGGAAGAAGACACGGTCAGGAGACGTTCTCGCTGTGATTTCGAGGAGGGTGGATCGGGCGAAAGCATGAGGATGCTCAAAGTTCGGTCGTTCGGATAATCCTGTTTTCGAGCGCATCCTCCGGCAAATGCAGGGTGGAGTTGCGATCGAGGGCAGTCCCACCTGTGCTTCACGGGTCATGGTTGTATATCCGAACAATCCTTCAAAATCAGACATCGAGCACCACTTGGAATTCCCACCCCGAGTTGAACAGAAGCTCTTTCCTGGTGGTGATCTACCCGCACACCACTGAACAAATCACCGAAAATCGGAGCGAGCGGAAAGGGCCGACTTTCTTCGGCCGGAAATTTGCTTTTCGATCCTCAACGCGATAAATTCCCCCACCCGCGGCGACGATAACTCGCCTCGTACGGGCGATTGGCTCAGTTGGTTAGAGCACTACCTTGACATGGTAGGGGTCACAGGTTCGAGTCCTGTATCGCCCATTTTGGCTTCCGGCAAGGGAGCGAATCGATTCGCAGGACCCCGCAAAACGACAGGTTTTTCGGGGTTCTTTGCTTTTCCGGGCTTCTCTTTTTCCGCTCCACTCCTGCTACGTTGTGGTTGGTCCTGCATTACCGCGTGCCCCCGCGCCATTGGGTAGCACGTACGAAGTGCGTGTGCCGCAGGCGCCGGAAGCCCAAGAGTGCACGCCCACAAAACCAACACAGCCGCAATGAGTGCGATGGTCGGACAAAAAATGCGTGACAAAAAATAAAGGCGAGCGGGGCGACGTCAATCCCCTGATTGCGTTCTGCTCTCCGCGATTCCTCCACACCACTGATCGCGAGCAGCGCATCGCTCCGGGGCAAAAAAATGTCGGGCAGAAAAATAAGGCGAGCGGTAGCGCGATCACGCAAACCAGCGATTTCGCCCCAACCGGGGCACCGACAAATCAGCCTGGGGCAACGCCCCAGGAATTGTTCCACAACACATCAGAGCCCCAAGCGGGGCGAAACAAACACGCTTCCGATACGCGACTCAGAATTGATCGCCACAAGAGAACGCGAAAGCTCACAAAAGGAATTTCAGAGCGCAGCTGCGCACCGGGTAGCACGTACGCAGTGCGTGTGCCGCAGGCGCCGGAAGCCCAAGTGTGCATATGGCAAAACCAACACGGTCGCAATGAGATCAACGGTCGGACAAAAAATGAGTGACAGAACATAAGGCGAGCGGGGCGACGTCAGTCCCCTGATTGCGTTCTGCACTTCGCGATTCCTCCGCACCGTTTCCCCTCCGGCGAGCGGGATACGTCAGCTTCCCGGTAAACCGCACCAACCCGATCCGTCATTCCCGCGCAGGCGGGAACGGCGGGAACCCAGCAACGCGATTTTGAAACCGCGAATGGACGCGAATCGACGCGAATAACGCAAAGCAAATTCGCCTCGCGGCTCGTCACCCGGCGTTACTCGGCCCAGGTTCTCCGCCAGCCAAACAAGGGTGACAACGTCTTCCCCCATCAGTAAATTGCAACATCAGAGGATTCGCCACCGTGATGAATCCCGCAAGAGCCCACGTCGCCCACCAAGCGGCAAAGTTCAACGCACGATCTATGCGTCGGCTAATCGCCCGCCGCATAGATCGCAATTCGTTCGCAATCTCCAGCCACATGCCGCACTACAAGTATCGCTTCATCGAGATGTTTGGCGTTATTGGACGCGGCACCCCTGAAGATCCAGGCTCCGACTACTGTCTCGTTTGTGCAATTGAAGCCGCAAATGAATCGGATGCATTGGCTTGGGGTCTGAAGGTCCACAGCGACTTCAACATTGCGCGAACGATGTTCACCGACTGCCCGAGCAATGGAATCCTCTATCGAGATGGGGAGATAGACGGGGAGGTGGATGCGGATGAACTTCTGCGGTCGGATCCGACTTATGCCATTTGTTCCGTCGGGCAATTTCCAGACTGGATTCAGCCGTGGAGATCCTGCCAAGCAGACGGCGTTCGTCCTGCCTCGCAAGCTTGGTTTCCACGGAACGATGGCTAACCAATAAGGCCTTGGCCTCTCGACGAGCGAGGTGAGGGCGTGGTGTTTGGTTGATGGAGAGTTGCAAGGCGAGCGGTGGATGTGAATCCACTGATGATACGTCAGTTGCGAATCACCGGGCGGGCAATCGTGATCACGGGTCTGACGTGGCCATGCTTGCGCTATTTTTTGTCCCTCATTTTTGTCAGACCAATTTGTTCAAAGCGGCTGCGTTGGTTTTGTGGAGTGCACACTTGGGCTTCCGGCGCCTGCGGCACACGCACTGCGTACGTGCTACCCAATGGTGGGTGTTTAAAGTATCGCAATCAGGGGACTGACGTCGCCCCGCTCGCCTTGTTTGTTGTCACTCATTGTTGTGCGATGAATTCGATGCTTGCGTTGCCTCTTTCGGGGCGAATCGCGGGATGCGGCGGGGCCCTCCCCCGAACTTGCTGGCGCTCGTTCGACCCCTCCCTGACTTCGTCTGGGAGGGGAGGGTTCTTTGGCGGTTCGATGAAGTTCGATTGTGGCGCAGAGCCGGTCGAAGCGTAGGGTGCTGACATCGATTACGACCAGGAGCACCGCTGCGCTGAGCACGAGCACGAGGCCTGTGTTCTATCCGCGTGGATCCGCGTTCATCTGCGGTTTCAGAATGTGCTGGGTTCCGTTCGTTCCGGTCTGCGTGGGAATGACGGCGTGGGATGTACCGGGAAGCTGACGCATCCCGCTCTCCGAGGGAATGAGGTGGTGGAGGAATCGCGAAGAGCAGAAACGCAATCAGGGGACTGACGTCGCCGTGCTCGCCTTGGTTGGACAATAGGGTGACAAGGCCATCTCCCACCGGTAAATTGCACCGCGAGGGGATTCGCCACCGTGATGAATCCCGCAAGAGCCCACGTCGCTCACAAATTAAAGTGCAACACACGATCTATGTGTCGGCTAATCGCCCAATGCGCAGTTCTTGAGTGTTATGCGGCAAGAATGGCATTAAGCAAGTTCACACCATGAAGCGTTCCGAACGAATGTCCGTTGCCCGTGATACTGTCGAAGTCGTCAAGCGCGGCTACTACGACGTGAATGGCAAACGTGTTGATATCGCTCGGAGCGTAAACGACTGCCTGACGGCCACACGGATGATCGATGCCAACGAACTCTACAGTATCCGTGACTCACTGGTGCATCGTCCTGGCCAGCACACGACGGAGATCGAAGTCGTCAATGAAACAACGTTGGCGGGTCTGCAGCGCCTTGCTTCTTCACCAACAATCGATCGACTCGGCATCCTCAATTTCGCTTCAGCAAAGAATCCGGGCGGCGGTTTCCTGAATGGCAGCCAAGCCCAGGAAGAATCATTGGCGCGAAGCAGCGCACTTCACGCATCGCTTATCAGAGTCTTTCACTTCTACGAACAACATCGTGAATCGCCATCTTGCTTGTACTCTGACAACATGATCTTCTCACCCGAGTGTCCCGTGTTTCGGGATGACGAAGGCGAGTTTCTTCAGCAACCATTGTTGGCTTCATTCATTACCAGTCCCGCGCCAAATGCGGGCGCAACCGCAGATAATCGACCTCACGAACTTCCAATGATTCCTCAGGCATTGAAGGCTCGTTCCGAATTGGTGATTGCACTTGCTGCAAGCCAGGGAATATCAACACTGATACTCGGCGCTTGGGGCTGTGGCGTATTCCGCAATGATCCGTCCATTGTTGCACAGTCTTTCGCAAGTCACATTCACGGTCAATGGGCTGGTCGGTTCCGCAAGATCGTGTTCTCGGTTCTCGACAAATCAGAAGCCAATGATACGTTCCAGGCATTCGAATCCGTATTCAAAAAAGCCGCATAGCAGGTCGGTCAACCGGAGTAGCCGGCCCCGCGTTTTGTGAGTTTCCAGTTTTCTGGCCGCTGCCTGGTTACCTTTCGTTAGGTGGCGTCGCAGTTCTCCCAGTCCACGTTCAAACGGAAGTCAACCACATGAAGAGATACATATTTGTCAGAATCATAGGCGTGGTGATGCTACTTCTTGGCGCGGCGATCATCGTCCTCGCGCTAGTGGAAGGTGAGAAAACAGTGATTCAATCGATCGGCGGGGGGGGTGGGACAATTGCTGTGGGCGGCGCTTTGTTTGGGATGTCACTTAGGCTTGAGAAAAAAGAGAAGGCGTCAGACGAACCATCAGAAAAGCCCCTGTGATTGGCGGGATTGAAAGAAGCAGCTGCCCACAGGCCGTCTAACCAATAAGGCCTTGCCTTCGCGTCGAGCGAGGTGAGGGCGTGGTGTTTGGTTGATGGAGAGTTGCAAGGCGAGCGGTGGATGTGAATCCACTGATGATACGTCAGTTGCGAATCACCGGGCGGGCAATCGCGATCACGGGTCTGACGTGGCCATGCTTGCGCTATTTTTTTCCCTCATTTTTGTCAGACCAATTTGTTCAAAGCGGCTGCGTTGGTTTTGTGGAGTGCACACATGGGCTTCCGGCGCCTGCGGCACACGCACTGCGTACGTGCTACCCAATGGGGGGTGTTTGAAGTATCGCAATCAGGGGACTGACGTCGCCCCGCTGGCGTTATTTTTTGTCCTTCATTTTTTGTCGGATGAGTTCATTCTTCGCGTCGCCTCTTTCGAGGCGCAACGTGGCATGTGGCAGAGCCCTCCCCCGAACTTGCTGGCGCTCGTTCGACCCCTCCCTGACTTCGTCTGGGAGGGGAGGGTTCTTTGGCGGTTCGATGAAAGCGATGCTGTACCTGATCGCGGCCATGCTGACTCGGATCGCGATGAAATTCGACGGTGGCGCAGAGCCGGTCGCAACTTAGAGTGCTGACATCGATTACGATCAGGAGCACCGCTGCGCTGAGCACGAGCACGAGGCCTGTGTTCTATCCGCGTGGATCCGCGTTCATCTGCGGTTTCAGAATGTGCTGGGTTCCCGCATCGCCCCGCTTGCCTTGTGCACACTTTGGCTTCCAGCGGCTGCTTTTCAAAAAATGTCGGGGCTGCACTGCACAAGTCGGCACTTTGAGGGTAAGCTGATCCTCGCCATTCGCTTTGGAGCATTTCACAAGTTTGTTCGGCTTCTGAAAAAGGCTCTCGGTTGTCGGTTCTGGTGTTTCGGAACGCAACAATCGGCGAATGAGCTCCTGGATGTAGGGCCGCATGGCTCGGGACGGATGTTGCACTGCTTGTTTCAGCGGTGTGGTTACTGTTTGAGTGCACAGTCTTCACGGAGGGAAGCATGCGAATTCAGCCCAGAACCAGTCCGGAAACTGACCGCTGTATGGATCTCATTCAGCAGCTGGCAAGCGTTGTCGTCCATGAGCTTTGTGTTGACGTCGGATTTCAGACTGTCACACTCACGGGACGTGCGGGGTCCTGGTATGCCAAACAAGTCGCAACCACGGCCGCCAGACGCATGTATCCCAACCATCGAATCGAAAACCTGCTGCAGGTCACAACGGTTCGCTAGCAAAGCGAGCCTGGCTGAATTCCGTTCGGAAGTCAGCAATCCTCAGCAGTCTTGCTGAGGATTCCACGATGACTCAGGCCGGAGACTTTGGAGCCACTGGCGACGGACAAACTGACGATACCGAAGCACTTCAGCATGCCATTGATGAAGGCGTCGGTGAGCTCGTCCTGCCTCGTGGCGATTACCGGATTACTCGACCACTGACCGTCAATCTGGCTCAGTGTGGCCGCACTTCCATTCGAGGTGAGAGCGGTACTTGCCGAATTCTGATGCAGGCAGCAGGACCGGCCTTTCTTCTGAAGGGCACGCATACCACAACGGCCGACCCGAACAGCTTTCGCCCGGAAGAGTGGACTCATGAGCGAATGCCACAGGTTCGTGATTTAGAAATCGTTGGGCAACATCCGGAAGCAGACGGCATTCGAATCGAAGGCGTTGTACAGCCGACGATTACCGGTGTGCTGTTGAGACAACTACGTCACGGAATCCATATCACCGGCCGCGCTCGCAACATCCTGATCAGCAGCTGCCACATCTATCACAATACCGGTGTTGGCATTTTTCTGGACGCTGTGAATCTGCATCAGACAATCATCAGCGACTCGCACATCAGTTATTGTCGACTGGGAGGAATTCGAATCGAGAAGAGTGAGATTCGAAACATCCAGATCACTGGCAATGACATTGAATACAACAACAACGGTGGCCACAAGGTTCCGGACGCGGATGGAGTTCCAACCGCAGAGATCTGGATGGACGCCAGCGAAGGCAGCATTCGCGAAGGGACGATCTGCAGCAATACGATTCAGGCAACTTACAGTCCGAACGGTGCGAACATCCGCATCATTGGTCAGCGCGACGCGGTGAACGCAAAGGCGGGAATGCTGACGATTGCCGGCAACCTGATTGGCAGTCAGTGGATCAACATTCATCTCAGTTCCGTGCAGGGAATCGCGATCTCCGGCAACTCGATCTATTCGGGCCATCATCGCAACTTGCTGATGGAAGACTGTTCGCAGGTCACGGTCGGTGACAACAGCTTTGGTCATAACGCTGACTATGGAGTGGAGCGAGAATTGTGCACCGGCGTGACTCTGCTCCGTTGTCGCGACAGTGTGTTCTCCGGGAACGTCCTTCAGGACTGCCAGACCGGACGTCACCAGTTTCCTGGCGCACCGGAACTCCAGAGAGAAGCACTTCTGGAGTTGCAGGAATGCAGTAACGTGATTGTCAGTCACTGCCAGATTCTGGACTCCGCTCCATACGGTGTGCGGATCAAGGACAGTGTGGACCTGATACTCAGCACGAGCGTGATTGCGGATCGCAGGAGTCCGCCACTTCAGAAGTCGGCAATTTTCTGGACCGGTGAAACGGGCACCAGCATGATTCATGCGTGTCGATTCTCCGGGTTCCAGGAACAGATGGTGGTTGCTCCCGTCGTGCCGGTTCTTTGCCTGCCGGCGTCCATTCCGGAGCAACAGTAACGGCGGCTGCGTCTCGCGCTGGAGAGACGCCCCACAAATCAACATTCGTTGTTGGACAACGGCCGGTGCTCATAGGACATTAGCCACCTTTTCGAATCCTTTCGCTGTCTTATGCTCGCAACTTTCGCGGGCGAACAAAGAGCGCGGGCGAACAACGGGTTGTGGTCAAAGTACGGATGTCCCTTCGAGTCACGAGTTTTCGAACACCTGTGGAACTGCCGGAGTCGCAGTTATCCGTCGAGCTTGCGCGAAGGCTGGATGTGTCGGCGGATTCGATTCCGGGTTTCAGAATTCTCCGCAAGAGCCTGGATGCTCGGAATCGCCATCGGCTGGAGTTCGTCTACACGCTTCTTCTGCCAGCCGCTGACAAAGAACTGAGTACACTTCGCGGTCGCGACGGAATTCAGATCGAAGCATGGGACGAGCCGACGTTCGAAGAGCCTGCGATCGGTACAGAGCCCATGCCAGAGCGGCCTGTGATCGTCGGGTCTGGTCCCGCGGGCCTGCTTGCTGGTTACTTCCTGGCACTGCGTGGATATCGGCCGCTGATCCTTGAACGAGGGCAGGCTGTTCGTGAACGAGTACCTGCGATTCGAGAGTTCGATGGTGGCGGTTCACATGATCCGGAGAACAACTACCTGTTCGGCGAAGGCGGAGCTGGATGTTTCAGTGATGGTAAACTGACATGCCGCATCGCCGGACCGGATGTTGACTGGGTGCTTCGCAGCTTTGTCGAATGTGGTGGTCGTCCATCGCTGGTGTATGAGCATCGTCCGCATCTGGGAAGTAACAAGCTTCCGATGATCTGCCGTAACTACCGTCGCAAGATTGAAGCTCTTGGAGGCGAGTATCGTTTTGGATGTCGCCTGGAAGGACTGAAGATCTCTGACGGCCGGCTTCAGGGCGTACAGACTTCTTCAGGATTCATTCCGACCAGCGTGTGTGTACTGGCGATCGGTCACAGTGCCAGAGACACCTATGAGATGTTGCTTGGCGCCGGCTTGCCATTGAGACAAAAGTCCTTTCAGCTGGGGCTGCGAATCGAACAGCCACAGGAGATCATCAACCGCCACAAGTATGGCCGTGATTCGTATCTGCAGTTGCTGGGGGCAGCCGATTATTCGCTGGTCGCGAAGGGACAAAAAGACCTGTTCACGTTCTGCATGTGTGCGGGAGGGATTGTCATTCCGAGTGTCTCGGAGCCGAACCGTTACTGTTCCAATGGCATGAGCAACTCGCGGCACGACACCATGTTTGCCAACAGCGGACTCGTGGTGACTCTGGAGACGAGTGAATTCGGAAGCAGTCATCCGCTGGCAGGGGTTGAGATTCAGCGAAAGTACGAAGGCATCGCGTTCGAGATGACAGGCAGGAATTACCTGGCTCCGGTTCAGCGAGCGAAGGACTTTCTTGCCGACCGCACACCGAACCCGGGTGAGAAGATTCCTTCATCGTATGAACGAGGAACTCGCGGGGCGAATCTTGCCGCAGTCCTGCCACCGCCCATTCTCAAGGCGATGAAGGCCGGCCTTCCGGTGATGGATCGGCAATGGAGAGGGCAGTATCTTCCGGACGCTGTGCTCGTTGGACCTGAGATGCGGGGGTCGTCACCAGTGCGCATCGATCGCAATCCGGAGACGTTTGAGATCCCGGAGATTGCGGGTGTGTTCCCGATCGGCGAAGGAGCTGGTTATGCAGGCGGCATTGTAACGGCCGCAGTGGATGGTTTGCGGGTTGCGAAGAAGCTGGTTGCTCGGTACCGGCTGCCTGAAAACTAACCAGCGTCATTCCCGCGAATCCGGGAACCCAGCAACGTGATTTTGAAACCGCGAATGGGTGCGAATTCACGCGAATAACGCAGAGCAGACTTGTTCACGCTTTCCGTCGGCCTTGCACCGGCGGAAGCAACAACTTTTAGCCACAGGCGAGCGACTGGACGTCAGTCCTCGGTGACGCGCACTCGCCTAAGCATAGACGTTAACCACGTTAACCCGCGGCTAGCGCCTTGCGGCTCACATAGTTGACAATCGTCTTTCGCTGGCGAATTGAATGGGCGCGTAGTGCAGAAGCCTGGTTCCACCGGGGTGAACCCGGTGGGGTTGTGTGTTTGAGTGCTACGCGGCGGCTCGGCGTCGTCCGAACTGGGATCGAATGTCGAGTACCGCTTCAATCACGTCCGCAACGTCCTGATCGGACATGGAAGGTGAAAGGGGCAGGCTGAGCATGTTCTGATACGCTGCGTTTGCGATCGGGAAATCGTCCGGATGGTAAGAGTACTTGTCGCGATAGAACGAGTGCATATGAATCGGAATGAAGTGCACTGAGGTTCCGATTTTCCTCGCAGTCATTTCCTGAATGAACTGATCGCGTCCAATCGACAGTTCACCTGCTCGAAGGCGAAGCACATACAGGTGCCATGCATTCGTCACGTGGGAGCGAGTGACCGGCGTCAGAAACGCAGAGTGGCGCGAGAAGGCTTCGTTGTACATCTCAACAATCTGGCGACGTCGATCCTGCATCTTTGGGAAGCGACGCAGTTGTTGCAGACCAATGGCGGCCTGGATATCGGTCATGTTGTACTTGAAGCCTGGCTCGACAATGTCATAAGCCCATTTGCCACCAGCCGCATATCGACTCCATGCTTCGCGGCTCATCCCGTGAAGGCTGACGATGCGAGCATGATCGAGAAGTTCCTGTGAACCGGTCAGCATTCCGCCTTCCCCGGTGGTGAGGTTCTTGGTGGCGTAGAAGCTGAATGCCGTCAGATTATCACCGCAGCCAATTGGCTTGCCTTCGAACTCGGCGCCGACGGCATGTGCAGCATCTTCAATCAGGTGCAACTGGTATTCACTGGCAATCGAACGAAGTGCATTCAGTTCGACTGGATGTCCCGCGTAGTGGACGGCGATGATCGCCTTTGTCGCGTGAGTAATCGCACGCTGGACGGCATCAGGCTGAATGTTGAGTGTATCGGGTTCGACATCAACCAGCACCGGCTTCGCCCCAACGTGTTCAATCACGTTAACGGATGCGGCAAACGTCATCGGCGTCGTGATGACTTCGTCGCCCGGGCCAATGTTCAGTGCTTTCAAGGCGACGTGAAGGCCAGCGGTGCAGGAATTCAGAGCCAGAGCACTTGGAGTCTGAAACGCCGTTCGGAACTCCTGCTCAAACTGTCGAGTCTTTGGGCCAGCCGTAAGCCAGCCGGACTTCAAGGCATCAATGACTTCGTCGATCTCTTCCTGACCAACCAATGGCAGGGAAAATGATAGAAAATTCTCGCGCACTGGTGACCTCCCTGTCGTGAGTGCTCGTAAATACTTAAGAATCACGCTTCAGAATTGGCCTGGGTGTGATAGACTCCCGCTCCTGACCAAATCCCCTGCCCACCCCTCAGATGCTCAGGATGGCACTGGTGCCATGTACACTGACAGAATCTGAGGCGGAAAACTCGTCTTTAGCCATTTCGCAAAAGTTCAGCTAGAGCAAGTTCCCGTTCGCCCCATGCAATGTTCACCAGGAAATCAGCGGGCAAATACATCTGCTGACTGAGATTTTGATTTGTTCACGGAATTTGAAGCACTTCTGGCCGCAGAATTCTGCAAGCTCTGCGGTATATGAATTAACGACTCGCCGGTCGGAAATCTCGAGCCGGGGCTTTTGGTGCCTGATGGGTATTGGAGCAGTTCTGGTCATCGTCGGCGTGTCGATTTTCAAACCGGGGCGTGGTTGCGTCCTAGACTTAGGTGGCTGGCTATGTTTTCGCAAACCGTCGAATACGCCCTTCGCGCGGTCGTGCATCTCGCCATGCGCCGGAGCGAGCCTCAGACGACAGCGATGATCGCGGAGTCGACCAAGGTTCCGACAGCCTACCTTTCCAAGGTTCTTCAGGGCTTGCGAGCCAAGGGAATCGTCAATCTGCAGCGTGGACTTGGCGGCGGCGTTTCATTGGCCATTCCGCCGGACAAACTGACGATCCTTGATGTGGTGACGGCCGTAGATCCGATTCCGCGCATTCGAACGTGTCCGCTGGAACTGAAGAGTCACGGTGTTCGGCTATGCGCGCTGCACTTTCGCATGGACGCTGCGTTGTCCAAAGTGGAAGACGCTTTCCGCTCAACGACGCTGGCAGAGCTGTTAACCGATCCGAATCCCAGCGTCCCGCTGTGCAACAGCAGCGAAGATGAAGAGACTTCGACGCCACCGGCAATTGATGAGTGACACACAACCAGGCGAGCGGGATGCGTCAGCTTCCCGGTATGCCGCTCACCACTCCCAGCCGCGATCCACGTTGAGCACCGAACCCCGACGCTGAAAGTCCATGACGGTGGTGTTTTATTCGCCAAGTACCATGATCTCAACTTTTCGGAAATCGATCGGGTGACTTTCCGACTGCAGTGAGATTGAGCCACCTTTGATCACAAGATCGTCGCCCTTGATCAGTTTCTTCGCAC
>JAEUII010000014.1 GCA_016795145.1 Planctomycetaceae bacterium
GACACACGAATGATCCAGCTGCCGATCGGTCAGCGTCCCGGTGGGAACAGCGTCCTGATGTCCGCTCAGGCCGACGCGAAGGATCCTCGGCCGGCAAAGACTCGAGCCACCGTCGTTCGTCGCTACGAAGGTTATTCCGAAGTGGAGTGCGTGCTGTTCACCGGCCGCAACCATCAAATCCGAGTCCACCTGGCGCATCTGGGCTACCCGATTCTGGGCGACGAATACTACGGCCCGCACGGCAGCATCCGAAAATCGCCCCGGTTTGACGGCGACGAACCCACCGAAGCCCGCCACGCCCTTCACGCCGCCTCTCTTGGCTTCTTCCACCCGATTCTGCGGGAATGGATGCAGTTCCGCACCACTCCCCCCGCCGACTTCTGGGCCCTCGCTCCCGATAGTCGCAGTTAGTCGCGGTTCGCTCCGCCGAACCGAGCGTTCCTCACCAGCGCTGCCCGCCCTACCGTGAACATACCGACGACAAAGCATCCCACGATGCCCCGCCGCCTGCCCCCCTACCCTCCTCTCCAAAACGAAGTTTTGGGGAGGTCGAACGAGCGCCAGCAAGTTCGGGAGGGGCCCCGCTATCGCTATGATGCCAGATAGCCCCGTCTAAACTTCTTCCTCGGTGCCACGCACCACGGCACTCCGCCTGGTTCGCGGGAGCGAACCGCGACGATTCAAAAGAGCCCACCATGATCCACCACCCACACGGCAATTACTCGTTCGTTCCCGGCATCGCTCCGTACTCCTGCGGAGTCATCTCACAGCCTGGCTTCGAGATCGTCCACGTGACGCTACGAACGATGACCGACTGGCGAACCGGCTTTGACCGGATCGAAGAATTGCTGAAGCAGGAGAATCGACCCCGAACCGCGCTGTGTGCCGTATCGTTGCGGTCTCCTGTGCCCTTCACCTTTGACGGCTTCGCGGCGTTCAACTCGGAATACGCCTCCGTGCTGAAGGAATGGGGCGTGTTTGTGGACGGAGTGAACCCGATTGCTCGAACGAACATCGCCCCGGAAACTCGCCCGCCGGAAACACCGTCCCTTTATGGCTTCGCGTTCACTCGACCCTGTGCGGAAAACCAGCCGCCAACCTTTGTCGTCGCCGGCGCTGGTGAACTGCCGGAAGGCATTTTGAAACGAGAAAGCATCCATCGACTGGCCGATGTTTCGGCGGACGGCCTTGTTGAAAAAGCCAGGTTCGTGATGAACCTGATGAGCACTCGGCTACGACTGCTGGGAGCCAGCTGGTCTGCCGTCACTCGGACCAACGTCTACACCGTCCATCCCATGGATCGCATCGTGACCGAGATCCTGGAACCTCAAACCGACCTCGCCTCACGCCATGGAATCAACTGGTTCTATTCCCGCCCACCGATCGAAGAGATCGAGTATGAAATGGACGTCCGCGGCATCCGGACCGAATGGCTGATCTAACAGGAAATCACCTGTTCAACGACCGATTTCCGCCCCCCACCCTCCTCTCCAAAACGAAGTTTTGGGGAGGTCGAACGAGCGCCAGCAAGTTCGGGAGGGGCCCAGCACGCGAGCGACCGTCAAAGCTCATTTTCCGCAGGCAATCGCTATCATGTCCGCCACAGGCCCTTCGCCCCAATCGGATCGGAAGTCGGATGATTTTGCACGTGGACATGGATGCGTTTTATGCGTCCGTTGAAGAACGGGACGATCCGAGTCTGCGCGGAAAGCCGGTGATTGTTGGCGGGACGCCGGAAGGCCGTGGCGTGGTAGCGGCCGCGAATTATGTCGTTCGAAAGTATGGCGTTCACAGTGCGATGGCGACGTCCAAAGCTCTTCAGCTGTGCCCCAAGGCCATCGTCATTCGGCCACGGATGGACTACTACGCTCAGATCTCTTCACAGATCCGCGAGATCCTGAATCGGTACACACCGACCGTCGAGCCGCTGTCGCTCGATGAAGCGTTTCTGGACGCGGCGGGAAGCGAACAACTATTCGGATCTGTCGAAACGATCGGGCGAGCCATCAAGGCGGACATTCGGAAGGAACTGAACCTGGTGGCCTCCGTCGGCGTCGCACCGAACAAGTTCCTGGCCAAACTCGCAAGCGACATGAACAAGCCGGACGGGTTCACGGTCATCACGCCGGAATCCGTTCAAACGGTCCTGGATCCTCTGCCGATCGGACGCATCTGGGGAGTCGGCAAGGTCACGAATCAGAGATTTGAAAAGCTCGGAGTTCACACCATTGGGCAGCTCCGGGCGCTCACGCTTCAGCAGCTTCAACAGGAGTTTGGTCAGCACGGAGAACACTTCTGGGAACTCGCTCGCGGGATCGATCATCGAACGGTCGTCTCCGATCGAGAAGCCAAATCGATCTCGCATGAAACGACATTCGCCGAGGACATCACGGACATCGACATTCTTCGCGCGTGGCTGATGGAACTGACCGAACATGTTGCTCGACGTCTCAGAAGCCACAGCCTTCAGGGTCGAACGGTTCATCTGAAAATACGCTACAGCAACTTCGAAACATACACACGCTCGAAGAGTCTTTCCGCCGCTACCAATGCCACAAACCAGCTTTGGCCCGTCGCCCTTCAGCTTCTGACCACCGCCTTGCCCGAACGCCCGCTGGTGGTCCGACTTATTGGGATGGGTGTGTCGAACCTGCAGCCTCAAACGGCGACTCAGAAGACGCTGTTTGTCGAAGAAGACAATGAAAAGGACACTCGACTGGATCAAGTCGCCGATCAGATTCGCAACCGATTCGGAACCGGTTCTCTCCGTCGCGCCAGCAGTGTTCAGCACAACGTCGAGCACAAGCCGGAACCACCCCAAAAGCCGTAACATATTGCCGCAAAAAACCGTAGGATGGCCGCCCTCGGCCGTCACCCCTCCTCCACCATCCTCACAAAGTTCCTGCGCCCCAAGTCGTAGTGGAACTCGCTAGAGTTCCTTTCACAACCTCTACTACTCGTCATCGTTCCCATCATCAACGGACGTCACGGGATCTCGGGCGGGATCCACTGCAAGGTCACAGCGATTCAGGCCCAGGCGGGCCGTCACAACCCCTGCCGGTGTGCGTAAGCCACCGGAAACGAAGCAAGAAAGCCCAGAAGGCCCGGCAGGGCCGACACAGAAGCGACAGCACGCTCACGAAATCCCCTGGCCGTTTCTCTACAATGCCGGGTTCAAAGTCGGAGTTTTCATGTGAAGCTCATCTCTACTGCCTCACCCCAATCGCCGTCGCGGTTGCATATTCCCTCGCATGTGAGATCGTCAGCTTCACCTCGGTGATCCCCAGCTGAGTCGCAATGGCTCCGGCTTCACCGCTGAGTCGCACGGTCGGCTGACCGGTATGCAGTGGGACGATTTCCACATCGTGAAACGTGATGCCCTGGACAAAGCCAGTGCCCAGAACTTTCACCACCGCTTCCTTCGCCGCCCATCGGCCAGCAAAACGAACGGCCGAGTCACGGTGCTTTCGAGCATACTCGATCTCAGCCGGCGTAAAACATCGTTCCACGAAATGGTCCCCATGCCGTTCGACCATTTCGCGAATCCGCGAGATCTCCACGATGTCCGTCCCCAGCCCCACAATCATTCCACATCAATTCCCGCGACAAAACAGAACCAGAATCTCAAGCAACCGGCGTGAACAGTAAGCTCTCACCGCCATCACCACCACCGAACGCCCGTCACTCCCCGGCGTGCGGCGGCGAGCGGTTGGGCGTCAGCCCACCGAGTCCCCGCGCGCAACCCACAGCAACGCAGCAAACCGCGGATAGCGCAGATGAACGCGGATAAGACCAGCAAAAGACAATTTGAGCAGCGGAGCAGCGTCAGCGTCACCATTTACCCATGGGCGACGATTACGCCTTGCCACCAACAACCACGAACCACGAACCACGAACCAAGAACCAAGAACTAACGAACCTTTTCAACCGCCGCCGCGTCTCCCCCAGCCAAACCCAGCATTCCTCGGACATGACAGAAGGGAGAACAACCGTGACACACGTTCATCGAATTGATGCGTTTCGCTGCGAGTATGCTTTTCTGTCGAACTTCTATCCCTCGCTGATTCGATACGACGGGATTCATTATCCCACGGTCGAACATGCGTTTCAGGCGTGCAAGACTCTGGCCAAACCCGAACGTCTCACGATCGCTCAATGCGGCCCACCAGCACGAGCGAAATCCATGGGCCGTCGAGTCAAGCTGCGAGCGGACTGGGAATCGATCAAAGTCGAGGTCATGACGAAACTCGTTCGACTCAAGTTCGAAACGCACGACGACCTGCGCGTGAAACTCATCGACACCGGCGAAGCGGAACTGATCGAAGGCAACACCTGGAACGACCGCTTCTGGGGCGTCTGCGGCACCCAGGGCCGCAACTGGCTCGGCCGAATCCTGATGCAGGTACGCACCGAGCTGGCGTAGCAGATACTCCAACAGATTGAGAATCACGGTAGTAGGACGAGAACATCGAACCTGCGGAGCTTTAGCTGTAGAGCTCCCACCAGCACGGTACTCTGTGGCAAGCCAGCTGCCGAAAGGCGTCTATTCCGCGTGCCTACAATCTTGGCCACCGTCGAAATCACATCAACACGATTCGGGTGCCTGAGGTAAAGAGGATAGCGAAATCACATTGCGGTAGAAATCAGCCGACTCTGGTGTTATGCAAGCCACACGGAGTTGCCATGGACTCCTTCCAAAGACTCTACAGCAGGCGGAAACCGTTTGCAGCATACCCATCGGCTCGGATTTCGGCGGTTCGCGATTTACTGCGGAAAGCACCGAAAAATGATCCTTGAATCCTCGCCCTTCCGTGTTTCGCTTGCGAAAATCAAAACCATCACCAATCATTATCGCAGAGGTGACTATACATTTCCAAAACAGCTCGATACCGATGGACCTTCATAGCCATGGCAGAATTTGGCAACGCTGAGTTAAGACATCTGAAGCGTATCCCAAAAGGGGACCAGCTGCACACCAGCCTTCGGCTTTTACGTGAAGCGGTAGAGAAGATATGGGACGCGGAGGCGCCCCGAATAATTCAAGGCTTCACAGATCACGGCATACGGCATTACGAGCGACTGGCACAATACTCATTGGAGATTCTAAACGCGAACCAAGGCAAGGCCTTAAACAAACACGAGACATACCTTCTCTTAGCAGGAATCTATATTCACGACATCGGCATGCAATGCGATATTGTACGGTTCCCCGCAATTAAGTATAGAGCTATTGAACTAGGGGCTAAGTTCGAGAAAGCGGAATTCACGGCAGATAATGCGAATAGTTATCCGCTAGACGAGCAAAGGGATATACGGAAGACACATCACTATCTATCCATAGCATGGCTCGACGTTGCGAGGAAGGATCCAAGCAACATACTTCACACCGCGGCACTAAGCATCCCCGTGGATCTGGTACCGGATCTTAAAGACATTTGCAAGCACCACACGAAGCTACCCATCACCGGCTGCCCAGTAACATTCATGCTTGATTCACGCAGCCGCAAGCTATTTGTGGCTGCAATCCTGCGGTTCGCAGACGAACTCGACGTGCAGAACAATCGAGTCAACATCGAAACGGTCAAGATGTTCGCTCTTAGTCCTGAGAATAGTGTGTTTTGGTGGCTACATCATCTAACGAGAATTAACTTTCCAACACCCAGTCTACTTAATGTGTCACTGACGCTGCATCCGGACGACTACAATGAGTTTTCCAAAACCGTACACGACATTTACATTAACGAATTCCGCACGAAGAATCTGCCCGTGCTTAGCGTACTCGCGCAGAACTGCGTCCCGATCGTCATGGATGCTGAATCAAAGGTAATACGTTTTGACGAGACAGAGAAATTACCGGAGGAAGTCAAAGCGATTCTTAGAGGGATGGCTACTCCCCAAAAGTCAAGAGAACTGATCGATCCGCTGCTAAATCTGGCAAACGAAATTCGACTCTGGCTGCGGGCGATCCGATATGAAGTAGGCGAGGCACCAGAGATCATAGGGGACGTTGCCGAAATGGTAGCCACACTGGAAACCGGCACTATCAAGCAGAGTATTCTGGTTAGATGTGTGGCGCGAGCAATAGCCGTTGACGACGTACGCCTTCTCGATAAGGCTCTTACGCGCAAAGTTAATCAGGGATGGCTAATTAGCGATCGAACGATATCAACGGATGTCCGCAGAGTTCTTGGGGCAACGGATGTGCTGGCGTTTAGGTTGAGCGAGTTCTTGGAACTTCGTGTTTGGGGTCCGTACATTGATGCACTTACAGCACTCGTGCATAAGGCGCGAATTCCTGAATTGTACGTGGACTTGGGCTGCTACCGACAGCCGTCTTCACGCAATGATGAGATAGCCAAGCGAGAATCTTATCAAAGCCTTAATGACGCGATCGATGAATGGCTACTAGCAAGAGACAAGATGCACGTCTCCATCTTGGGTGAATTTGGCTCAGGGAAGACATGGTTCTGTCGAAACTATGCATATAGACAACTGCTGAGATATCTCAAGAACCCTGCTACAGAGCGATTTCCACTGCTAATCACGCTTCGGAACTTCACCAAGGCCTCCACCGCAAAGGAGTTAATCACAAATGCTATCGTGGACCAATATCAATTGAGTTTTGTTGGCGACCCGTTTGACATCTTTAATGAACTGAATCGACGAGGAAAGATTCTGCTCATTCTGGATGGTTTCGATGAGATGGCGCGAAAAGTCGATAAGCAAACGATGGTCGACAATTTCTGGGAGTTGGCGAAACTGGTCGAGGACAACAGCAAAGTCGTCCTGACGAGCCGTACCGAGTACTTTCGCTGGGCAAAGGAAGCCGAGACGGTTCTTGGGGGTGAGGAACTGGGAAGGAGAATCCCAGCCCTTCAGCCTCCCAAGTTCGACGTACTCTATCTCGAACCATTTACGGATGAACAAATCCGGTCCGTGATCAAGGGCCGACTAAGAGACAACGGAGATGCCGTAGCAGCTAGGTTGCTGCAGGACTCAAATCTCAGGGCAATGGCACGCAAGCCAGTTTTGGTTGAACTGCTGCTTGCTGCAGTTGAGGAAGTAAAAGCAGACTTGCTGACAGATCAGGCCGCGGTGTACCTATATGCCACAAATAAGCTCTTGCTGCGGAATATAACGGAGCACAGGACGTTTACAACAACTGCTGATAAGCTCCTATTCCTTTGCGAGCTTGCATGGCAGATGATACAGAGCGGGGAGCTTCGGATTCATTACCAAGACATTCCCGGAAGGATTCGGCAGCACTTTGCGGAGAAAATCAAAGGAGCAAACGATCTGGATCACTGGGACTACGACTTACGCAATCAAACCCTTCTGCGTCCGGATCTCCAAGGGTATTACGAGTTTTCTCACAAGAGTATCGCCGAGTACTTTGTTGCATTCAAGTTCATTAGCGAACTAGGGTTGCTAGCACCCCCATTCTCGATCACATATGTGGAGGAAGGCGAGGCTAGATGTGACTTACCTTTTCAGGTTCTTCACGGAATTTAGTGGCAGAGCGATGAATTGACTGGTTTTTCGAGATGAGGAGAATGGAGCTCAGAAAGGTGGTCTGAGCGTGGACAGTTTGAAGTCGCATTATCGGTTGTTGTTGGGTTTGGACAAGACGTGG
>JAEUII010000031.1 GCA_016795145.1 Planctomycetaceae bacterium
CTCGCCTGTGCCACCATTTCACGCGACAGATGCTGCAGTGAAAACTGACTGCGAATTTCTCCGATAAGCTGCGCCAGTTTGATGCTGTCGAGTCCGAGATCCGCTTCCAGATCTGCATCAATATCTACAACATCCGGCGAGTATCCGGTCTGATCGCAAACATACGCAACCAGCAGTCCATCCAGCTCGCTGGACGTAGGCAGGACCGGCGCGGCTTCGACTGGCGCGGCTTCGACCGGAGGCAAGCTCGTCGCAGCGGGAGATCTCTTCGTCGTTTCAACCGGCGTCCTGACCGCCTTCTCAATTTCATCATGACGACTTAGTGTTTCCTGCCGGCTGTCCGCATCGACCTTCTGCGACGCAGGCGTGGTCGTCGACAAACGAGACAATTCCAGCGCGAGGGCGACGGCATCGTTCAGCGTACGAACTCGCTCGAATCGAATCGCATTCGGTCGAACTGTGATTCCCAGCCACGAGGCCAGCTCACCAAAGATCTGAGCACGCTTGATGCTGTCGATCCCAAGGTCAGCTTCGAGATCACTCTCAGCCTCGATGATCTCCGGATCATATCCTGTGAGTTCAACAATCAGATCCCGCAGGTACTGTCGAATCTGATCGGGCGACATCGTTGACGCGGCTGTCATCTCCGCCGATGGGTCACCACTGGCAGTATTATCAATTGCCTTCACTTCGACCGTTGAAGTCGGCAGAACAACTCTCGGCTCCGGCGGGATTGACCGCTCAACGCCCGAAGTTTCTGCAGACGCTGGTTCCGTAACTGCTTTTCTCGCGCGACGTGTCACATCAAACAGTGCAGCAGTCCCGGAACCTGAGGCGTTCTCCATTCTCCCCGCATGAGTGACTCGCCGACGTGTTTGCAGCGCAGCCGGTATGCTCGCAGCTTCGGACTGACGACCGCCCCCGGTCACGCACTCAATCGCCGCATGAATCAAAGCCAACCGATCGGCAAACGTCAGGCCGGGGACATCAGCACTGATACATAACGCTCGTTGTCCGACGATCTCTCGAGTCAGACGTGTCAGAACATCGTTTGGCCCGACTTCGACAAACAGCCGAACGTCATCGCTCAGCAGTCGTTCCACCGCATTGAGAAACAGAACGGGACGCGTCAGCTGACCAGTCAGACTGTTGCGAACTTCCTGCGGCTCTGACAGGTAGCGGACACTCGTCGCCGAAAGGAATGCCGTCGTCGGAGGTCGCAGCGGGACTGAACCCGCCAGCGATTCGAACATCCGTTCGGCATTGTGCATCAACTGCGTGTGGAACGGAGCTGGAACCGGAACTGATATGTTCGCAATCTGCCTTGCATCGAAACTCTTCTGAGCAATCGCGATCGCGTCCTGAGTTCCCGCAACCACGGTTTGTCGCGGTGAGTTTAGATGCGAAATCTCCACCGACAGTCCGTCCTGCCTAAGCACGCCGTCAACTTCTGAAGACGATGCTCTGACCGACAACAATCCTCCGCGAAAACGGGCCTGAGTCATGACCGCCTGTGCTCGGGCGATTGCGAGTTGAGCGAGCTGCGACACCCCAACAACACAAGCGGCAAAGGCTGCGGAGAATTCGCCGAGACTGTGGCCAAGACAAACGTCCGGAGTCAGACCGGCATCTTTCAACGCCACGGTCAGACAGGCGGAGACTCCCAGCCCCCAGCTTTGCGACCACCAGATATCATCTCCAATTCGAACATCAGCACCCTGCAAAACCTCCGACAGTTTCTTTGAGCCGACGGACTCATAAGCGCGATCCAACTGCTCAAGCTGCAGCCTGGCAGCATCAGACTCTGCGAGCACCGATGGCATGCCGGAATAATGCGAGCCCTGTCCGGGATAGAGCCATGCAATTCGACTCGCACCATCGACGACATTCCAAATAACGGCCTGCTCACGTTCCAGCACCGCGTTCAAACGTCCGCTGCGAAGTGCTTTCGCGACACCGGCCAATCGGTCTTCCAGTGTTCGTTCAGCTGTATCAATATTTGGCAATGCCACGCGCAGACGATCACGTAGTTCAAACGTCGAGGAGTTGTCGCGGCCGAAACGTTGAACCAATCCATGGAACTCGATGCGGTCGCCAGAACGAAGCAATGAGTCCACCAGTGCCAGCATTGCTTCAGCATTCTCGGCCCCAAGGCGAAGACTGTTCGTTGCGTTTTTCATAGTGGTCTTGTGATCTCTGGCAGTAGAGGTCAGCGTGTACGATGAGTTGTGCGAATTCGAGTTCGAGGATGATTCATGAACATTCGGCCGTCTGATTGCAGCGATCTCAGGTTTCAGTGACTCACCCTGAGCCCCCGAAACTGCAGTGGCTTTGACATCGCCCTGACCCACGTCAACGCTGACGAACTGGCCATCCTGCGCAGCGGCCGCGATCGTTCTCACCAACGAACCGGAGTACTCCATGGAGGTGTCGCAAATCGTCTCAGCAACGATCCGCACCAGTGAATGAGCCCCCGCGAGGTAGCCCAGTTTTCGAACCACATTCACGTCAACCGCGTCATAAGTCACGGTCGCGGAATTTTGTGATGTCGAAGGCTGAATCGTCCCAAGAATCCTGAGCCCTGATTGCTCCGCAGTCGAACGTCGACACAATAAAAGAACAACAGCACCTTCTCCCGGAATGACGCGTGAGAGATCCTCCGGAATGTCCGCCGGGTTACCACTTCTCACCAGTCTTCCCTGATGATCCATCAACTCGAACAGACTCAGGTTGAGTGCTCGAGTTCCGGATCCACAGACGACCAGATCGACCACGCCGGACAGCAACTGATCCATCGAAGCAACGATCGCATTCAGCCCGGAGGCATCGTCACTGTCCAAAGCACAGGCACCACCCATCAAGTCGAACGTCTTCGCAATTCGCGACGCAAGAGTACTGGCCGTGAAGCTGCCTGTTTCGTCCAGCAGGGCAGGGCGGTTCGAAAGTAATGTCTGACGGAAACAGTCTGTGATCTGCTGTGCAGAGTGATCTGGCAGTTTTGCAGCGAGTGAAGATCGAAGTTCGCGTTCAATCTCAGGCAACCTCATATCTGCCTGCAGCTGATCGCCGAACTCGCCACCAAAAATTGTCCCGATAACGACGCCTGTTCGATCGCGGCCAACGGGCCATGCAGAATCGAAATCTGTCAGCTTCTGAAACGAACGCGCGACGGACTGCGACCGAGCAGACGAGGCCGAACATTCTTCAAGCGCCTGACTGACTGCATCCAGAGACATCATCTGAAGTGGATTCGCCTGCTGAGCCTGACGCGGAGGAATCCGATACTTTGCGCCGTCGAACACAAAATCGCGAACATAGCCTGCACGACAATGCGGCGAGGTGGCGAATGCGGCCTGCGCTGTCGATTGAACGCCCGTTCGGTCACGCCATCGCGTTTCCGGAGCCTCAGAAATCGCCGTCTCTGCGGACTTCAGCAAGGACTCAAAGCTGGTAATTCCTCTTGCACCAGGCAAAACAACGCCACGCCCCACAATCACGATCGAATCCTGATCAGCGAGTGCCGGTGCTAATGAACGCGCCAGTGAATCGGCAACCGTGTCACGATCAGACGTCGTCGATTGCTCTCGGTCCCGAATGACCACATGCGCGTTGAGTCCGCCGATGCCGAACGCGCTGACGGCGGCTGTTCGCGGCTGACTTGCGTTCCGGCATGGCCAGGGTGTTCGACGAGTCACAACGTCGATGCGACTCTGATCCCACGCAAACCCCCGATTGGGATTCTGAAACCGCAGGGACGGCGGAAGTGCTTTCTCCTGCATGGCCGTCAGCACTTTGACGATCCCCAGCAGACCAGCCGCTTCCAGAGTATGACCAATGTTGGACTTGGCACTTCCAATCGGCAGTCGTCGCTGGCGATCCCGCGTCCAGACTGACGATTCTGCGATCAACGAATGCAGAGTCTCCAACTCTGTCGCATCACCAAGCTGTGTACTTGTCGCATGAGCTTCCTGATAGTCAATGTCAAGAAGTTCGATCGACTTCGCAGAGACGCGTGACACACCGTCATAGGCCCTCTTCAGCGCCAGGATCTGTCCTTCTTTTCGAGGTGCCCAGAGACTTCGGCCTCGACCATCGGACGCAATTCCAACACCACAAATCTCAGCAAGAGGAACCAAACCCAGCCCGCGTGCAGCGGCCTCGCGCATCACGACGATGGCAACGTATCCTTCAGAACTGACCAGCCCGCTCGCAGCATTGTCAAAGGGTCTTGAATCACGATCGGTGCAGGCCTGTGACTGAGAGAACAGAATCAGATTATCGACAGAATTGTACGTCGCGCCGCCAACAATCGCGGTTTCAATGCGCCCCGCCTGAATTGCCATCATCGCCAGTGACAGTGCCGTCAGTGACGATGCACAAGCGGCATCAAGAACGATTCGAGGTCCCTGCAGTCGCAACGCGGAGGCCGCCAGGGAAGCCGCCTGGTACGCTTCGAATCGAGGCGGAAAGTTGCCACCACGTTGCGGTCGATTTCGCCGAACAGCAGCCACAACGTCGTTGATGACGGCCGTTCGAGTTTGCACCGGAAGACGTCGAAACTCTTCGTTTTCATGAAGAAATGTGAGTGTTTCTTCGATCTGAACTGCCAGACTGACATCGCCGCCATATCGAGTCCCGCCCGAGTGGCCGACGTAAACCCCGGTTCGTCCGGCGCGGGGATCCCCGGCTTCGAAACCAATCTGACGCCATGCCCGAAGAACCACATCGGCGAAATGAACATGAGCCGGATCAAAGGCGGCCCGACCGCTGGTTTGAAATCGCTCCTGCAATTCTCGCGATGGATCAGGAACAACGCCGCCAAGAGTTGTGTAGCTCCTGCCAGGCTTTCCTTTCTCGCTGTGGAAGTACAGTGAACGATCACCTCGCTCCTGAGGAAGGTCGGAATAACCCGTCGCGCCGTTCATCAGAAGATCACGGAATTCAGCCCAGCTGTCAGCTCCCGGAACTCGACATTCTGCCGCGACGATGACGAGTGAATCACCGGACATTGCCAGCCTCCTCTGAGTCCGGTACCAGGCTAAGTCTCTCTGCAATCTTCCGAAGGCATCGACGAAGCCTCTCGATCGCTTCGTCCACTGAGCTAACCGCTGAGCCAAATTCATGAACGGTTCGTTCAATCAGCAATGATCCCTTGCGCAACATCTCGTCGAGTTGCTCCGGGTGTCGACAGAGCACGTTCCAAACAGAAGCCGTTGTCACGAAAGCGACGAAGCGAGCAGCATCGTGCGCTGAGCAGGGATGAACTTCCGATTCTGAAATGTCCCACACTCCGCCGTCATGGCCGACAAGTTGAATTATCAGACGGCTGGAAGTGGCGTCACTCCAGGGATTCTCCCGCCTGCTCCAGGCCGCGACCGAGGAATACTCTGGAAGTGCGACCAGGTCTTCCTGCGCACGGTTCGCTGTATCCTGCGATGGAGCGATCCGTGTCGACGACACGCAGAACTGTCTCAGCTCTTCGAGGCTCGGTTGAGGCTGATCAGCAATACCGAGACGACCTAGTGCCTTCTCTGTCGAGACCCGCCCAAACTTCGGATCATCTCGAAAATACGGCTGAAATGCGGCAACAAACGGTAAGGCGAGTGCTTCGATCCCACTCCAGTCAGCGACTTTCGCAGTGCCGCGTTTGTCAGTGCCAGACTTTTGCGACTCTGCAGCAAGGGTTTCAACAGCCGAGTAGAAACTGTCTTCCAGCTGCGATACTGA
>JAEUII010000069.1 GCA_016795145.1 Planctomycetaceae bacterium
ATTCCCCGAGCTCAAAACTCTTTGTGGTGACGATGGCGTCGTATTCGTCGATCGTTGCATTGACGAAGCGAGACGAGTTATCGAAGAACGAAGTGTCCGGTGTGTAATACACCATCTTGTCGCATTGACCGCGTATTGTTCGAATGGTTTCCGGCCACAGGCAAACGCCCTTATCAACCCAGGCCAGTGAATATCGTTGTGTCCCAAGCTGGCGTAACACTTCACGATTCATATCCGCGACAGCTGTTCCGACGCGAAGTCGAAATGCCAGCGACCGCATCAAACGTCCATGACGACGAAACGGCACATCGGTATCGATCAGGTTCCAGTCTGCAGATGGCAGCAACGCGCGCAGTGTATCTGCTCTCAACTGCGAAGTTGTCCCAGGCGTTCTAATGCCAACGTAAATCGCATGCATCGTTGAGTTTCAGATTCCCGTCAAACTTCGCTTGTGTGACTTACACAACCATGTGCAGGGGATTGAAGAAACAGAAACTCACTTCGCTTCAATACCGCGAAAGCGCGAGTTCAGTTTGTCTGACACTCGTTGACTACCGGTTTTTGCAGCCGAGTCACTGGAGATGGCTTTTCTAGAGACTGCCAGACTATGATTACCGTCGAATTTCCAAGTTGTCCATTTGACCGCAACGCATCAATGCCACAGAGCGCCATACCGGTAGGTGGACGCCGACACTTCGAACTCGTTTCTGAAAGCGATCCAACGTGGAAGACCTAAAGCTGCTCATTGCCGGACTGCTGTCACCGTTCTGGATCGCCCTCCTCCTTCAGGCCACAGGGATCTCGTTGGTTCGTGGGAAGAGGCAAGTTGTAGGCCTCAGACTACTTGTGGGGGGATTCGCTGTGCTCGTGCTCGGATCACTCTCAGGGTTTACGTTTGAAGCTCGACGTGCCGCGGAATTTCAATACCCACCATTTGATGTCAGATCGTACGAAAATCGGCATGAGGGCAACCAACTCATCTGTGTCCTGGGAACTGGCTTCAACCCGGACGCGACATTGCCAGCAAACAGTCGGGTATCCGGAGCATTTCTTAGTCGACTGCTCGAGGGCGTTCGCTTATATCGAGCATTTCCAAGTTCTCGCCTAGTGATATCCGTTGCAGGTAAGGCATCTGTTGTGGAGAAAGAACTGTTCCTCTCAGATATACTGCAACTTCTCCAAATGGATTCGCAGCGTGTACATTTAATCACGGAGGCCCGTAGTACGCTTGACGAGGCGATGGAGACCAAAGCGTTGAGGAAAGATGAGCAGGTGATAGTCGTGACGTCGGCGGGACACATGCCAAGAGCGATGCTGATCTTCACGCAGGAGGGTTTGAATCCCAAAGCAGCCCCCTCCGACTACGGCTTTGTTCGCAAGGGAGGCTCGCGAGATAAGATCTTGCCAAGGTGGGTTCCTTCGACGGACGGCCTCATCACCAATCATTTGTGGCTTTACGAAAAGGTTGCTTCCATCTGGCAGGCCATTCGACCCTTCCCCTAAGAAGCCATTATTATCCTCTCACTAAGAAACCATAAACCGATCTGCAAGTTCCTGATATACACTCTCGCAACGCTCCACAAAGGGAACGTAACATCTACCCAGAGTTTCCTCACCGCCCACAAGAGACGGACCCAACTCCAAAAGCCTTTCAAAGTCCACCTCGATTACACGCGGGCATTCGTTAGTTCTCGCGAATCGCTTGACGCCGTCCATCTGACGTGGAAACCACACGTCGAGGCCGGACGCTAGATACTCAAATAGTTTGTTCGGAGCATTATGGATATAGTTAAGTGTATTGCCTCGATACAATATGAGTCCAACATCGTACTCACGGAGCAGCGCAGGAAGATCATCGTAAGCAACGCCTTCGTCAAAGACACGGATGCGTTCAGACCGCAACTGACTCAACACAGATCTCGCTTCCCTGTCTATGTTTGTAGTATATATATCAAGAAGTACCATTCCTTCCGGAACTACCGAAATCCATCGGGCGACTTCGGCAATAAATGTGTCTACTACGGACAACGCTCCCACATACACGAGTCGTAGTGGTATGCGTGGCTTCAAACGCTGCACATGATCCTGCTCTCCCCAACTGCTCGGCGGGAAATTTGGAAGTTCATGACAAATGCGAACCCTAAAACCCGGGTGATCTCTTAGGAAGAGCTGAAGACGAGCCTCGTTCGTTTGCGAAAGCCACTCAAGACGCCTGTAGAGGAATTGCTTCTCAGCCCAGTGGCACACTCTGGCAAACCTCATACCCCGGCACAGAAACTCCTCAGGAGAATGATACTCGTGATAGTGCGCGAATATGCGGCAACGCGGGAAGAACAGGACGTACATGCATACTGGGAGTGCTGAGTGTGGCTCGTAATACAGGATGCAATCAGGCCTGAATCGCACCAACCGCACGAAGACCAGCAATGGAAACTGTATGTAACGAAGTAAACGCAGAATTCGTCCGGTCGTTCCAGTTGGAAATGGTGTTCTCCGGACAGCAACGTCACTTGAGAACGCCATTTGACGCCTGCGGTCTGAAGTCGTTGCCAGGAGAATCCGAAAGCTGCCAATTGATTCCAGGGTACGAACCAGATTGAATGCTGGAGGAAATCGTTCGACTGGAAACCAGTGCACAATCGCGATACGCTTCTTCACGTCGAGCCAAACCATTCTAAGTTAGTGACGCGACCCGCGGCAGCATTCCGAAGTATCAGCTCTACCTTTTCCAGATAGTCCGACATCTCCAACTTCTTAAGCATCATTGTCCCCGCCGTGCGAAACTGCGAGACAGCCGACTCATAATCAGCGAAGACTGCTTCAACTTTTGCAACCAGATCGTCACTGTCTCCGCTGTGGAAGGTCTGACCAACACCAAAGCGTCGTGACAACTCTCCCAAGCCGCCAGAGTCCGACACGACACATGGAACTCCGAACTCTGCAGCATCGAGGAGAACGCGTCCCAGCGGCTCTGCCAGAGACGGAATAACGAGTAGATCGATTCTCGACATCTCCGATGCGACGTCAGCCCGATAACCACGAAACTCAAAATGGGCCAACAGCCCCGTATCAGCAACAGCTTCCCTGAACTTACAAGTATCTTCCGCAGTCAAGCCGTCTCCAATCACGACAACCTGATTAACCACTCCTCGTCGGACGAGCGTCTTCGCGGCCTGCAGCAGCAAGTAGTGCCCCTTCGAAACTGCGATACGACCAAGGATTCCTATGGTTCGACCATTTGCTCCGGATCTATGAGGCCGATCACCGTACTGAACTGAATTCCTCCAGCGACTCTCCGGAACGCCTTGAAACAGAACACACTTTCGTTCTTCCGGAACATCCGTTGCCTTCGCAATAAACCGTGAATTACAAATGAAGGAGAGTACCCAGCGGTGCAGCCTCTGCTCCCGGCTAATCCAGCGTGCGTCCTCTAAAGTCTGCACCTGACATACCACAGGACGAGAGAGCATTCGTGCCCAGAAACTTGCTGCCCTTAGACAGCCAGCTTGATTAACATATAGAACATCTGGCCTCGCAAATCGCAGGTGACATAATGTCAGGAAGTAGAACCATGCCTTCTTCCAGCGAGAGACCCCCCCCAGGTCAGGTGGAAGCGTGAATTGGCATTTTACTCCCCTCTCGATCAGGACTTGATCGAAGCCATAGCCACGCGGCAACACAACAGTCCAGTCCCATCGAGGAGCCTTCAGGCCGTCGACAATATCGAGTAGACAGTATTCGCTCCCATAGAGCCTTCCCGACGGTTCCACGGCTGCAATACGTAACACAGTCATTATTCGGAGACGTCCAATTTATTGGATTAGACGGAGCAGGTTTGTGGCGGGGAAGGAAATTGCTAACAAACGGAGGGGGCTTCAGGACTGACGATACTCAGTTTCCTGCTTCGCGCAGAGCCTAGATTCGATCAAAGAACGGTATATACGGCATAGGTGAAGATAGTCCGTTCTCATCGGACAACCATGCTGCGAGGTTCTGACTTTGCCATCTCAGCGAGGTGTTGCTTGTGATCCATTCATACGATGAAGCCTCTGGACAGTCGTTGACATATAACTCACTAAAGCGGCCGCTGATTCGGCTCCATAGTTTCCCGAAGCAAACTGGGTTGCCAATCATCTCATAAACGAACCCTGTATACCCTCGGATCCCAACTATTGCGTAGGCACTCACGTTAGGACGATTTCCAACTCTAATGCAGACAACGCGATCAACGGATGCGGGCGTCGTCTCGTAATCTATCAATCGCCGGGAAACCGTGACAAAGGCCCATTGCTTCCTAGTGCTTTCAATCTCATCAAACAGGTCCTTCGGTGATTCCGCAATCTCGCAGACTTCCTGAGGCTTGGGCAGGGCCAGGTAACCCAGAACCCCAGTATCCACAGGATTCCAGCCATGCTGACGATAGAAATTGGGTGACGTAGTCCACAGCACTGCGAAATCTAGTGCGCGCGCTCTTATTTCCTCGGAAATTCTACTGATTAGGATTTTTCCAAGGCCACGGTGTCGCACAGCACAATGTATCCCGACCAGACCGATCATTGCCCCGCATAGCTGCAGGCCCTTTATTGCAACTCGAATCTCTCGAGTTGCCGCAATTCCAATTATGCTCTTGCCTACCGACGCAACAAATAGATTC
>JAEUII010000145.1 GCA_016795145.1 Planctomycetaceae bacterium
GATGGCCCAGATCAATCTCGAACAAACCGGCCTGCGCGAACGTCCTGGAGCGCTGGGAGTTAATGAACGACTTCTGGTGGAAGTACTGCAAACCGGAGAAGCTCGAACGCTGACTCATGGCGGCGAATCACAGCTTCCGACGGAGCACGTGCTGGTTCTTTCCGCATTGCACAAGGACAAGAAATGCGTTGGAGTTGTCGAGCTGTTTCAGCGACCTGATGTTCCGATCAAAGCTCAGTCTGGCTACATGCAGTTTCTTGAGCAGATGTGTGGCTACGGATCGCGATTCATCGAAGGCCGCCGAAAGAACGCGACTGAATCTGCGGACATGAAGAGTCAGTTCTGGACGGACTTCGAACAGTTCGCTCTACGAATCCAGAAATCCCTGGTCGAACAGGAAGTTGCCGACGCGATTGCCAGCGACAGTCGTTCTCTGCTGGGATGCGACCGCGTCTCGGTGGTGACTCGAAAAGGCCGCAGCGTTCGAGTCCGGGCGGTCAGTGGGCAAAGCAGCGTGAACCCTCGCGCGAATCTGATGGTGGCCATGGCGAAACTTGCCAGACGCGTCATCGAGATGGGTGAAACGCTGATCTACACCGGAAAAGTCGAAGGCCTCGCGCCGCAAATCGAAGAACCGCTCGCTGCCTTCGTGCAGGAAAGCGGTTCTCGAATGGTCATGCTGGTACCCACCTTTGAAACCGAAGGTCTGGTTCGCAAACAGGGTGAAGAAGCGGATCGTGAACGGCGTTCGAAACGAGTCAAAGCGACGGGCTGCATTGTCGTTGAACAGATCGCAGAATCTGAACCGGGACCGCAGCTGGAACAGCGAGCAGAACTCATTGCGGACCATGCCGGTGCCGCGCTCTGGAATGCTCGCCAGCATGGCCGGATCTTCGGTCTTCGCATCTGGAAGATCATCGGGGCCGGACTGGAGTGGTTTCAGGGCCGGAAGCTGATGATCACACTCGCAGTGATGGCTGCACTTGCTGCGATCGTCGGCGCGATGACAACGATTCGCGTTGATTATCCCGTCAATGCGGAAGGCAAACTGATGCCAGTCGAACAGCATGCTGTGTTCGCAACGGCAGACGGTCTGATTACTCGCGAAGGCTTGAAGGTCAGCGGTAATCAGGAAGTGAAGAAGGGTGATGTCCTCGTCATCCTGGAAAACGATGAGCTCGAAGGACAAATCGCTGAAGCGAAGGCGAATGTTCAGAAGCAGAAACTGTTGATCGTTGCAAAGAACGAAGAGATCAACGTTGCGAGCCAAAAGGGCAACACTGGTGACGCAGAGCAGGCTCGCACGAATGAAGCGACCGTCAGCCGACTTCGAGTAGAACTGCAGCGTCTGGAAGGCGATCGCCTGATTGCCGAAGGACAAGTCGCGACGCTGGAAAAACGCAAAGCGGAAAAGCTGGTGATTGTCGCTCCGGCCGACGGACGAATTCCAAACTTTCAGCTCCGTCAAATGCTGGAAGATCGCCCTGTCAGAACGGGCGACCATCTGTTTGACATCATGAACGACAACGGCGACTGGCACATGGAATTGCTGGTGGAAGAAAAACGCATGGGCCACATCCTGCGTGCCCAGAGGGAAGCCGTGAGCAACGGACAGTCGGTGGATCTGCCTGGTACGTTCATTCTTGCGACGCAGCCAGATTCGAAGTTCGAGTGTCACCTGACAGAAGTCGCCACTCGATCCACAACCGATGGAGAAATCGGGACAGCCTTTGAACTGAAGGCGGTGGCGAACGACGGCCAGCAACTTCCGGAAAAACGAATTGGGGCCGAAGTGACTGTAAAGATCTACTGCGGAAAGTCGTCGCTGGCGTATTGGTGCTTCGGAGACCTTGTCGAGTTTGTCCAAAAGTACGTCTGGCTCTAAACCGCAGGTTTTCGCAAAATGCCCTCCGGGCAGGGACAGGCCCAGGCTCTTGATTCTGACAATGAACACCGAATGGACTCGAACAACGACTACGTACTGTGCCTGAATGCGACTCGCGTGGTCAACAAGCGGATGGCCATGTTCTTCGAGTGCCTCTGCGCGAAGGGGACGTCCGTTCGAGTTCTGGCGTTACCACGGCATCGATGGAGTCTGGACCGCGGCGAACAGCCATTTGAGATCACTCAGATGACGGAAGTCCGCGCGGACATCGGGCAAGTCACCGGACGCCGGCTTTCGGCGATCCTGTGCTTTCACTGGGCCGTATTGCCCTTCGCTGTTTTGTTCGGCCTCATGCTTCGTGTTCCTGTTACTTACGACGAACACGATCACTATGAACTCAACACACTGGAAGGCTCTGGGGGAGCATTCAAGCTCAAGCTGAGCAGCCTCCTGGTTCGCTGGATTCACCGCTTGTTCCTGCCATGGGTCAGACTTGTGACCTGCATTCATTTGAAGGACGGGCTGCTGAAGAATCATCTACAGCAATGGCAGTCAGAAGTGATTGAAATCCACAACTACCCGGCCAGGATATGGCGTGAGTCTGCTCAGCCAGCAGAAAACAGCGGAAGACTTTGCTTCGTCTACATCGGAGGAGTGTTCGCCGAGAAGGGCGTTGGCGCGGCGGCGAAAGCGTTTCAGTTGTTGCCGGCGACGATCCAGCAGAAGGCCGAGCTTCACATCTTTGGCGATGGTGACAAAGCATTGATCGAGTGGCTGCGAAGCCAGCCCGGGATTGTGGTGCACAACGCAGTGGCTCCGGCAGTCTTCAGAGAATTCGCGGCGTCCCACCGCTGCGTTGGACTCTCAATGCTTGCAGCTACTCCACGATACAGCCTTGTCGGAACAAACTGTACGAAGCTGTACGAATACCTCGCGCTTGGCATGCCGGTGATTGCGACACGGGTTGGCGAATTCGAGTCCTTTGTGACGACGAATCAGATCGGGCTTTTGATCGACGGACACATGGACCCGGTCGAACTTTCGAAGGCGATGACTCAACTGGTCAGCGACCCATCACTTTGCGCCCACTTTTCACAGCAGGCGTCGGACCTGATGCGACGCGATGAAATGACCTGGGAAAACGAGTGGCAGAAGATCGAAACGTCGGGCCACCTGGCAAAAAGCCGAGCCGCCTAACACGGGGCTGAGAGCCCTGCCAGTTCGCCAGTGGTTTGTCACATCAACAATTTGGGTTGAGCCGTCATTCCCGCGCAGGCGGGAACCCAGCTTTCAACGTTCTGGGTTCCCGCCTGCGCGGGGCACATTCTCTGATTGTCGGGCGCCAGGGGAATGTCCTGTTGGTCATTTGCGGACGACTGAAGCTGAGGAGAGAAAGAAAAGCACATCTGCGATTCAGGCCCGGCAGGGCCGACAGATCCCCTGCCGGGGTTGAAGGCCCCGGTATGCGGACCTCGAATCTGCCAAGGCCTGAAAGGCCGACACAACCCGTTGGACTGATCGCGGCAATGTGTCAACCCTTCGGGCCTTATGACTGACTCGAGCTTCGTTTCCGGTGGCTTACGCACACCGGCAGGGGTTGTGACGGCCTGCCGGGCCTGAATCGCATCAAAGGACTGCACCAAATACCGACAAAACCCGAATCCGCCCTGCGCGGGAATGACGAACCCCTCTTCGCTGTTCTCACGGAGCACTAGACTAGAACGCCCCCCGCAACGACTATTTTTCCGAAAATGTCCGAATCAGGGGAAATTCGCCGCAGGAATTCCTGAATCGCAGCGTGTATGGAAAACAGGACGTCGTTCGAGAAGGAACAGCAGTCCGGACGTTGCTCAATCTGGCGAACTTCTGTCGATTGGGCAGTTGACCGTACCTGGTTCGATTCCGATACTTTAGGGAGTGAACAGGGATCACCGAAAACTTTTGGTTGTCCCTGCCTGACGTGCTGGTTTATCGCGTAGAGTCAAAAGCCGGGCCAGGGTTCTTTGGGTACTTCGCGACATGCAACAAGTTTCTCGTGTCTTCAAAATCCTCGCATTGAGCGCCGTCGCAATTCTGCACTGCAGTCTCGCGCCGCTCACGTCCGCGCAGGAATCATCGCTGAACGCGATTGCAGACCATTCTCATGACCCGATCACAGTGCGTTCGAAGCCGGTGATTGAGCGGCTGCCAGTGAAGGTCGTTCGGCCTGTTGATCTGGCGGTGACATCAAAGAACCAGATCCTCATTGCAGACTCCGGAGCGGACTGCATTTTTCAGCTTGAGGAAGATGGCACGGTCTCCCTGCGTGCGGAAAATCTTCGCGACATCAAACGAATCTGTGTCGACTCAGACGATTCCGTTTACGTGCTGACATCGACAACCGGTGAAGCTCGGATTCATCAGGTGACTCCTGATGGCAAGCTCGCCGTTCTTCATGTGCTGAACGCTCCCGCCACCTGCTTTGCTCGCCTCGCTGACGGCACCTTTGCTGTGGCGGGATCTGATCTCTATCTGACAAAGTTCGATGAACCGCCAACTCGAATCGAGAAACTCAATCAGCCTGCTGTCGACATGACAAAGCACATCAGCGGCGGTGCGGAACTGCTGTTTGGTAGCGGAGTAGTGATGTCACTTTCGAGCAGCGGTGAGCTGGTGCAGCGAGGAATGGTACCTGCAGGTTCTTCGCGGCTCATTTCACTGCCGACCGGCCGATTGGCTGGCCTCGTTGGTGACAGCGCACTCAAAACAGACGCGGGGCAAAAGAGCGGACTGTTTGCAATTCAGACGACTGAAGATGCCGGAACGGAAAGCCGCCCAGTGGCGCATGTCCCACAAGGGACGCTTGCCGTGGGCTTTGATCGATTGGGAAACCTGGCACTTGCCAACCCGGATCTGCGAGCCATCACAAAAGTCACTGCCCACTTTGAGGTGCCCTGTCCGCACTGTGGCAAACCAACTCGACTGAACCTTGTCCCCGCTGCGGCCGGTGAGACAACCAGCTTCTGAGTAGGTGACGCCTGCCGGGCGGCACTTCGCGGCCCCGCCGCGACCAGCGCCCCCAAAACCCGCCATGACGTTGAAAGCCGAACGTGGAAACGGCATCGCTGCGTGATGACTATATGGTGAGAGGGATTGCAAAACGAACTTGCCTGCTGCGTCGGCTGTGCGAGTGCTGAGATGACGGAAAAGGCCTTTGGCAGCGTGCGTTTGGTTCGGCGGAGCGAACCACGACCGAGGGAAGAAGTGACAGCGTTCGGTTCGGCGGAGCGGACCACGACTGAGGATGTTCTTGGAATTTCCCTGCGTGCGTCTAGAATCGCCCAACGACGGTCGGCGAAGTCTCGATTGACGATGTGCTCGAATCCGTTGGTCCTGAGGAGATTTCAACGTGCAAAGCAGAGTATCCGACATGCCGCTGCCTGTGGTTGTCGCAGTCACCGGTGCAAGCGGCTCTGCATACGCATTGCGACTTCTGGAAATGCTGCTTCACTCCGGGCGGCAGGTGGAGCTGATCATCAGTGGTGCGGCACGACAGGTGTTTCACCATGAACTGGGGCTCGATCTGGTGGGGACACCCACGACCGAAACGATCGAGTCTGCTGTTGCTTCCTGTCTGCATGCCCCGGGAAACGCGTGGCAGTTTCGCAGTGTCTCGGGACAGGCATCCGCAGCAGGGCGAGGCACCATCCGATCATGGAGCATCCATGATTACAACGCTGGAATCGCCAGCGGTTCTTTTCTGACTGCAGGAATGGTGATCTGTCCCTGTTCGATGGGAACGCTGTCTGCGATCGCAACAGGCGCGTCCAGCAACCTCATCCATCGCGCGGCTGACGTCCATCTCAAGGAGCGTCGCCCCTTGCTGCTGATGCCGCGTGAGACACCGCTGAGCGTGATCCAGCTAGCCAACATGACGACAGTGACTCAAGCGGGAGCCACCGTTCTTCCCGCGATGCCGGGATTCTATCACCGTCCATCGACACTGGGCGATGTCATCGACTTCATCGTGGCCCGCATCCTTGACCACATCCGAGTCCCGCATCCTCTTGCTCGACGCTGGGGAGCTGACGCCGCGGTCACGCCATTGATCGAATAGCATCCCAACCCGCTGCGTCAGCGAGGGATTTTCAACGGAAACCCCGGGACGTGATCCCTCACTGACGTGTCGGGTTACGATGCGTCACTCACTTGCGGCGCACTTGGCAAGCCGTTGATTGAAAACCATCACAACCCGCTGCGTCAGCAAGGGATTTTCCTGGATAGCCTTGTGACGTAATCCCTCACTGACGTGTCGGGTTACGGTGAACCACTCACTTGCAGCGCGCTTGGCAAGCCGTGAAGATCTCCCCATGTTTGAGCAAGTGGAGACCTTTCTGCTGGGCGTGGCCACCGTCATCGACGCGGTTCTTGCACTGATCGTGCTGGAACGAGTCAATCGACGTGAGATTCCGGTTTGGCTTCGGCTGTCCGTGATCTCAACCTTCCTGTTTCACCTAGGAGACTTTTGTCACAGTCTGCTGGGACTTTCCGAAGGGCGCATCGCGTCGATGCTGGATGATGCCAGCATGCTGACGATGGTCGCGGGACTGGTCCTGATGCCCTGCAGCCTGCTTCATGGTGGGCTGCGCCTTTTTCGTACCGGTGATGATCCACGACCGGCTCGTGATCTTCGTTATGCCCTCCTTTACATCCCTGCGCTGCTGTTTGTTCCTGCGGTACAGCTGGTCCTGAGCCGCGAGCTGCGGTCCTTTCGCCCCACACTGGGCATCCTTCCTTTCATCTGGGGTGGATGGATGTTCGTTGCGAACGTAACGGCCGCCGTCTGCTTCTGGAATTCAGTCACTCGAATCCGGAGGACACAACTGCGATCCATGGTCCGTCAACAGGCGAGCCTGATGGCGGTGAATTCCATCATGCTGCTGTGCTTTGTCTTCGTTCCGCCGGAATCGCCCAATGAACCAGCTCTGCGTTTGCTGGTTACTCTCGCGCCGCTGGTTCCGATGCTGCTGTTTGTCTGGTCTTCCTACCGCTTCCGTCTGTTTCCCGTGATGGTGGAACGGACGGTCGTGTATGGCGCTGCCCTGTTGATCGTGATGTGGCTGCATCACTTCGCGGTGGCCCCGCTGACATCTGCGCTGAGGCAGCGCGCGAGTTTCGACTTTGTTGTCCTGGAGATTGTGCTTTTCGTCGCGCTGATTATGGCGTGGGCACCGCTGCGACAACGGGTGACTGAGTCCCTTCGGTATCTTTTCAGCAGTCAGATTCGCCCCATGAGAACCGCAATCGCTGATCTGTCGGTTCAGCTTCCGCAGCAGGCAGGGCGTCCGCCGGAGGATCTTGTGTACTGGCTGTGCCGGGAGATTCATCAATGCCTGGAAGTCGATTGCGTCCAGATCAGTATTCTTGCCGACACCGAGTTTCATACGGCCTTTCCTCGCGACAGGCAGCGAACAGTCGACATTGAACCCCTCAGGCTACTGCTGGGATCACGCAGATGGCTAACGATTGCCGACGCGGGCTACGCAGACCAGGCCCTGCTGGAATACCTGCAGCAGGAGCAATGGACCGCAGTCTTCCAGAGCCGATGTGAGAATGTTCGCGCCTGCCTGTTTGTTGGGAATCGACAGAATCTGGATCGCATTCCTGGGGAGCAGTGTCATTCCCTTTCACTGTTGCTCGATCAGCTCACCGCATGGCTGCTTCATCAGCGACGCGAACAGCTACGACGTATGGCCGAACGGCAAATGGCACAGCGTGAGAAACTGGCGACGCTGGGACTGCTGTCCGGAGCCATCGCGCATGAGATACGGAATCCTCTCTCATCGATGCGCACCCTGGCGGCATTGCTTGCCGAAGAACTTCCGGAGCAGACAGAGCAAAAGCAAAGCGCAGCTCTGATCATCAGCGAGATTGATCGGCTAACGCAAACAACCAACCGACTCCTTGAATCCGCAAGACCAGCAGATGACCGAACGAACATCTGTGAACTTGAGGTAACTCTGGGCCGCTTGTGCCGGCTCATGGAGCTTCTTGCACGTCAACATGGCGTTTCATTCAGCGCCGATTTTCCGCAGGACACGGTCCTCATTGAATCGTCCGAAGCAGCTCTGACGGAAATCTGTCTGAACCTGATTCGAAACGCGATCGAAGCGACCTCCGGAGTCGCAAATGCCACAGTTGCTGTGCGAGCAACCGTGGTTGACCATAGGCAGGTCGTCATCGAAATCGAAGACAACGGCCCCGGGATACCTGCCGCCATTCGACAGGCGCTGTTCCAGCCGTTCGTCACCGGCAAAGAAGACGGCAATGGACTCGGTCTGTTTATCGCCAGCGAACGCGCCCGGGAACTTGGAGCAAAGCTCGATTGCCTCGACCGCCCCAACGGCGGAACCACCTTCCGCCTCACCCTGCCCAGCAAAACAAAACCGTGACTCAGGCTCTCCCGAGGAACTAACAACCACAAACCAACAACCAGGCACTAAGGCCTTTGATAGAAAGACAGAATCGCAGGTTTTACAGGAGGCAGCAGAGTGAGCTGAGGAATCGCAATACAAACATGAGGGAGGGATTTCGCTTTCGTTCCCGTGTCTTCAGTGCTGGCTCGCCCTCATTTCTTCCCCTGTGACTTGCCTTCTCCGCTTCCTCTGCGTTCTCCTGTCAAACACACTCCTGCTTCTACGACCTTTGGCAGAAAGACAGAATCCCGATTTTACAGGAGGCAGCAGAGTGAGCTGAGGAATCTCAATACAAACATGAGGGAGGGATTTACGTTTCGTTCCCGTGTCTTCAGTGCTGGCTCGCCCTCATTTCTTCCCCTGTGACTTGCCT
>JAEUII010000190.1 GCA_016795145.1 Planctomycetaceae bacterium
ACTTCGCAAAGAAGGCAGGACAGACCGTTACGCTGAACGTCGAGCGCACTACGAACGACGGTCCTCAGAGTGAAGTGCTGACAGTCGTTCCAGCCGACAAACCAGGCTGGACGGAACCTGTGGATCACAAGACAGCTCCGCTCAGCATTCCTTCGATTGGATTGGGTTACCAGGTTCAGACTCGTATTGCCAAAGTCCTGCCGGAGACTGAAGCAGCAAAGCTTGGCGTCCTTGTCGAAGGCACGACAAAGATCACAAAGATCGAGCTGATTCTCAGGAACCCCGTGAAGGGCCAGCCAGATGCACTCGGCGATCTGGAAACTCCCTACGCTGTGGATCTGTCTACGATCAGCAAGAAGGACATCGGGACTCCTGAAGAGATCAACTGGGCGTGGGCCTTCGAGCATATTCAGCGAGTTCCGGAACGCAAGATCCTGATTCACTATGAGAACGGAAAAGAGACCGGCAGCAAGACGCTGGAGGGTCATGAGTCCGTTGCCAACTGGTACATCTGGTTCCGTGGCTTCAGCCCATCGATCTGGATGGAAGAGCGGGAACTTCAGAAGGCGACCAGCGTCGGTGAAGCCTTCTCGATGGCGACAACCAAAACACGCAGAACAGCTCTGTCGATCTACCGCAGCCTGAAGCAAATGGTGCGAGGCGATGTGGCGATGGAATCACTGAGTGGGCCACTGGGAATTGCGAAGATCGGCTACATCGTTGCGGAACGAGGCGTCATCGATCTTCTGATGTTCCTCGCCTTCCTCAGCATCAATCTGGCCATCCTGAACTTCCTGCCCATCCCTGTGCTGGACGGTGGTCACATGGTCTTCCTGATTTGGGAAGGCGTGACTCGCCGAAAGCCCGGCGCTCGAGTCATCGGCTGGGCTCACGCGATTGGCTTCCTGTTTCTGATCTCGCTGTTTGCTTTTGTGATGTGGATTGACCTGTTCATTAGCGAGATCGGCAAATAGACCCGCGTCGGAGACACGGGGCACATTGTTGCTCGTGTCTCCGACGCGAGATCTTCACCCCGCAGGGCAACAAGTCACAGACCTGCTGAGCCGAATTCCGCGGTGACAGGCGGACAGCCAATAAGATCGCAGAGTGAACCCGCGTCGGAGACACGGGGAACATTGGGGCTCTAACGGCGTTTTTCGTCATCGAATTCGTCGAAGTCTTCATCATCCTCGTCGTCATCATCGAAATCGGCGTCGGGATGAAGAGGGTCGCCAGGGGAAAAGAAGAAGTCACCAAGTCCCATTGGGACGATATTGCCGCCCAGTGATTTGTTCTGGCGATCGGCGAGTGACTTCAGGTCGGCCGCTTCTTCGCCAAGGCATTTCTCCAGGGCTTCTCGCCAGGCATCGTCGCGGGCAATCGGGTGAGCTGGATCCTGCGCGATGCGTTTGAGTGCGAAGCGGAGAATGTTGATGCCGTCTCTAGTGGAGAAGTCCAGGTTTAGCGAGTGAGCTTCCTGGAGGAAGTCCACTGTCAGACTCAGCATCTGGTCGTCTGCGAACGGCAGGTGATACTTCAGAATGTAGAGTTCATCCTCACGCGATGGATGGCCAAGAGTCAGTGTGGGCTGCAGACGGCTGAGGATGTAGTCCGGAATCTCGAACGTAGACTCATCTTCATTCATCGTGACAGCGCATCGGAAGTCCTGATGCGCACGAATTGTGATCCCTGCGACGATGGATTCGACATAGCGGCGATGGTCGAGAAGCGGCGCGAGGCTGGCCCACGACTTCTCGTTCATGCGGTTTCCTTCGTCCAGGATGCAGATGCCGCCCCGAATCATGGCCGTGACAAGCGGCGATGCGTGGTAAGCGATCTTGCCGCTTTCCGCAAGAACCGGAGTGACCAGCAGGTCTTCCGGTCGAGTGTCCGCGGTGCACTGATAAATAAACAGTTCCTGGTTTCGATGTCGCGCGCCGGCAATGGCGAGCGTTGTCTTGCCGATCCCCGGAGTTCCGACAAGTCGCGGCGTCAGCGGAAGGTCGCGTTCGTCGACTACGATCCAGCAGGCCAGTAGTTGCTTCAAAACTTCTCGCTGTCCGATCCATTCGCCGGAGCTGGTGTCCGGTGTTCCGAGGTGCAGCGTAATTCCATCAATTGTTTGAGTTCGGCTCATGGTCTTTTCTGGAGAGAATTGAATTCTCGGTCGATTCGATTGGGTCTGTTTGTGCGTCTTCCCACAGCGCGCCAGTTTCCTTTTGACGGACCTCTGACACAGAAGAAACGGCTGAGGGCAGCCATTCTACTCGGGTGGTCAAACGGCTGAGGACAGCTGTTCTACACTGGGCGACGGGAAATCGCGGGAATCAGCGCGAATTGAGCGGGGAATGTCAACTCTACGAGGCATTCTGGTCTTGTTCAAACGGGGCTGAACGGTCAACCTTCCCCTGTAAAAAGCCACGATGGCGACGCAAAACCGGTCGGGAATTCGCATGCCGGGGAATCACGGATGATTCGTTCCATAACATCACTCAGCGTTCTGCTCCTCTTCCTCACCGTCACCGCGCGCTGCGAAGCCCAGTTTCAGTTGTCTGAA
The DNA here is from genome assembly GCA_016795145.1 of Planctomycetaceae bacterium. Lineage (GTDB taxonomy): Bacteria > Planctomycetota > Planctomycetia > Planctomycetales > Planctomycetaceae > SXXK01. Next base: position 2,558 of record JAEUII010000190.1, read on the forward strand.
CCAGAAGCGGACGAGTCATCGGAGAAGACTTCTCGCGATGAGGGAACTAAGAAGAAGTCCGTTAAGCGAACAGAATCAAAGGCGACTGAGGATTCCACATCACCGTCGGACTCGCCATTGACGGCACCGATCAGACGATCGCGCAAGGTCGGATCAGCATCACCTCGGTCATCGCGATCCTCCGACAGCATTGCGCAAGATGAACCCCAGGACGCCGCATCGAACGGTGAACGAACCGGCGGAGAACCTGGATCGGTCGTCGTTCGACAGGTGGACACCCGAATTCAGTTGATCGATGAGGATTCAGATCCAGGGACCTTCTGGACCGGACCGGTCCCGCGTCGTCGATCGATTGCCGATGACGCGGCGCTGTTTGATCTCTGTGCTGTCGGCAGTCAGGTCTGGGCCGTTGGCGACCATGGCGTTGTGTGTTCATCACTGGACGGTGGAGCCACCTGGTCGACTCAGATGACGCCGTTTCCGTGTCGTCTGACATCCGTGTGTTTTCTGACAAACCGGATCGGATGGATTGGCGGGATTCGTTTCGATCGCGGTGTTGCAGGAGGAGAACCCGTTCTTCTCGCCACGCGTGACGGTGGTCAGTCATGGAAAGACCTGGCCGATGAATCCCGAAACACTCCGGGACTGCTCGGCGCGGCAGCTCAGTTACCAGGAATTCTGTCGATTCAGTACTTCGGTCTGGATGATGCGGTAGCTGTGACTCTGCCTCGAAGTTCAAAGACGTCCAGCACGTTGTTTCGTTCTGCCGACGGTGGCATCTCCTGGGAACCGATCGATGCCGATCAGCCTGTTGCCCCGTGGCTTGGCGGTGCCTTCATCAGCCCTGACGAAGGCATCATTGTCGGTCAGAGACTGCAGTACGCATCGATTGTTTCAAATCAGGCTGTGGTTGTGAATGCTCCTCAGGCCACGCTTCGCAGTGTTCGAGGTGCATCGCTGGATGCGGATGGTCAAGGGTGGATTGCAGGCGATGGCGGACAGCTTCTGGAGACTTCGAACGGTGGTGTGACATGGAACATTCCGGCGGGTGAGCTTCCGGAAGGACTCGCTGATGTGTTTGACGCACGTTCCATCACTCACCGCGAAGATCTGGTGGTGGCTGCTGGTGTTCCCGCTTCGATGGTCCTGAGGTCTTCTGATGCGGGAGCGACCTGGGAAGTTGCCAAAGTTCCAGCGAACGGACACATTCATCGAATTCGCGCTTCAGCGGATCGCGAGTTGTTCGCCGTCGGCAGCTTTGGACAGATTCTTCGTTCACTGGATGAAGGTGCGACGTGGGAGTGCGTACGCTCTGACGGGATGCACTCCGGTTTGCTTGCGTTTGCGAGTGATGCTTCAGCGGCTCCGATTCAGCTTCTTTCCAGCGTGACGGCAGACACCGGCATTCGCAGCAACGTCGTTCAGATTTCGCAAGTGCTGGATCTCAGCTCCCCCGATGCAGCCTCGTTTGTTCCATTCGCTCATGCTGATCTCGGACTCGCCTCACTTTCTGTCGGTGGGCTGGAAGGGGACTGGGCTTTTCCACGAACCATTAAAGGCCAGGAAGTTTCTGCGAAGCAGCTGATCGCCGAATGGAATCGCCAAACTGACGGTCGACTGCGAGAACTTCTGCCACTCAGGCTGGCTCGCATGCTATGCACATGGCGTCCCGTCGTTGTGGTTGTCGAAGACACCAGCGATAGCGATGCAGTCGCATCTCTGGTGACCGATGCACTGACAGCCGCTGAGCAACTTGCAGCCAACCCGGAAGGCACGGCGCTGGAAACTGCCGGCTTGAAGGCCTGGACGATTTCCCGAGTTGCATCGCGGGCTCCCCGGGCTCAGCGGACTTCCATTTCGTTTGATGATTCTGATCTCCTGAAAGCACTTGGAACCACGTCTGGCCTGCTGTGTGATGCTGTTGAAGCCGTGATCCACACGGGCGAATCGTTCTCAGTCGCAGTACGTCCTCGAGCCGGATATGTGGTGCTTCGAGATACTCAGGACAATGTCGCAGTCGAACGTTTGCTGGATGGACTTGAAAGCAAACTGACGTCTGACGTCCGTCGTCCCGTAACAGTACGTGATCGTGAACAGCTTCAGGACATGCAGAGCGTTGTTCAGGCGGCGAAAGCAGAAGCCAGTGCCCTGGACGGACATCAGGGATTGCAGAAGTCTGAAGAAGCATTTGTGGCGGAGCTCGAAACGATCGGAACTCAACTGCCACCAGCGCTGGCTCTGCGGCAACTGACCGAGCTTGCGGCATTGAATCTGGATCGCAACAACATCGAAGGGTACTTTGCGATCCAGCAGGAATTGATGCGTCGATTTCCTGAGAGCGATGAAGCTCGCAAGGCCGCTGAGACTCTGCTGATTCTGTATTCATCGGCAGAGATCCGACAGTACCGAACGCGCCTTCAGTCCAATCCCGGTGCACCAGGCCAGGCGACTCCTCGATCAACTGCTTCTGACGAAGAAGCACCAGAGGAGCTTGCGGAAGGCGCAGTCCCGTCGATTCGCATGGAGCCATCGGTTCAACCGGCGACTGCCACGGTGTTCTCCGCTTCAGCGACTCCACAGCTGACGGCGCTGTCTGACAAATGGAACTCGCAATCTCAGATTGCCTGGACGCTGTTGAATCGACAGATGGCGAACGCTGCAAAGCGTGGAAGAAAGGTCCCGGCCGAAGCGATCCTTCGTCAGGCGGTCTCGATGCGTTTGCAGGACAAGTCCGGTGAATGCTCCACATTGCTGACTGAAATTTCACCGCTAACGAACGACATTGGAGTGTGGGCAACCTCCGAGATGCAGGTCCTGCAGGGGATGTCACCCACTCTGGTCCGGACGTTCAATCTTCCTCAGCGAGCAGACCGGCCTTATCTCGACGGAATGCTTAAGGATACGATCTGGGAAGATGCCGAAGAGATCACTCTTGAGGCACCGCGAGTTTCTGGCGCGCGAGTCAAAGAGGCGAATGAGGGAACGGCGAAGGATCTGAATCAGCCTCGGTCGCTTGTCATGATTGCCTGGGACGAGCAGTTTCTTTACATCGCCGGGCGGCTCCAGCGAGCCGATTCGATGAAGCGAACGCTGGAACTTGCATCCGGCCGAACTCACGATGCCGATCATGGATCGCTGGATCGAATCGAGATCGCGATTGATACAGATCGTGACTATCTCACAGCATTTGACCTGGTGATCGATGAAACAGGGCAAACCACAGACAGTGCCTGGTGGCTGAAACGCTGGAATCCTCGATGGTATGTTGCCGCCGATGGCGATGACGGGTCATGGAGGTTCGAAGCGGCGATCCCGTTTCAGGAACTGAGTGCAACGCCGGTTCGTCCCGGTGTCCTCTGGTCCGTTCGCTTTCGAAGGACGATCCCCGGAGTGCTCGAACAGGAACTTGCACCCGCAGCCGCAACAACCTCGCTGAAGGGAGCGTCGCTCGTTCGGTTCATACGACAACGAGTGAAGAGCGGAGAAGCACGGCAATAAGGCGAACGCGGCGACGTCAGTCCGGTGATGGCGACATTGCTAGTGGTTTGTCACATCAACAATTTAGGATTAGCCGTCATTCCCGCGCAGGCGGGAACCCAGAACGTTACAACCTGGGTTCCCGCCTGCGCGGGAATGACGAACCCTTTTTCATTGGTCTGACAGAGCACTAGCCCCATTTTCGCCATCGCCTATTTCAGTCGCACCAGAACGCCTTTGCGCTTCACGATGTTCTTATAGTCCCATTGAATCTCACGAGACTTCGTGAGCCATCGTTTCAGGTCGGTGACTCGAATGTCCTTCACCGTTTCGTACCGGGCTTCGGCGGCTTTGAATTTGCCTTCGACCTGAAGTCCTTCTTCTTCGAAGGACTGACCGCTCCAGAACAACAGCCGCACTGATTCCTTCAGCTTGCTGTAGCCGACGATCGGATTGCCGTCCAGAAACCAAACAGGATGAGCGTGCCAGATCTTGCTTTCCGCATCCGGAAGGGCTTTGTTGATGACGTTGGCAAGCTTTTCACAAATCTCGCGATCGCCATCGGACAGCGCATCGTTGTAGTTCTGAATTCCCTGATCCATCAGCTTCTCCTGCCGGCGACGTCTTACTGTTTGCGCCCCAGTTGTTCGCGATGTCGTCCGAAGTCATCTTTCGACAGTTTGCCATCCTTGTCTTCATCCATGCGATCAAAAAGTCGCTCAAGGATTTCCGGCCGGTCCTTCAACCTGGGGGCTCGATCCGCCGCCTTCCGAGCTTCGTCTTTCGACAGGAGTCCATCGCCATTGGTATCCAGTGTGTCGAACAACATTTCGCCCGCGCCAGCGGCCGCCAGGTTTCTGCGTGCTCGTGGAGTTTCTCCGACCGGAAGATACGTCTCGACGTAGCCAATCATCATTTCGTCAAATGTTTGCTGTCCCCAGTGTACGGTCTTGTTCGGATCCGGATTGGCAGGATTGTCGACACTGTTGTCAAACACCGCGGTGACCGTGAAACGACTTCCCTTCGGAATCATCTTCGGTTCGGCATAGTCGTATCGCAGCTGCCAGTTGAAGTCATAGTGAGGAATATCGAGCAGCGTTTCCTTTTTGCCATCAGGAGTTTCCACATCAAAACGGAACGCCTTGCCTCGCACATGCATATGAGCCATGTAAGCGAGCACAGGAATGTCCGTTGGAACAGGGCGACTGAGTGACTCCACATGATTCGCCTCATTCGGCGGAATGTTGAGATCACGGTCCGCCAAAGGAATTGTCGTCACAACGTACTGAGGTTCCTTGTCCGCAAAGTGAAGACCAATGCGCAGCTGTTCCGTTGTGGCTGTTCCGCTGGGCGTGTAATGAATCTGGAAGCTGATCCGAGCCCCCGCAGGCAGCTTTCTCGCGAAGCCTTCGGGATACATCTGCCCGGGATTGCCCGGAACATACGCGGCCCAGTAACCACCGACGCCTTCTTCACGATCAATGATGCGGCCAGAACCTGGTTCGTGCACATTCACGATCACGTGATGAACCACGCTGCGATCCGTCGGCAGAATCTCGTAACCCTGAACCCAGCGATCTTCCGGCAGATCGGTCTGCGCGGTCACGAATTGATAGGGCATCGTTCCAGTGGCTTTGATCGCGATAGGATTCGGAATTTGAACAATGTAGTCCGGCTTTCCGAGCGACCATTCTCCTGCAAACTCCGGCAGCTTTGCCGCATCCGCGGGATCACCTTCCGGACGATCTCCGGCAAGCCAGCTCAGCAGGTCTTTTCGGTCAGCGTCTGTGAGCGACCGGTCGTTGCCCCACACCGAATGTCCGCTGGCCGGAGCTGCAGCAAACCATGGCGGCATCGTGCGATTGTCCACAACCTGTCGAATCATGGCCGCGTGAGCAATCACTTCGTCACGAGTCGCCAGAGAGAATGGTCCCACACCACCTTCACGATGACATTCCAGACAGTTCTGAATAATGATGCGTGAGACTCGATTGTGCCACGTGATCGAATTCTGCGTTACCTCACGAGGTTCCAGGTCCAGAACACACCCAGGAGCTTTGGTTGCAGGAACCGACACAGGCTTTCCGGCCAGCACTTCCTGAAGTGCATCCTTCAATAGGTTCTGCTTCGGGGCATCCAGAGCGTAGCCGATACCGTACTGATCATCGATCGCGCCGTGATAAACGACAACACCCGCGCGATCCAGAACGAGCACATCAGTCGTCGAAACCGCGCCGACATGCCGGGCCATCGCTTCTTCGGAGTCATTCACATACAGCGTTTCGCTGGCCAGTTGCTGAGATGCCTTTTGCTGATCTTCCAGACGATCCGTTGGCACACAGTTCACAGCGATGAACTGCACCTTCTTTGGTGCATACTCCTTTGTCAGTTCTGCCAGAGTCGGAAGGTACTTTTTGCTCAGAGGACAACTGGTGCTGGTCATGCAAACGACGACCGCTTCTGAATCTTTGAAGCCACGAAGATGATGTTCTGCTCCCGCCAGATCCTTGAACACAAAGTCCGGCATCAGTTGTCCAATGCCATGATCCGCCGGGCGAATTCGTTTGGCGGTCTGTTTCAGGCTGGCTGCGGACAACGAGGACTCCGGCTGCGGGCCTGGATCAGGCACCGGTTTCGGCGCAGAGCCTTCTATCATCTCGCGTGTCAGCACGCCGGATCGGTAAGCTTCGCGAGCTTCTTCAAGCGTCACTTCGTTGTTCTTGTCGGCGTCCAGTTTGTCGAAGAGAGCGGAGTCCGTCAGCTCAGTTCGAGTAATCTTCTGGTCCGAGTTGGCGTCGACCTGGCGGAATCGATCGACAAGCGGCCGACCTTCCTGAGCAGTCAGGCGACTGAGCGACCATACTCCCAATCCAACCAATGGCAGACCTGCCAACAGAACGATTCGCTTGAGTCTCATCTTCGTCAGCCAGTTCAATGTGTGTTGAAGTTTGATTCGTGTGGCCTTGATGTGCAGGCACTACCGCTTCGCATCATCATTCACAACCCAGCGGTCCGCGGGACCACCAAGCCACGCTGCCAGGATTTCACGTCGACGATCATTCTGAAAGTCTCGAGTCATCACGGAAGCGTTCTTCGGCAAATGCCCTTCGATGGAATACTGTGATTCGTCAGCGACCTGGGAATCTGTCAGCAAAAATGTGACTTTCATCCCCCAGCGCTGAGGACGATTTCGTTCGATGACCAGCTTTCGAATGGCTTTTGTTTCGCGATCCACTTCGATCTCCGCCGCGACAATCCCACCTCGACCAGGGCGAACCGCTTTGGCAACGATTCGATGAACGGATGGGCTGGAATCTTCACGCTCAAGCCGACAATGAGCCAGAACATCATCGAGCAATGTCTCAAGATTCAGGCTGTAGATATCCGTCAGCTGTTCAAGCCCAGGCCCGGCTTCGGAAGGAGCAATCTGCAGTCCTCGACCAAAGTGAGTCACCATCCAGACGGTCCCTGAAGCATCGCGTCCCCACTGCATCCGACGCTCGCCACGATTCATCTCGACGCGGAACCGATCCCCCAAAACTGTCACTCGTGCTTCCGTTGGGAGAGCGAATGAAGGAGCAGGGAATGCCGCGCGTTCGACCTTGACCAGGTAAACTCGTTCAATCGGACCAGCATGAGTCTCCTGAGCCGCACGAAGCAGTTCCGCCGGGCTGGCTTCAACAGTCGACTCAAAGCGCCCAAGGAGAAACGCAGCAAGTACCAGGGCAGAAACAGTCAGCGTCGTAATCGCACGAATCCAGCGTGAGGAACCGTGAGACTTTGAAGAAACCGGTCGATTCGAATCCGCAGGCACCAACGCTGGTACTTCCGGCGAAGCGAGGTGCGAAACCGTGTCTGCGGCGAGAGAATCCGCCAGCCGTTCTTGCAGGCGACGCACATCCGCCGAAGCCGCTTGAGCATCCAGATGCTGTTTGACCAAATCATCCAGCGACAGCACATCCGGCAGCGGCGCATGCTGGCCGCTCGCCTTGCTTCGGCCTGGTTGTTCTGGATTGACGTTCATGGACTAGTCCTGATCAAGATACGGTCGAAGATGTTCTGCCATGCTGTGTCTTGCTCGATGAATCAACACTCCCGCGTTGCTCTCCGACACTCCCAGTGATTCAGCGATCTCCTTCAGCGAATATCCAAGACTGCTGAGCTGAAGGGCCGCTCGCTGATTCACAGAGAGTTTCCCCAGAGCCTCCTCGAGATGCGATTCCATTTCCACCAGAAGGACGCGGTGAAACACGGGCGGATCACCAGCAGGAATATTCCCCAGCGTCGCTCCCTCGTCCGTCACTGTCAGATGCCGCCGTCGAGCCCTGTCGATGGCTGCATTGGTGATGGACTTCAGCAACAGTCGTTGACCGTCTTTTGTTAAGTCGTAGTGGTCTCGCTTTTGCCAGAGTCGAAACACGCAGTCATGAACCAGATCTTCCGCCGTCGACAGGTCTCGCACCAAAGACTGAGCAAATGCCAGCGCGCGGGGTAAAGCGAGTTCAATCCAGTCGTGGGACTGCCCGTTGCTGTTGGATTCTCTTGCCGAGTCTGCAGGTGACATTCGAGGCCTGACAATGCGGGAACGACTGAGCCTGAAGGATCTTACACTGCGAACCCGCAAATTGGGAAAAATGTCCCAAATTCAGCATTCATCGCGATGTTTGCAGTGTCGGTCGTCAATGCAGACTGGTTTCCCATAAAAGTCCGCTGTTGAACATTTGCTCCCGGTGGTCAAACTCCGGGGCCCCTTGCCAGTCTTTCAGCCCTACTGCGATTCCTTTGCATTGGCCTATGTTTGGATTTCTGAACCTCTACAAACCCGAAGGGATGACGTCTCGGGATGTCGTGAACCGTGTTTACCGCCAGGTCAAGCCGGCAAAATGCGGTCATGCGGGAACTCTGGATCCCATGGCGACCGGAGTGCTGTTGGTTTGCGTCGGCCCCGCAACGCGGCTGATTTCCTGGCTTCAGGATCGCCCGAAAACGTACGTCGCTCAGTTTGTTCTGGGCCAGACGAGTGACACTGATGACAGCACAGGAAATGTGATCGCCGCAACTGACGCCACGCCAGTCTCATTCGATGATTTACAGCGAGCACTCGCGACTCAAATAGGTCTGATTACTCAGGTGCCCCCTGCGTTCTCGGCCGTCCATGTGTCGGGGCAGCGTGCCTACGACCTGGCTCGCCAGGGAGTGCAGGTCGATCTGGAACCAAAGCAGGTCACCGTTCACAGAATCGAAATCCTCAAGTACGAATGGCCGGTGCTGGAAGTTCGCATCGAATGCGGGTCCGGCACCTACATTCGCTCGATCGCGCGTGATGTCGGAAAGATGCTCCGCTGCGGTGCCTTGATGAGTCGCCTGGAGAGAACCGCCATCGGCGAATTCACTACTGCCGATGGACTGCCGATTGATGCTCTTTCGCCTGAACTGATCTGTAGTCATCTTCAGCCAGCCGCCAGGATCGTTTCGCACCTTCCGTCCCATGTGTGTTCCGACAAAGACCAGAACGACCTGCGCTGTGGACGAACGATTCGAACTGATTCAGAGAGTTCAGACGGAAACGCAAACCTCGCGACAGTTTGGACAACGGGCGGCAATGCTTCGCTGTTGAACTCCTCAGGTGAACTTCTGGCGATCGCAGAAATCCAGGACGGCGCTGTGCTGCAGCCTCGACTTGTCTTTCGACACGGGCAGCCAGACTGATCCTCGGTTTCGCTCTGGCCGTAAGCCCGATCAGCGGCATTAGCGACGTCAGCCTTCAGCGATGCAAACGATGTATTCCTGCCGGCGAGTTCCATCCATTTCAGCAATGCGCTGGTAGATGCGGCTACCACAGATTGCAGGCGATGAGAACACACTGGTTCCAAGTGTGTTAGTTCCGACGAGTTCCAGCCCTGTCTTTGATGTCGTGAAAATGAACGTCTGCCCCTCTTCGTTGGTGGCATAGATCAGGTCATTCACCATGATCGGTGAGCTGCTGAATGTGCCGCCAAGTCGGCCCTTCCACAGTTCTTTTCCGGTCGCAGACTCCCAGCACATGGCAATCCCGGCATCCAGCACGGCGAACAGCAAACCTTCGTGACAGATCATGGATGGCACATAGGTCCGAGCCGTGTTTTCCCAGGCCAGCTTTCCAGAGCCATCAGCTTCGACGGCGGACACATGGTTCTTTGGATAACCACCGCTGGTAAAAATTCGATGTCCGTCAGTGACTGTCGTCGTGACACATTCCGTTGTCGCGCCTTCGACTTCCCAGAGCCTTTCACCAGTGGCTGGATTGAGGCTTGTCACGAGATCACAGCCGGTGATGAGCAGTTGTTCTTTTCCGGCGATCTTGAAAATGACCGGAGACGGATAGTTCGGCTTTGCCGGGCGTTCTTTCTTCCAGACGATGTCGCCGGTTGCTCGGTTCATGGCAACAATCGCTCCGCCACCTTTGTTGTCGGAGATTCCAATCACGAGGTCATGGTAGAGCAGTGGTGAAGATCCAAAGCCCTGATGGTTCACATAGGCAGTGAGCTTTGTCTGCCACAGCTTTTTGCCCTTCGCATCCAGCGCGGTCATGTAGACGGAATCGCCACTCAGAAAATTCACGAAGTAGCGTTCACCGTCCCATGCAGCCGACGTCGACGCCATCGTCGACTTCTCGTTGTTCTTCACATCCAGACCACCTGCATGGACCACCGTTTCCCATTTCAAAGCGCCGGTCGCACGATTCAAACACTGAACCGTTTGAACTTTTCGCTCTGTATCCGCGATGGTCACGACGACATCGTCGTTCACAACGATGGGCGATCCATGGCTGCGACCTGGAACGGCCGTCTTCCACGCGATGTTCTTATCGGCTGACCAGGCAATCGGAGGCTTCTGACCGCCTTCCGCGATGCCGTTGTGATTTGGTCCTCGCCACCATGGCCAGTCACCAGACCGAACGGGTACGGCCGGAAGCTGATCGCCAAAACTGACTTGAGTGAGGCTGCAAACAATCGGGAGTGTCAACGTAGAAAGGGCTTGTCGTCGAGTCAGCATGGGAAGGGCTCCAGGGGAGAGAGCAGTATCGTGCGCAGGTGGGATCCGTGGCAATTTCTGAGCGATTACAAGGACGATAACGCGGTCGACTTCTCATTTGAAGCGAGCCTCAAAGTCATCGCAACGATCCGAGAATCTCGTGACGAAGCAGGCTATTTCAACAGGCTCGTCAGCGACGACAGGCCAATCGACTCACGATTCACGAATGGTTCACCGAAGGCTCGTCCGATCGTCCAGCCCCAGTAACGTGCTCGGTCGCGAATGTCATCGACAGCCGTCGGAAACTGCGATGACCGGCCCTTCAGCATCTGACTTTCATAGGCCGTGACGGACTTCATCTTGGTTTCAATGGCACTGGAAATGTCCACGACAAACGATGCCGCCGGATGAATCCGAAGATGGATGCTGAAATAGTGCAGCAGCATCGGAGGCCACCATGGATCTCCTGCCAGGTCGGAGCGACTGAGCTTTGACCAGAACCGTGCATCATCACAAAGTTGGCTGGCGGCAACATGATCAGGATGAGCGTCCTGCCAGTATGGAACAAGCAGCATCTGGGGGCGAGTTTGGCGAAAGACTTCTGCCAGACGTCGTCGAGCCTCAAGCGTCGGTTGAAGGGAGCGATTCGGCAGGTTGAGATTCGCTCGCCAGGTCAGGCCAAGGATCTCCGTGGCGTTGTCCGTTTCTTCTTTGCGAATCTCCGGGGTACCGTGCGGCGTCGGTTCACCGCTCGTCAGATCCACCACTCCGACTCGCAAATTCTGCTGAAGAGAAACCGCGATTGTGCCTCCCACGCTGATTTCCGCGTCATCGGGATGAGGGGCCACAACAAGAATATCAAGAGGTTGCATAATTGGGCTCGGAAGAACTCAGACGACCGGTAAATTGCCATGATGAAATCAAACGCGGCATTGCAGACTGCAAACGTCAGCCCGCACTGCCTGCCGGAGTCTATTGCACCAGGGCAAAGAAAATGAAACGCTCGCGCTCTCAAATCCTGCTGGTTTGTGTGTCGCTGGTCACCGTGACTGTGTCCGGGTGTTCGCTCGTGGAGTCTCCGACATCGGCGATGCGACGTCTGAAACGAACGTTTACTCCGAACCCAACCGACTGGGATTCGAAAGCGTCAGATGACAAAGGTGAATGGGACTTCGTGGGTGACGAAGGGCGAGGTGATCAGGAACGTGAACGCGATCCTGACCAGTGGTTCAAGAAGTATCTAATGTCCGAAAAGGCAAACTCCATCGAGCGTAACGTCGGTGTTGACTAATGCGACTTCACGACAAGGCGTTCTGGTTATCGGTAGTGGATCTTGCTAAAGATCCCCCGCGTCTAAGCACACCCGTCCATCGCCTTGCATCATTCTCGGTAAGGCCAGCATTTCTCGGGCAACCTGGAAAACAGAATGCCACCCAGGAACTCTGCGAGCGTTGAAATTCCACGCCACCCACCGCAGTTCCATTATGCACTCTCTGATTCATCGTCAGCGAATGCAGCGTTGCGATCTCGCTTGCTCTGCGATTCTTGATGAGGAGCCGCCAGGCCCTTCAGATACTTGCCGATCAGGAATCCTGGCAGCGACGCGACTCCCTGGACCAGAACAAGCTCAAGATTCCAAACTTCAACGCGGTTCTGGGTATAGAAGTAAACTGCCAGCAACCCCGCCGGACCCGCCAGCAGGCCGCCGATAATCCCCGCATAGAGTGGCCTTGAGCAGATCATGGCACCGCCAACCAGCCCGCCGAGCGTCGCGCATGTGATGCCCGTTTGAAGTGAGATGGGAAACCCAATCCCAAAGCCATTCATCTCCAGCGCAGGAAGCCCGCACAGAAAGACGAACACAAGCAATCCGGCCTTCTGTACCACGGTCATGTCATCTGGTGACGACTCTTTTACCATAGCCCTTATTCCTCTGCTCCAAAGTAACCATCATTCTCCGAGTGATGACCAGCGAACCGTTACCCAACACGCTGCCTCAGATAAATCTCTTCCAGATTCGACATCGAATCCGCTTCCGCAGCCGGCTTGTCACTGCGCAACACAACCAGCTTGGGGTCTCGCAGGCTTAGTGCCCCCGTCACTTGATCGCGAGCAATTCCTTCGAAACGCACCGTCACGACAATGTACGGCCGCAGCGCTACGCCCGGGCGAGCTCCTGATGCACTGGGACGCTCCATTCGCTGGCCAGTCATCAGACCTTCTCGCATGATCTCGCGCTGAATCTCCATTTCGCGAACGCGATCAACGCCCGCCACATCGCCAACGATGTCGTAGCCTCCCTGGCTGTTGCGAGCACCAATCACATAGGAGCCGAACATGCCGGCATTTTCCTTGGTCGTCACGGCTCTCGTCGCCCCAAGAAGCACCAGATCCAGCGTGATCTCTGGCTTGCGCTTCTTCCAGCCTGGATCGCGTGTCGACAAACGATAAGGAGCCTTCAGGTCCTTCGTGATGATGCCCTCATATCCCTGTGCTCGGAAATGATGGAACAGACGATTCAGATCATCCTTGCTCTGCGCCATCTGTCCTTCACTGACAGAAATCGGAATGGCGAGCGGTCGGCCCTGGAGAGGTGCCAGCAGTCCCATCAGGATCTGACGTCGTTCGTGCAGCGGCTTCGTCGTCAGGTCCATGCCATTCATGTACAGAAGGTCAAACGCTGCGAACTTCAGGTTCACAGGAATCGCGGCCTGTCCCTGCAGTGACGCGTAGACTTCGTAGACAGAAGCAGGCCGAGCCCCCGCTTCGATGTCCAGCACCGTGCCAAACAGTTCGCCGTCGACGATACAGTTCGTTGCCGGAATATTGCGAATGGAAACTTCAATGCCGGTGATCTGTTCCAGCCAGTCGCCTCGATTCCTTGTGTAAGCTCCACACAGAACCGAACCGCGAGTATCCGTCGACTTGTGCAACAGCAAGCGGATCCCGTCGTACTTTCGTTCGACCCAGACCGGCAATTCAGAATCTTCAATGTCGGCAACCATGCCGCCGGACAGCATCGGACGAACCGGGACCAGCGGCTGCAATTGAATGCGCCTCAGACCATCAACGCCTTCACTCAAAAGCACGTTCGCCACCTTGAAGGCATCTGTCAGTGCCATCGCATGGCTCACCTGTTCTTCAGTCGCGCCGAACTTCTGAGCCAGCAGGCGAGCAATCAGCGGGCCCTGATAGTCAAATCCAAGTCCTGCCTTTTGCAATAACAGTCGAGCCAGAAAATACGCTTCCAGTTTTCCGCAGCGAGCGAACAGACTGCGGAGGACTCGGAAACGCGTCGTCTGTCCGGCGTCAGGGAGAAACCGAAGAGTCCGAATCACTTCGGCCGATGTGAGTGGCGTGTCAGACTTCAGCGACGGACGATTCTCCGCGTACATCACTGCGATGTCACCAACCTGTGTCAGTCGGTCAAGACACTCACGGCGGGACATCAGTTTCAGACTCATCAGCAGTCGAACAAGACTGTCGCGCCGCACAGAACTTCGCCGGCCCATGAAGACATCACCAAGGATGCATCCCAGTTGTTCTTCCAGTGTCAGGCCGATGTTGCGATTCAGAAAATCGGCCAGCAGGGCTTCACGAGCCGCAGTGTCCGGTGGAGTGGCAATCTTCAGTCCAAAAATCGTCGCCGCACGCTCCGGGTCCAGCATCGAAAGTGGCAGGAAAAATGCACGGCAAAGACTGTAGAACGGAATGGAATCGAAGGCATCAAGAGCCACGCCTTCCGCCTTATCGGACGAGAGGCGTCGGATCAGGAACTGCAGATGGTCCGGAATGCCCAGCTCCTGATCGGCGTCCGGATCGGATGGCCCGCCGATTCCCCGAGTAAACTCAGAGAGCTGACTCGCTTTGGACAGCCACGCTTTGACGTCATTAGTCTGAACAATCTTCATGCGTGCTCCGGACAGCAATGTAAGTGCGACAGCAGTTCGGCAGTTCCAGATTTGTGTGCCGACCGAAAAATCCCGATTTCCTTCGTCGTGATTCGCACTGTATCGTCTATCGTTCCGCTGCACACTGTCCAGACAGATCGCATGAACAGAAAATCCCCGTGGCAAGCCTGAAGTCACAAGAAAGCACCAGTCCCCGGCCCGCCAGCGATGAGGGCTCCGCGCCGACGCCTGAGCCTGTTCGTCGGTGGAATATTGCCGCCCTGTTGATTCACCAGGTGTTGTTTCGCATCGCGTGGATCTTCAAGACAGAGAGCGTCATCATGCCGGCGTTTCTGGACACGGTGTCGGAGTCCGGCTTCATCCGAGGTGCTTTGCCGCTTCTGAATCGAACGGGGCAATCAGTTGCTCCGCTTCTGATGTCGGATCGACTGGCTTCAGCCCCCAGAAAGGCTGTCTGGCTCAGCCGCACAACATTTCTGATGGGCACCCCGTTTCTGTTTCTGTCGTTTAGTATCTGGTACGCGGATGCCTTGCTTCCGGAATGGTTCGCCTTCATTTTTCTGATCGCGTATGCCACATTTTTTTGTCTGCATGGCGTCAACGAAATGGCGGCCAGCACTGTTCTGGGGAAACTCGTCGAGCCGACCGTCAGAGGACGTCTGCAGGCTGCTGCGAGCACACTCGGGACCACTTTCGCAATTACGCTCGCGTTACTGCTTCTGAGTCGATGGCTGACGGCACCTGGTCAGCGGCCGTTTGAATGGATCTTTCTGTTCGTCGGAAGCGCCATGATGATCGCTGGCGTCTGGGCTCGCGCGCTTCGCGAACCTGTGGATACTGCAAACGATCGTGCAACGCGGCGCACGCTGGTTCTGTTTCGTGATACTCTGCAACTTCTTCGAACCGACAAAGTGCTTCGGCGACTCTGCATCACGGCTGTGCTGTTTATCTTTTCGCAGATCATCTTTCCCCATTATCAATGGCTGGGACTGTCGCTTCCCGGATCGAACCGAACGGCTCTGATGACATGGGTGATCGCACAGCATGTCGGAGCCGCGGTGTTCAGCACGATCTCAGGATTTCTTGCCGACCGCTTTGGAACTCGTGCCGCATTGAGACTGCTGCTGACGTGCGCAGCGTTCGCGCCTTTGCTGGCCATCGGACTGGCGGAGTTCAGTACGTTCTCCTGGTACTGGATCACGTTCTTCTGGATCGGACTCGTTCCTGTGACTTTACGAATGCAGGTCAATTATGCGATCGAGATCGTGCACCGGGAACGCCACCCCGAATACATCAGCACCCTCAATCTGTGCATGGCAATCCCGTTCCTGTTTTCACCTCTGGTCGGCGGATTCGTCCACTGGTTCGGACACGTCATCCCCTTCTGCGCCGTGTCAGCCATTGTTTTGACAGGATCATTTTTGACATGGACGATGAAGGAACCGCGTCACACCGCCGCGACTGGGGAGGCCGCTTGATTGTGTGCTTGTGCCAAGCACGTTCCCGCGCAGCAATTCGAAGTCGAGAATGAGGCTTTGATCGGACGAAAAATGTGTGGCAAAGAACAAGGCGAGCGGGGCGACGTCAGTCCCCTGATTGCGATTGCCGCTCTGCGTAAGCACTGTGCGATTAGGATTAGGATTAAGATTAAGATTAAGATTAAGATTAAGATTAAGATTAGGATTAAGATTAAGACAACTCACACTCCCC